>DASXGU010000027.1:0-4195 GCA_036488915.1 Gemmatimonadaceae bacterium | reverse complement strand
TCGACGGCCGTCACATCTGGCGCTAGTGCCGAGTTCGTGGAAGATTGGACGGCGGCCGGATGAGCGGCTCGTTGCGTGCCATGGCGTAGAAAGTGCCGGCTTTCGAAGAGCGTAGTGTCGCGGGCGATGGCCTCGTGCATGGTGGCGACGTTGGCCCCTCGTACGCCGGTGGTACATCCCGGAAATCCCATGCCGCAAGCGTAGCGCAGTCGCATCCAACGAGTGGCGTCCATTCACTTCGTTGCTCGACGCTGTAATTGGAAAGTAGCTTGCCCCTCGCGCCACATTCCTTGCAGAGACAGTGTGTCGGAGGCATACTGAACAGGCGAGCAGACAGCGACAAGAAAACGACCGACATCCAAGGGCAAGGAGCATCGGTTCGGAGGGGACTGGACCGAGACGAAGCTGGACGTGCTCAAGAGCTATTTGGCCGCGTACACCAAAGCGTTGAAGGACAAGCCGACGGCCACGCAGCCGTTTCGAAAGGCGTACATCGACGCGTTCGCCGGCACTGGGTCGCGCGCGGCGCGTGAAAGAGGCACGACCACCGTTCCCGGTGACTTGCTGTTCCCGGATCTGAACGAGCCCGCGCCGCAGAAGCTTCTTGACGGCTCGGCGAAGCTTGCTCTGCAGGTCGAACCGCGATTTGACAAGTACATCTTTATTGAGCGGAGCTCCGAACGCTGTCATCAGCTCGAGACGCTGAAGCAGGAGTTCTCCGACCTGGCCGCCGACATCGACGTCCGCCAAGGTGATGCGAACGAGGTCATCCAGGGGCTGTGCGGGCGCGGCCCGATGCGTGGAAGTCCCATCGAGCGGTCCTGTTTCTCGATCCCTACGGGATGCAGGTCGATTGGAAGACCATCGAGGCGGTTGCCGCGACGAAGGCGATCGATCTGTGGTTGCTGGTTCCGTTGGGCATGGGGATGAATCGCCTAGCGACGAAGTCGGGGAAGCTGCCCGAATCGTGGCGGCGGCGCATGGACCTGTTCCTCGGCACGACGGATTGGTACGACGAGTTCTACAAGCAGGAGACAAAGGTCACACTGTTTGGCGATGCTAAAGTGCAGGTCAAAGCTTCGATGAACGTCATGGCTGGATACTTCAACCGCCGACTGAAGGAGGTCTTCGCCGGCGTCGCCGAACCGGGTGTGCTTTGGAATTCGGCCAACAATCCGCTGTATCTGCTCTGCTTCGCTGTCGGCAATGAGCGCGGTAAGGACGTCGCGCTGCGCATCGCCAATCACCTGCTGAAGGAGGTGCGCTAATGGCTTTCGGGTCCGGCATCGAGTGGACCGAGTCGACTTGGAACCCTGTGACGGGGTGCGACAAGATCAGTCCGGGCTGCAAGCACTGTTACGCGGAGCGCTTGGCGGAACGGCTGCAAGCGATGGGGCAGCCAAACTACAGGAATGGTTTCGCGCTCACGCTGCAGCCGCAGATGTTGGAACTGCCGCTTCGGTGGAAGAAGCCGCAGACGATCTTCGTAAACTCGATGAGCGACCTGTTCCACGAGGACGTCTCGCTCGCCTATATCCAGCGCGTCTTCGACGTCATGCGCCGGGCGCACTGGCATCGCTTTCAGGTTCTGACGAAGCGCGCACATCGGCTCGCCGAGCTGAGCACGCAGATCGAATGGTCGAAGAACGTGTGGATGGGCGTCAGCGTCGAGACCGCGGACTATGTCGACAGGATCGACGACCTGCGGGCCACCGGCGCGCACGTGAAATTCCTCTCGCTCGAGCCACTCCTCGGTCCGCTCCCGAAGCTCAAACTGAACAACATCGATTGGGTCATCGTCGGCGGCGAGTCCGGCCACGGCGCGCGTCCGATGGACCCTGCCTGGGTTGCCGACATCCGCGACCAGTGCGCGCGAGCAGGGGTCGCCTTCTTCTTCAAGCAGTGGGGGGCGGCACGAACAAGAAGAAAGCGGGTCGCGTCCTGGATGGTCGAACGTGGGACGAGATGCCTACGATCGCTTGAATGCGCCGCCGTACGGGGCACCGCAGTTGCGCAGTCCGATATTGTTGACACATCCCTGCAAAGTGACGACAGTATCGGACGTGCCGCGAACGTTCTGGCCGTTGTTTCCGGCTCTGGCGCGGCGAGTGCGGGCGCTTGGGGAGCGCATTCGGCTGGCGAGGATGCGGCGGCGGATTTCCGGAACGTTGTTCGCCGAGCGGATCGGGATTTCGCGCGACACGTTGAACCGGCTCGAGAAAGGTGAACCGACCATTGCCCTCGGGACGTACGCCAGAGCGCTGCGAGTCCTTGGGTTGGACGGCGATCTCGATGCAGTGGCTCGCGATGACGATCTCGGGCGCAAAACTGCAGGATCTCGACTTGATGAAGAAGGCAAATCTCCGAAGCGGTGATCAGGATCGCCACTTGATCGGTGACCGTGCGGGCCGCGGCATACCCTCGACTCGCCGATCAGGGGCCACTCACCTCGTCCATGTCAGCGTTCGGTCGCTCGTCGGCGACCTGAGGCGCAATGACAATTCGCTGCTCGTTTGCTACTGCGCGCGCTTCGAGAATCAATCGTATCGATCAGGAGGCGCCATGAGTGGAGAAGACAACCTGCAGCGGATGAAGACGCTCGACGACGCGTGGAACTCGCAGAACTGGGACGTCTTCCGGAAGCGTCATTCCGCCGACACCGCGGTGTTCTGGCCGGGAGTGCCGGATCCGACGCGCGGCCGCGACGCCCACCAGGCCGAGTCGGAGGCGTTCTTCAAGTCGATCGAGAACAAGCTCTCCAACAATCCGTACAAGGTGATGATCGCCTCGGGCGACTGGACCTGCACCATCGCGGATTGGACAGGGAAGATGATCGGTCCCTGGAAGGATCTGAACGGCAAGGTGCATCAGGCGACGAACAAGACCTTCTCCCTCGAGTTCTGCACCGTCGCGCGCTGGCGGAATGGCGAAATCGTCGAGGAGAAACTGTTCTACGATCAGGTCAGCTTTCTCCGGCAGATTGGGCTTCTCTAGGAGCGTTCGCTGTCGAGGTGTTTCATTTGCTCGGTGGCGTAGCGGGTGCCGGTGATGGCGGCTGGTGAGAGCAAGGATTCAACGGCGCTCACGTCTGCCTGCGAGAGCGGTTTGTCGAGGGCGGCCAGCGCGTCTTGGAGTTGCTTGCGGGTTCGGGAGCCCACTACCGGCACGAACTGCGGTTGCTTGGCGAGGACCCAGGAGATGCAGAGCTGGGCCGGGGTCATGCCCCGCTCGGCGGCGAAGGAGTGGAAGCGTTGCACCGCTGATGCGTTCGCGCCCGTGAAGCGGGGCAGGTAGCTGCGGATGTCGCCCTTGCCGGAGGGCTTGCTGGCGGTGAGCAACCCTCGCGAGAGCACCCCGTACAGCGTTGCGCTGATGCCGAGCTCATGCAGCGTCGGGAAGATTGCCTCCTCGGGCTTTCGCGTAATCAGCGCGTACTCGATCTGCAGGTCGACGATGGGGTGCACGCGAGCGGCGCGACGGATGGTTTCGACGCCCACCTCCGACAGCCCGACGTGCCGCACGTAGCCGGCCTTGATCAAATCGGCGATGGCGCCGACCGTCTCTTCGATGGGCACATTCGCGTCGAGCCGCGCCGGGCGGTAGATGTCGATGACCTCGACCCCGAGCCGCTTCAAGCTGTACGCCGCGAAGTTCTTCACCGCCGCCGGGCGGCCGTCGAACCCGATCCACGACGAATCCGGGCCGCGCATGGCGCCGAACTTCACCGAGAGCTGCACCTTGTCGCGCTGGCCCTCGATGGCGCGGCGGATGAGCAGCTCGTTGTGGCCCATGCCGTAGAAGTCGCCGGTGTCGAGGAGCGTGACGCCGCGGTCGATGGCCTCGCGAATGGTGGCGATGCTCTCCGCCTCGTCGGCCGGTCCGTACATGCCGGACATGCCCATGCAGCCGAGCGCGAGCGGAAACACCGACGGCCCTGTCTTCCCGAGCTGGACGCTGCGCATCGGCCTACTTCTTCCCGACCAGTTTGAAGCCGATGTCGGTGCCGTACTTCGGCGCGCCGTGGCCGAGTTGGATGTTGAGGAAGCCGAACGCCTCGAGGTAGCGCGCGTTCGAGAGTGGGCCGGCGTCGACGGGCTGGAATCCAATCGCCTTGCCTAGATCCAAGACCTGCTGCTTCGCGGCTGCGTCGTCGCCTGCGACCAGGAGGCTGATCGATTCGCCCTGCACCTTGCCG
>DASXGU010000260.1:0-2455 GCA_036488915.1 Gemmatimonadaceae bacterium | reverse complement strand
CGGCAATGGACGCGCTGCTCGAACATTTCCGCCGGTGGCCGCGCGAGCAAGCCTGACCGAGCTTGATTGTTGTTTGGCAACCCGGTTCAGCAGTCCCGCTGGACTCCATTCTTCGTTCAAGCCGCCGAGGCGGTGAAGTCACCACCGGATGGGGATCGCCAGAGTAGTGCCTTACCGGTGATGCGGAACGTGCCAGCTCCCAGCGTGGTCGACGGATTCGGCGGAAAATGCGGCACGCCTTTTGGGTGCGCCCGCTGTCTCCGGGAGCGAGCGCGAGCTCGACGCTGACAGTAGAGTAGTTGGCTGGCTATTTGCCACTGCTCTAGGTTTCAACAACACCTCGATGTCGCTACTCGATTCCGCTTCAAATGAGCGCGGGCCAGAGCTTGGCCATGGTGCCGGACCATCAAGTCGCGGCATCTCCGACGAGCAATACCGGTTGATCGTCCAGAGCATCAAGGACTACGCCGTCTTCATGCTCACTCCCGAAGGACGCATCGCCAGCTGGAATGAAGGCGCCAGACTCATCAAGGGTTATGCGGCCCCCGAGGTGCTCGGCCGCTCGTTCGAGATATTCTATCCGGCGGAAGCCGTCGCGGACGGATTTCCCAAACGAGAGCTGCAAGAGGCCGCGCGCGTCGGCCGGTTCGAGGATGAGGGTTGGCGCATTCGGAAGGACGGCTCGCGCTTCTGGGCCAATGTCGTCATAACTGCGCTGCGGGACCCCTTCGGGACTCTCGTGGGATTTGCGAAAGTCACGCGCGACCTCACCGCCCGCCGCGACGCCGAAGAACAGGCGCGCCAGCTCGCCGCCGAGCGGGCGGCCAGCGCCGAGGCCGCGCGCCGCAACGAGGATCTGAACCGGCTCAACGCCCAACTCGAATCGGCGCTGGCGCTCGCTGAACGGTCGACGCGCGTTCGCGACGATGTGCTCGCCGTCGTCGCCCACGACCTGGGAAATCCCGTCCACACCATCCTTGGCGCCGCCGAGGTTGTTCAGATTACTCCAGCCGGCGATGATCAGATCCGCCACATGCAGATGATCCAGCGGGCCGCCCGCAGGATGGAGCGCCTGATCAGCGATCTCGTGGACGTGGCCAGCATCGAGAACGGAACCCTGAGCTTGCGCACTGCGCCCGTCGATCTAACCGCCGTCGTTTCCGAGGTTCTGGAGCAGGCCGAAGTTCAGGCGGCCGAGCGACGCATCGCTATCCATCGCGAAGTCGATTCGGGGATTCCAGCCGTCGTCGGAGACTACGACCGTCTGGCGCAAACGCTTTCCAATCTTCTCGGCAACGCCATCAAGTTCACGCCCGAGGGTGGCAATGTCCGGGTGCGTGTCACACGGGCCGGCAACGAAGTGCTGGTGTCTGTGGCCGACACCGGTATCGGCATCAGCGAGACTGACCTGCCGCACGTGTTCGAGCGGTTTTGGCGGGCACGCGACACCGGATCGAAGGGCGCGGGGCTCGGGCTATCGATCGCCAGCGGCATCATCGAGGCACACGGCGGCCGGATCTGGGCGGAAAGCGAGCTGGGTGTCGGCACCACTATGACGTTTTCACTGCCTGTGACGCCGACTCACTCCCTGGGAATCGCGGCCGCAGGCCGGTAGATGTTCGTCGATGATAGTCCACACGCGACGACGCCTTCATAGTAGGAATAGCAGGCCGTACCCGTTCGCCTGAGAGTAGTCGCTGCCGCGCTGCGCTCCAGATGACAGTTACGACAGACGACACCCCAGGTCGATAGCGAGTCGAGCCATCCGGCACTGAGAAGTCGGTCTGCATCGCGACGACGACGACAGCGAGGAGCGAGGCGATAAGAACGCCGAGGTATCGAAGGCGGCGCACTAAAGTGTGATCACGGCAGTGCAGATCATACTTCTCAAGAGCGCGAACCGATACTTCTGTCGACTCCGTGATACTCGGCGCGCATCGCGTCGATGGCCTTTATCTCCAGTTTCGCCCGGCGCCCCAGACGCAGCGACCAGATGAACAGCGCCACGAATACGGCGATGGGGAGCCACATGGTAAGCAATGATCCGGGATCCGTTAGCCGTCTGGAATGCACTCGGCTGCCGACTACCCACCATGGAATCAGGAAAATCAGCTCGAGGCTGAGCACGATCCAGACGAACTGGCCCAGCCGCGACTCGCGGACGCGCACACGCCGCATGGCGGAGAGATAGTCGTCGCTGATTCCGGACTGCGCCTCGAACTGTACACGGCGCAGAAGTATGCGCTCGAGCCAGACAATCCCGATTGCCAGGCCCACCACCAAACCGATGGCGGCCTCGAGCGGATTATGCGAGTGCCGAAGCGCGAAAATCACCGCCAGCAAGGCGATCCCACTGATGGCGCCCTCGATCAACCGCGAAAACAACTCCAGGCGACGCGCCTTCGCGGCGAGGCGCAAAGCGCCGCCCGGAGTCGCCGGCGACCCTTCGCCCCGC
>DASXGU010000248.1:0-2441 GCA_036488915.1 Gemmatimonadaceae bacterium | reverse complement strand
GGTCAGTCCATCCCGTAGATCGCCCCGCCGGGGTACTCCGCCACGCCACCGAGCTGCTCCTCAATGCGAATCAGCTGGTTGTACTTGGCGACACGATCCGTGCGGCTGGCCGAGCCGGTCTTGATCTGGCCCGCCCCGGTCGCGACAGCGAGATCGGCGATGAAGGTGTCCTCGGTCTCGCCCGAGCGATGCGAGATGATCGACTGATATCCGTTTGCTTTTGCCATCTCGATCGACTCGAGGGTCTCGGTGAGAGTGCCGATCTGATTGAGCTTGATGAGAATTGCATTCGCGACGTCCGATTCGATTCCACGCGCCAGACGCTCCGTGTTGGTGACGAACAGGTCGTCGCCAACGAGCTGCGCGCGGTCACCCAGCGCCGCGGTGAGCTTCGCCCATCCATCCCAGTCATCCTCCGCCAGACCGTCCTCTATCGAGACGATCGGGTACTCGTCGAGCCACTTTCCGTAGAGCTCGATCATCCCTTCCGCGTCGCGTGAGCCGGCGCCGCTCTTCTTGAAGGTGTAAGTGCCACTCTTGTACAGCTCGGATGCCGCGACGTCCAGCGCCAGCGCGATCTCCTTGCCGGGAGCGTAGCCCGCCGCTTCGATGGCTTCGATGACGACGCGAAGCGCCTCCTCGTCGGTCTTGAGATCGGGCGCGAAGCCTCCTTCGTCACCGACGCCCGTCGACAGCTTGCGCTTCACCAGGACTTTCTTGAGCGCGTGAAAGACCTCGGCGCCCATCCGCACCGCTTCGCGAAAGCTGGTCGCGCCGACCGGGACCACCATGTATTCCTGGAAATCGACGGTGTTGGTCGCGTGCGCGCCGCCATTCAGGATGTTCATCATCGGCACCGGCAGAATCCGCGACATCGGGCCGCCGAGGTATCTGTAGAGTGGCATACCGACCTCCATCGCCGCGGCGCGCGCCGTCGCCATCGACACCGCGAGAATGGCGTTGGCGCCGAGCTTTCCCTTGTTGTCGGTGCCGTCCAGCTCGATCATGGTGCGGTCGATCAAGATCTGATCGGTGGCGGGCAGACCATTCAGCGCCGGCGCGATGCGCTCTTCGACGCTCTGCACCGCCTGCTCGACGCCCTTGCCGAGGTAGCGCTCGGCATCGCCGTCGCGCAGCTCCAGCGCCTCGTGCTCGCCGGTAGATGCGCCGCTCGGCACCGCCGCCCGGCCGAACGCACCGCTCTCGAGGGTGACGTCGGCTTCGATGGTCGGATTTCCACGGCTGTCCAGAATCTCGCGCGCCTTGATCTCGATTATGCCTGACATTTTTTTTGGGGGACTCTTGCTATCGCGTTTCGGTCGGAAGGGTCTCGCTCGAGATGATCTCGATCGACGATGGAAGCCGGGACGTTGGAGTTGGCAGCGGCTCGATACCGTAAACCTCGCGCATCGCGTCCGCCATCTTCGTCCTGACAGTCTGCATCAGCGCTTCGCGGTGGTCGTAATCGACGCCGCTGGTGCTGACGGGCTCGAGCAAATGTACATCAATAGTCCCCGGATGAGCCCAAAGTGAGCCCTTGGGCATGATGGGGATGGTGCCGTGAACCACGATGGGAAGGATCGGAACGCCGGCGGCGATCGCCAGCACGAAAGGCCCCTTCTTGAACGGCCTCAACGGATAGTCGCGGCCCCGAGTTCCCTCGGGAAACACCACCACCGAGTTGCCGGCGCGGATCCGCGACGCGGCTACGTCGTACGCTCCGAACGCGGCCTTCCGATTCTCGCGCTGGATCTCGATCATCCCGGCGGCGCGCATCGCCTTGCCGAAAATTGGAACCTTGAACAACTCCGCCTTGGCCACGAATTTGTGCCGCGGAAGAATCTTCGCCAGCGCGGGAACGTCGAACCAGCTGATGTGATTGGAAGCGAAGATGTATGTCTGACCGTCAACCAGGTTCTCGCCGCCGTGGACGCGAATCCTGATGCCGACCGCCCACAGAACCGCGGCGGACCACCAGCGCGGCGCCTTCTCCAGGATGCCGCCCGGTTTGTCTTCCACGCCCAGCATCGCCGCGATGATTACCGTGACGCCAAGCACGAAGGTGACGATGCCGGCCGTCGCGAACAGAAGCACAGTGCGAAAGAAAGCGATCATTGGTCGCGGAAATGGTCGAAGCCGGGTGGCGCGTCGATCCGCTTGCCGCCCTCGAGAATTATTACGCCGGGAGAGCCGGCAACAACCCGGCCGATCTCGGTGAGGTCGAGGCCGAGCTCTTCGGTAAACTGGCGCGTGTCGATTCTCGGCGCGGTGACCAGAATCTCGTACTCCTCTCCGGATCCGATTGCCTCGGAGGAAGACACGCCGTTGAACCGTGGAACTCGCTCGGCGTCGACCTCGATGCGGACTCGGCTCGCCGCGGCGATGTGAGCCAGATCGGAGGCCAGACCATCGGAGATGTCGATGCCGGCCGTCGCTCCGCG
>DASXGU010000233.1:0-6445 GCA_036488915.1 Gemmatimonadaceae bacterium | reverse complement strand
CGAGAGCGAGGCGTCGAGGGTCAGGACCACGTCTACGCCCTGCTGTTTCACCACTGTCTGCTCGATCCCCCAGCGCGGGCCGGCGAAGGCAATGCCGATCAGCAGCGTGGCGAGGCCGGCCCGCAAAACCGCCGACGACGTCCTCTGCTGGCTTAGAGATGGCGCGAGCCGCGCGATCATCGATTCGGTGCCGAGGCGCGCCAGACGCTCCCGGCGCGCCCGGAGTCCCCAGCGCACCAGCCACGCGGTTGCCAGCGGCAGCACGATCGCCAGCGACAGCGCCCACGGCCACTGGATGTAGCGCAGCATCTCCGTGATGCTCATGGGAGCGGCGCCTTCCACGCCAGGAGACCGAGCTCGGAAAACAACGCGATCAGTCCGATCGTCAGCGGCCAGCGATAGAGCTCGCGATAGCGCACGACCGTGGTGGTATGAACGGGCGCGCGCTCCATGCGGTCGATGTACGAGTAGATGTTCTGCAAGGCCTGCGCATCGCGGGCGCGGAAATACTGCCCTCCCGTCATGTGCGCGATGTTGCTCAGAAGAGCTTCGTCGATCTCGACCGGCTGGTACTCGTACCGGAGGCTACCGTTGGGATTTCGTCCGACGGGTACGGGCGCCATGCCGACGCTTCCGACGCCGATGCCGTAGATCTTGATGCCGTAGGCCTCGGCCGCCTTGGCCGCGACGAGAGGCTCGATGGTGCCGCGATTGTTGACGCCGTCGGTGAGAAGAATCAACACGCGCGAGCGACCGGGCGCGTCGCGCAGTCTGTTTGCCGCCGTGGCAATCGCGGTCCCGATCGCCGTCCCGTCCTCGAGCTGACCGGCCTGAAGATTCGACACCGCCTGCATCACGACCGGATAGTCCGTGGTGAGCGGTACCTGGGTCAGTGCTTCGCCGGCGAACGCCACGATTCCAATGCGATCGGAGGTCCGCTTGGCAATGAACTGCTTGACGTTTTCCTTGGCGACCTCGATGCGGTTTGCCGGTCGAAAGTCCAGTGCCAGCATCGAGCTCGACAAATCGATTGCCATGATGATGTTGATTCCTTCGCTCGTCTGGGTCTCCGTGTGGGCTCCGGACCGGGGACGCGCCAGCGCCACGATGAACGAGGCGAGTGCGATGTTCCTGAGCACGAAGATCGCCGTCGGAATCCAGCCGCCGACGTGCGGTCCCTTCGCCAGCACCGCCGTGCGCGAGAACACGATCGCATCCTTCCGTCGCAGCGAGCGCCAGATCCACCATGCTGGGAGGAGCAGCAGGAGCCAGAGCGCCTCCGGTGTGTAAAACTCGAACAGCCCGAAGAAGCTCATGCCGCACGCTCCTTTGCGGCAGACAGCTTTCTCCCCGGCTCCGACTCCGGATTGAGCCGTGCTTCGACGTTGTCGACGATGGCTCTCAAAGTGCGTCCCGACTCGGCGGCTGCTTCCCGCGCTACATCGCCCTGCGCGAACTTCACCATGTCGGCTTCGCCGAGCCAGCGTGGCAGCTCGGCCTCGACACCCTCCCGGGGGTTCATCGCGTTCAGCAGCTCGAAGGTCGTATCCGATCTGCGAACACCCGGGACGCGCGCGGCCAGATACTGGCGTACAACATCCACCATCGCCACCAGATACTCTGATGCGCGATCTTCCTCGAGCAGCTTTCGACTTTCGATGGCGGCAAATTCCTGCTGTGCCCTGACGTACGGATCCACCGCTGGCTTCGGACGATTCCGATATCTCCGCCACGCCCACCACAGCAACACGAGGGCGATCGCAGCGGCCAGCAGCCCAAGCCACAGCAGCCAGTTGAAGACGGGGAGAACGATGAGCGGTCGCGCCGGCCTGGGAACGCGGAGCGATGTGTCAGCCGGCAGAACTGATTTGACGAATACCGACGCGCCACCCAAGGGTGCGGTGCGCTGTTGCCCCGCGAAGGTAGCGCGAACATCGGCGAGCCGGAGCGGCTGGGTTCCCACATCCCAGGCCACGAGGTGGTACAGCGCGACGGCGGTATCGCCGAGCATGCTGAAAATCTTTTCTCCGCGCAGCTCGATTGGCCGCACACCGTTCTGGGCGGCCGTGTCGGGGCCCGCCGGGAATTCGAACCTCACGCCTTTCGGCGCGAGAACCTTCACGAAGAGGCTAAAAGGCTGTCCGATCAGAACCGTGTCGGGCGTGACCCGGTAACCCATCTGCACCTGGAACTGTCCCTGAGGCGCGGACGCCGGCGGTCGCGCCGGCGATCCCGCCTGGAGGAGCAGGAACAGCAGTGCGAAGAAGCTCACCGGCGGCGCGCTCTGGTCTCGCGGGCGCGGAAGAAACGAAGCAGCGGCTCGACAACGCCCCCCTCGGTACGCACCGCGACTTCATCGATCGCCAAACGACGCAGCAGATGCTTGCGGGCTTCACGCTCGGAGAGAACGCTGGATGAATAGGAACTCCGGACCGTCGGACTGCTGGTATCGACCTCGAACGTTTCTCCCGTCTCGGGGTCGATGAGCCGGGCGATGCCAATGTCGGGGAGATCGCGCTCGCTTGGATCCTCCACCGTCACCGCCACCACGTCGTGCCGCTGCGCCAGGAGCTTCAGCGGGTGGGCGATATCCTCCTCCAGAAAATCGGAGACGACGAACACGATGGCCTTCTGATTCAGCATCTTGGCGACGTAATCGATCGCCGCCACCATGTCCGTTCCCTTGCCGACAGGCTCGAACGCCAGCAGGTCGCGGATGATCCGCAGAACGTGGCGCCGGCCTTTGCGCGGCGGGATGACGTGCTCGATGCGGTCGGTGAAAAGCAGCACGCCGACTCGGTCGTTGTTTCGCACCGCCGACATCGCCAGTACCGCTGCCAGCTCGCTGGCGAGCTCGCTCTTGAATCTGCGTACCGTGCCGAATCGCTCCGACCCCGACAGATCGACGACCAGCATCACCGTGAGCTCGCGCTCCTCGATGTAGCGCTTGACGAACGGCCGGCGCATGCGGGCGGTGACGTTCCAGTCGATTGAGCGTACCTCGTCGCCAGGCTGGTACTCGCGCACCTCCGAGAACTCCATGCCCTGGCCCTTGAACACCGAGCGGTACTCGCCGGTGAACACCGAGTTGACGAGCCCGCGCGTCTTCAGCTCGATGAGCTTCACCTGCCGCAGAATCTCCGGCGGCACCCCCATCGGCTTCTCGGGAGTGCGCTTCGGCTTCTCCTTGCGGCGGCGGACGCGAAAGATTCCGATCACGGAACCGGAATGGCCTGCAGTATCCGCGCGACGATCTCGTCGCTGGTCACTTCCTCCGCCTCCGCCTCGTAGGTGCGGAGCACGCGGTGGCGCAGCACGTCGGGCGCGATTGCTTTCACGTCGTCCGGCGTAACGAAAGTCCGCCCGCGCAGGAATGCATGCGCGCGGGAACCCTGCGCCAGCGATAACGTCGCCCGCGGACTGGCGCCGAATTCGATCAACGGCTTCAGCTCGGCGAGCTGTGCCTGTTCGGGATTCCGAGTGGCGTGAACGATCTCGACGATGTAGTCGACGACACGCTCGTCGATGTAGAGCTCGGCGATGTGCCGGCGCATGTCGAGGATCTGCTTCGGGTTCGCGACGCGATCGACCGGGATCGGCTCGCCGCTCGACATCCGCCGGAGCACCTCCTTCTCTTCCTCACGCGACGGATAGCCCACATGGAGCTTGAGCATGAACCGGTCGACCTGGGCCTCGGGCAGCGGATAGGTGCCTTCCTGCTCGATGGGGTTCTGGGTGGCCAGCACCAGAAATGGCTCCTCCAGAACGTGGGTCGTGCCGCCGATGGTAACCTGCTTCTCCTGCATCGCCTCGAGCAGAGCAGCCTGCACCTTGGCGGGCGCGCGGTTGATCTCATCGGCGAGAATGATGTTGGCGAAGATCGGGCCTTTCTTGACCGAGAACCGGCCGTTGGACTGATCGTAGATCTGCGTGCCGACGACGTCCGCTGGCAGTAGGTCGGGAGTGAACTGGATTCTGCTGAACGACGTGTTGATGGTCTCGGCGAGCGTGCGCACCGTGAGTGTCTTGGCCAGGCCCGGAACGCCCTCCAGCAGCACGTGACCACCCGTCAGCAGGCTTATCAACAGCCGCTCGACCATGTACTCCTGACCGACGATGCGGCGCCCGACCTGGTTGACGACCTCTTGTACTATCGAAGCGTCAGTTTCTATGGCGGCGGTTGCGTTCACGTCTTGCTCCTCGCGTAGTGTTGCTGCGGTTGCCCCCGCTCGTGCCGAGCGCGGATATGATGTCCATCTCGCGAGCCGTAAGTGGCCGCGTCCTTCCCGACTCCAGCGATCCCAGTTTCACCGGCCCGAATTTGGTGCGCACCAGCCGCTGCACCTCGAGCCCCAACGCCTCGCACAACCGCCGCACCTCTCGCGTTCTCCCTTCGGCGATGACGATCTCCAGATCCCACACGCCCCGACCGACACGACGCGCCGAGACTTCTCTCGGCATGACGAGCCCGTCTTCCAGCTGTACACCCTTCATCGCGGCTCGTGCCGCCACCGCACCATCGCCGCGCACGGTGGCGAGGTAGGTGCGCTCCACTTCGTTGCTCGGATGTGTCAATTTGTGCGCCGCTTCACCGTCGGTCGTCAGCAGGAGCACTCCTTCCGTCATGTAATCCAGCCGCCCGACGTAGGTCAGGCCAGGCGCGTCCTCCACCAGGTCGAAGACTGTGCGCCGCCCGCCCGGATCGGACCTCGTCGTCAGGACCCCCGTGGGTTTGTTCAGGACCAGCCAGTGGAACGTCTCGGGAGGAGCGGCGACGGATTTCCCGTCGACTGTGATGGTGTCTGCCTCCGGATCCACGCTCTGACCGGTAGTGGCGACCGATCCGTTTATCCGGACGCGCCCGGCGGCGACCAGCTCCTCCGCCCCCCGGCGCGACGCGACTCCGGCGCGCGCCAGAGCGCGCTGAATTCGCATCGTCCCGGGCATCAGTCTGCCCGCGGCGGCGCCTCGCCGTTTCCGGTGACTGCGGGAACCGGCGACGTCGGCGTCGCCGGTCGCGGAGCGCGAAGAGCGATCGCCAGCTCGTCGGCTCGCGGCAGCTCCTCGAGGTGACGCAGCGCGAACTGCTCGAGGAACGATGGCGTGGTGCCGTAGTGGAGGGGTCGTCCAAGACCTTCACCGCGGCCGACGATGTCGATGAGACCCCGCTCGTGCAGCGACTTCAGAATCGCGCCGGCGCCGACGCCGCGGATTTCCTCTATCTCGGCGCGACCGATCGGCTGGCGGTAGGCGATGATGGCCAGGGTCTCCAGCGCCGCCGCCGATAGCCGCTGTGGGCGCGCGGCCAGCTGGGCGCGCTCGATCGCTTCGGTGTACTCGGGACGCGTGAGGATTTGCCAACCTCCGGCGACCTCGACCAGCTCGACTCCGTGACCCTCGCTGTCGTAATGCGATCTCAGCTCTTCCAGCGCGACTTCGAGAGTCGTCTCGCCGTCATCGGCGTGCTGCGCCATAAGGCGCAGAGCGTCGACGGGCACGGGCGTGGCGCTCGCGAAGAGCGCCGCCTCAAGCAGCTTCGCTAGAGGAGTCACGGGTGATTTCGAAGGCGGCGAATGCGCGCGGCTGAGCGAGTCTCAGCTCACCGCGCTTGGCCAGCTCCAGGAGCGCGAGGAGCAGCGACAAGACCTCCCACGGCTCCGCTTTGCGGGGCAGGATGTCTTTCCATTGAGCGCGCGCCCTAATTGCCAGGAGCGCGCGGACGATCCCGATGGCACCGTCCACGTCGAGAGCGCGCGGCACCACATCGTGGATGTGCGGCTTCCTCGCCAGCCGCAGCACGCGGTCGACCGCCGAGAGTAGCTCGGGCAGCGAAATTGTGAGCGGACGAGGGGCGGTGATCTGCGCGGCCTGCTGCGTGTACGCGCGGGCGAAGCGTCCTCTTCTGTCTTCACTGCGGCGTTCGAGCACGTCTACGACTTCTCGAACCTGCTGATACTCGAGGAGCCGGCGCACGAGCTCGGCCCGCGGATCCTCCCACAGATCGTCGCCTTCGCGGCGCGGCAGCAGCATCTGCGCCTTGATGCGCACCAGTCGCGCCGCCATCTCCAGGTAGTCGGCCGCTTCGTCCAGCTTGAGCGACGAGATGCGCGCCAGGAATTGCTCGGCGATGCGCGCGATGGGGATGTCGTAGATGTCGATCTGCTCGTCGCGAATGAGCGTGAGCAGCAGATCGAGCGGACCCGAGAACTCCGCCAGCTCGACGACGAACACCTCCGAAGCGCCCGCGATCGCGGATGCCGGCGAGCCTGGCAACGTGATGCTTACATCGTCCATGGGCTGGGCAGGATGTAGGAGAAAACGAGCCGCGATGCGAGTCTGTCGAGAAAGAAAACGGGCCCAAACCAGAGATTCAAAATCGGCGAGCCGAAGCTGATGAGCAGGAAGAGTATCAGCAAGCCCTGTGCGCCGAGCCGCTGATAGTTCA
>DASXGU010000211.1:0-2998 GCA_036488915.1 Gemmatimonadaceae bacterium | reverse complement strand
GTTCGACGACTTCATGCTCAGCTGCATCGCCGACAGCGGAATCACGATGACGCCGCCCGCGGGCACGATGGTGAACGGATATTCCCCCTTCTGGTGATCGCAGCCGCGGAATTTCAGGATCTCGATGGTGCGCCGCCGAGTCTCGTCCTCGAGCGAGTTGCGCAGGATGATGACGTTGTCGGCGATGAACTCCTCCACACCGAAGCGCGCCACCGGCCCGTGGTCATTCGTCCGCTCCGCGGTAAGGACCGCCGTTACTCCCATCGCCTTGAGCGCGGACGCGATGCGAAACAGTTCTCCGCGCACCATCGCCTGATCGGAGAACTGCGAGAATACCGCGCCCAGTGAATCGACCGAGACGCGCTTGGCGTTGACTTTCCTGACCGCGTTCTGCACGCGTGCCAGCAGCGCCCCCAGATCGAACGCGCCCGCTTCCACCGTATCGATGGCCGGATCGGGGGACGCATCCACGAACGTCAGTTTCCCTTCTTTCTCCATCTGGCCGAGGTCCCAGCCGAAGCTGCGCATGTTGGCGCGGACATCTTCGGCCGATTCCTCGAAGGTGACGAACACTCCCGGCTCACCCAGCTCTATTCCCGCCGCCAGGAAATGCACCGCGAAAACCGTCTTGCCGCTGCCGGCCGTGCCGGAGATGAGGGTCGTCCGGTTTCGCGGCAATCCACCTTTGGCGATGATGTCGAGGCTGGATATTCCGGTGCGGAGCTTTTCGACAGCGGGATGCTGCTGTTTTGTCATTTCGCCTCTGGGCGCGTGGCGGTGCGGGATGGCTTTGAGCCCGGCCGAACCTCGAGGCCGAGCAGGACTTTTTCCTTGTCGGACAGATCGCCAATGACCCGGCGCAGCGGTGGCGGCAGCTGCTTGATCAGCGTCGGGGTGGCCAGAATCCGCTCGTCCTCGGCGCGCTGGGGATTCTCGAGCACGTCGATTATCTCGAGGTCATACCTTCCCTCGAGCTCCTCCGCGCAGATCCGATTGAGGTTGTCGATAGCGATCTGCGTGCGGGGACTCGTGCCCGTCACATAGAGCGTCAAAATGTATTTGGACAGGATGACCTCCACCTTTATCCAAGGCGTCGCGCGGACAAACGTTATTGTATGAGGCTAAACCCGGCTCAGGCGGGCCCAACGGTTGCATTAAGGAGCAAGAAGTGCGGCACTGAGCCCGCGGGCCAAGCTGTACTATAACGGGGTTCACCACTCCAGGGAGGGTCTGACACGGGATGATCACCGAGGCCGAGTCGCGGGCGAGTCAGGCATCGAGTCTCCGGGCAATCATCGAGCGGCTGCCCGACGGAATCGTCGTCGTGGACAGTCACGGCAACATCCGGTTTGCCAATCCGGCCGCTGAGAAGCTGTTCGATCGTCGCGCCGAAGACCTGGTGGGGACGTCGTTCGGCTTCCCGGTGGTAGTGGGCGAAACGACCGAGATAGACATCGTGCAGCGCGGTGGCGGCGGGGTGGTCTACGCCGAGCTGAGAGTGGTTGAGACGGAGTGGGAGGACGAGCAGGTCGAGATCGTGTCGCTGCGCGACATCACCGACCGCAAGCAGGCGCAGGAGCGCGCCCAGCAGCTGGCGTTCGAGCGCGAGGCGCGGCTCGAGGCAGAGGCGGCGAGCAGAGCCAAGTCGGAATTTCTGGCGATAATGTCCCACGAGCTGCGCACGCCGCTCAACGCGGTCCTCGGCTATTCCGAGCTGCTGGAGCTCGGGATCTCCGGGCCCGTTACGGACCCGATGCGCGAGCAGATCGGACGCATTCGCATGAGCGCGATCCATTTGCTTGGCCTGGTGAATGACATCCTCGATCTGGCCAAGGTCGAGGCCGGCCGCCTTCAGGTCAGTACCGGGCCATGCTCAGCGAGCGGCACGCTGACGGCCGCGATCGCCCTCATTCAGCCGCAGGCGGCGGCCCGTGGACTCGAGCTCACCGTTACCAACGCTGCCGACGAGTCGGTGGTTTTCCGTGGGGACGACGAGCGGGTGCGCCAGATCCTCGTCAATCTGCTCTCGAACGCGGTCAAGTTCACCGCGCCGGGCGGCAAGATCACGGTCGATATCGAGCGCTCAAAATCGCCGGACCCCGATACCCGACTGCAACAAAGTCGCTCGTACGTGAGCTTTCGGGTGACGGACACCGGCGCGGGAATTCCCGCGGACAAGCTGATCTCGATCTTCGATCCGTTCGTGCAGGCCGAAACCGGGCATTCGCGCTCGCGCGAGGGGAGCGGATTGGGTCTCACCATCAGCCGGCGTCTGGCGCGCATGATGGGCGGCGACCTGACCGTTCGCAGCGAGGTGGGGAAGGGATCGTCGTTCGTGCTGTGGATGCCGGCAGATGTCGCGGCGAAAGACGTCGAGCGCGCGCCAACGATCGCCGGTCAGAGCGTCGTGCCGCAGCGCGAGGTCGAGGGCCTCGGCGAAGTTGGCCGCGCGCTGCTCTCGGTGACCGAGAAAACTGTCGAGGCGATCGTCGAGCGGATCAAGTGCGATCCCCACCTGGCGCTGGCCTCCGGCCTCAAGTTCTCTCAGCTCGCCGATCATCTGGCTTCGTTGCTCGCCGATGTCGGTGGCGCGCTGGTGGTGATGGAGGAGTCGAGTGGGCAATCGTCGCCGACGCTCGCCGACGCGGTCGAGATTCAGCGGCTGATCTCGGAGCGGCACGGCACGCAGCGGCAACGTCTGGGCTGGAACGAGTCGGCGCTCAGACGAGAGTTCATGATCATGCGCGAGGAAATCGAGCTCGCCATCCGCAAAGCATCGGAGTTCGGCGATCCGCTTCCCGTGGAGGATGGGATCGCCGTCATCGGGCGGTTTCTCGACCAGGCTGAATACATCGCCGTGCGGGCGTTGAACGCCGGCGCGGCCTAGAAGGCGCCTGCTTCGACGGAGTACGTCGTCGGATCCTGCTTGTAGAAATTCTGGAGCTGTGCGTACAGCGCCGGGTGTCTCGCCTTCAATGCTCGCGGCCGCTCGAAGAAT
>DASXGU010000131.1:0-3914 GCA_036488915.1 Gemmatimonadaceae bacterium | reverse complement strand
TTGCAGTTACTCTATTTACTGGTCGGCGACCCGAGCAGGTAATCCTCCAGCTACTGCCTCACCCCGATGCCCTTCTCCGAATCGGGGTTATGAACCTGACCACTGTCCGCGCGGATGATCGCAATCTTCCCGTCGGATTCCAGAATCGCCCACGCCACCTGTTCGAGCTTTTCGATCCCCGCCTTATGCATGGCTGAGAAAATCTCCTCAGGGACAATTCGTTCGCGGCCAAAGTTGTGGGGCAGTAGCTCGCCCTGCCTGACGAGTACCGTCGGTTTGGCTTCCATGAAACGTCGAAAGCCGCCAAATCGGAAGCTGGCGATCGAAGTCAGCAGCACCAGCGAGAAGAGAGTGGTGGCGGCCACTATCGAGTTCGTCATGGAATAGTCCTGTCGCGTCAGCGCGCGCGAAAAAAATTGCGGAATCAGCAGGAGCATTACGAATTCGAAGGGGGCCAGCTGTGACAGCTCGCGCTTGCCGAGCGTTCGGAAGCACGCCCAGATGAAGACATAGACAAAAACAACCCGGAAAACCGTTTCCACTTTTCCTCCCTCTCGCCGATGCGATATGTCAGGGAAAAACCAGCGTCCTCAGATGGACCATCGCGCTGTCTGCTCCATGCCGCGCCACCACTC
The DNA here is from genome assembly GCA_036488915.1 of Gemmatimonadaceae bacterium. GTDB lineage: Bacteria > Gemmatimonadota > Gemmatimonadetes > Gemmatimonadales > Gemmatimonadaceae > UBA4720. The sequence continues at coordinate 3,279 of DASXGU010000131.1, read as the reverse complement.
GACTGCGCTGACTCCCATAGACCTGACCTTCGAGCTCGACCGAGATCAACCGCGACTCTGACGGTTTGACATCCGTTAGATCGACGACGTAGGCAGTTTTGGCAGAAGGGTCGAACCTCACGCCGGTGAATCGCGAGATATATGAAGTATCGAAGGCAACCTTCACCGTGTCCGCCACGGTCGGCGCGAGATTTCGCACGGTCACCTGCAGCGACTGAACCTGTCGATAGTGCATCCTGCTCGGGTAGGAGACCATCATCTCGAGCGACGCGCTTTTTGCGCGCGCATGAGCCTCGCTTTCTCCGAAGACGCCGAAGAGCGCGAGGATGGGGATCAGGAGCATGATCGGAAAGCCTACGAGCTGCTTCGCCGACAGCTGGACCTTTGGCTTGATCGAAGGAGCTCGCGGTGGCGACGGATCGGGCATGCTTTCGCGCTACTCTCGGCGGGCGGTGATCTCGATCGAACCGATGCCGAGCGCGATCCCGGCGAGCCAGCCCCCGACGACATCGTCGATCCAGTGCTCATCGAGATAAAGCCGGGACCACCCGACTGAGATCGCGATGGCAGCGACCGCGGTCCACAGCAGCTCACTCTCCCGGGATGAGAGCCCGTCGGAGATCTCGCCGGCGACCGCGATCGCGATTGCGGTGGCAGCCGTCGTGTGTCCGCTCGGATAACTAAAGCGGTTGCGACCGTGATGACGTCCGGCTTTGGGCGGCCGGCGCTGGTGGACGACGAGCCGCGTGCCGTTATCTACGACGAGCGCCCCGAGTGATGCTACAATGGGGCCGACGCCACCTTTGCGCTCTCTGCGATTGGTCAAGAGTCCGAGCGCGGCGGCGACGAACGGGTAAATGTGGGGGTCAGCGAGGTAGCTGATGCCCTTGGCCACGGAGCGCAACGCCGGCGAGCGTCGCGGATGAATTCGCCTGCGTACGGCGCGATTGATGGTGGTGGTGGAATCGCGCTTTACCGCGACGCCGAGTCCGCCGGCGATCGCGGCGCTCGACAATGCAGTGATCGTGAGAGGCGAGGTCATACCTTATTGAAAGGCAAGGGATGTACCCTGGTATCAAGGCGCGGCTACGGTTTTACTACAAGTATGACTACCGGCCGGGGGCTTCGGGCCGAGCCGGCTCGGGGCTACGTGCGGGCTGTCACTCTGTGGACACTTTCATCGGGGGCGTTATTCGAGTGCTCTTGCGATACTGTCGCACACCCCCGGTGCCGGCTCGCGCTTACCAAACAGCGCGCCCGAAGCCAACCGCCGGTTCGGCTCAAAGCCCCTGGCCGGTAGTCTTATTTGTAGTTGTAGTTCCCGGCGCGCAGTCATATTTGTAGCAACAATTGCAGGAAGTAGCGCGCGGAGGAGTCGGCGGAGTCTGCCTACAGTTGTGACCTCACCCAGTACGCTCCGGCATCGATCGCCCGCGAGAAAATGGACAATGCGTCAATGTCTCCGGTCGTCACGCGACGCGAGTTGGCGAGATCCCGATTGAACGCCACTGTCGCCGCCTGGGCGATACCGTCGTCCAGCATCACCGCGCCGCACTCGGCGTTCAACGCGAACGAGCGTGGATCGAAGTTGATCGACCCAACCAGAGTCACGCGGCCATCGGCCACGATGACCTTGGCGTGTACCATCGTCAGCTGGTGCTCGTAGAGCTCGACATCACCCGCCAACAGATCGCGCCAGCTGTGTCGACTCGCGCGACGCACCGCTGGCTTGTTGTGATATGGACCGGCTACGACGACCTTGACGTCCACGCCGCGGGAGCGGGCGTCGCATAGCGCTCTGACGAATGGCGGCGTGGGGACGAAGTACGCGTTGGTGATGTAGAGCGAGCGTTTTGCACCGGCGATGATCGCCGCGACCGAGCGTTGCGCCGCGCTGCTGGCGTTGGCTGGAGTGCTCTGTACGATGGATACCGTTGTATCCCCGCGGCGTTCGAGACCGGGGAAATAGCGCGCCCCGAGCACGAGCTCACCGGTGGCCTCGTTCCAGTTGTCGACGAAAGTTGATTGCAGCGCGGCGACAGCTGGACCGCGCACGCGAACATGGCTGTCACGCCAGTGGTGCGGGTCGTCGCCGTTTCCGTCCCATTCATCGGCGATGCCGACGCCGCCGGTGAATCCCACCTCGCCATCGATCACCAGCAGCCGCCGGTGGGTTCGGCGATTGTATTTCTCCCAGTCGTACCACTGGGCGCGACGAAACCATCGGACGTCGCAGCCCGCATCTCTCATGCGCTGCGCCAATGGCGCCGGAATTTTCTTGGAGCCGTGTCGATCGAGAATTATCCGTACCTCCGCTCCACGTTTTGCGGCGTCGGCAAAGGCTGAAGCAAATGCGTCAGGGATGCGGCCCGCCTCGAATACGTAGGTCGAGAAGTGCACACTGTCGCGCGCCTTGGCGATGGCGTCCAGCATCGGGGGAAAAATCGCGGCGCCGTTCTCATACAGGTCGACGCTGTTGGAATCCTGCGCTGGATGGCCGGCTACCGAGCCCAAAACCCGCATGAAACCAGCGCCGTTAGTAGCAATGGCCGGGATGGAAACGACGTCATCCTGTCGGCCAGCCTCGGCGTTGATGCTCGCCGTCACGTAAACGAATACGAGGGCGCCGAGCGCCAGCAATATGACGATTGCCCAGATCAAGAAAGTCATAGAGCACAGGCGATTGGGCAGGAGTCATACCCGGTCGCTCTATGGAGACGGTGTTATCTGGGAGTCAGGTTGTCACCGTGCCGCCGGGCAAATCATTGCGCAACCTCGGCCGGTACCTCGATGTCAAACCTGACTTCTTAACTGCAACGTACGACTACCGTCCTTGTAGGGCGAAGAGGTGGGACTGCCGAAGAGTCTCGCTGGCGGAGCGGAGCTGGCCATACGATAATCTGCCGATGCAAACAGCCTGGCGCGTCCTGTTCTGTCTGATCCTGCAAGATGCTGCATTCCGTGCGCCCGCGCCCGCGCCAACCGCGCCGACGGCGCGCGTCGACGGTGGAGTGATCGAAGGAAGTTTTTTCGACGCACGAACCACCGATGCAGTCTTCAAGGGAATTCCATTCGCCGCGCCGCCAGTCGGCGATCTGAGATGGAAGCCGCCGGCACCCGTCAGAGCCTGGCGCGGCGTTCGTGACGCGAAGGAGTTCGCCCCGATCTGCCCGCAACGACTCCATTCGCCCGAGTTCTACGCCGGACTCGCGACTCGGCTCGGTGGTCACCCGCCGACGCAGCGGCCGCTCACCACCAGCGAAGACTGTCTCTATCTCA
>DASXGU010000066.1:0-13487 GCA_036488915.1 Gemmatimonadaceae bacterium | reverse complement strand
TTGGCACGAACAGGTGCCGCGGCACCTGATCGATGGCGTGCAGAACGGAAAGATCCTTGATCCCCTGCTCATGGAGCTGCTCGACGAGCCGCTGGCGCGGACCCCGATACTCGTGTTCGGTTACGGCCGCTGCCACCAGGTCTCCGCAGAGGCGAGCATCGCATGATGGGTCAGGTCGAGATGGAGTGGCGTCACGGAAATGAAGCCTTCCTGAATCGCGCGAAAGTCCGACGTCTCCTCGCCTGACCAGGCAATCGAGCCGCCGCCGATCCAATAAATCTGTCTCCCCCATGGATCCTGCATCGGCTTGAGAGAATCGGAATAGACGCGTCTTCCGAGCCGAGTGAGTCGAACGCCCCTAATGTCGTCGCCGCGCAGAGGCGGCAGATTGATGTTGAGCAGCGTGTTACCCGGGAAAGCGGGCAGTGAGATGATGTGCTGCAGCAGGTTGCGCAACGGCTCGATCTGATCTCGCAGCATGCTGACGTCGGCCCGCAGATCGCCACCGGCGAAAGAAATCGCTACCGATGGGATACCCAGAGACAGTCCCTCCATCGCGGCCGCCACCGTGCCGGAATACAGCACGTCCTCGCCCATGTTCTGACCGTGATTGATGCCGCTGAGAACGAAGTCCGGCCGATTGGGCATCAGCGCCTCCACCGCCAGCATCACGCAGTCGGTCGGCGTGCCATCGACCTGGTAGCGGCGCTCTCCGCGCTCGATCGGACGGATGGGATGATGCAGCGTCAGCGAGTGGCTCGTCGCGCTCTGCTCGCGGTCGGGTGCGACGACGGTGATCTCTCCCAGCGGCTCTGCCGCTTCCGTGAGACAGGCGAGGCCCTGCGCGAGAATCCCATCGTCATTGGTGCAGAGTAGTCTCAACGTTTGAATATTCCCGCGCGGTGGCGCCAGAGCACCTTGATCACAAGCCACGCGTCGCGGAACTCGCGGAAGTAGCTCGGCGATCCGTAGATGGTGGAGATCGGCACGTTCACGGTCGTGAAGCCGGCGCGCGCCGCCCTGATGATGAAATCGGTCTCGTACTCGTACCGGTCACCCACTGCTTTGACCTTGCGAAGTACTTCCGACTTGATGGCGCGATAGCCCGATTGGCTGTCGCGAACTTTCCCTCCCGAGACGGCACGAGTGGCCGCCGACGAGATCATGTTGGCGATCCGGCGGTGCTTGGGAACCGCCTTGCCCGAAAGATCGCGCGTACCGATGACGATGTCGGCGTGGTCGAGCGCGCCGATGATCGCCGGGGCGAATGCCGCGTCGTGCTGCCCGTCCGAATCGATGGTGAGGACAGCCGCTGCGCCCTTCTTCAATGCAGCGTCGAAGCCGGCCCGCAAAGCGGCGCCCTTGCCCCGGTTCTTGTCGAACTCAATGGTCTCGTCGGTGACGGTACGGAGAAGCTGGCGAGAGCCGTCGGACGACCCATCATCGACGCCAATGATCCACGCGCCGGGCAGATTGCGTCGCAAATCCTTGACGACTTTGCCCAGAGTGGGCTCGGCGTTGTACGCCGGCAGAACTACTACGATCGGCTCGATCAACTTTCTGTCCCCTTTTCTTCGAGCTGTCCGTCGAGTATCGCGAGGATCGAACGAAGATCGATCTCCATCGACTCGACGGCCTGCGAATCCAGTGCCGCGCGCGCCACCGATCGGAGCTCACCGCTCTTCCTGTATTCGTCGATCTTCTGGCGCGCGCCGTCGATCGTGTACTTCTCGGTGTAAAGGAGCTGCTTGACCAGCATGATCAGCTCGATCTCCCGGCGCTGGTAGACCCTGTTCCCCGACCGGTTCTTGGCGGGATGGAGAAATTTGAACTGGCTCTCCCAGTATCTGAGAACGTGTGGCTTGAGATCGGTCAGAGTGCAGACGTCCCCAATCGAAAAGAATTCCTGCACGGGGTCTTTCGCTTTCATCAATCGGCCTCCGCCCGGAGCTCTCTGGTCATGAGTGCGGCGATGGCGCTGCGGGGCGACTGCTCCTCGAACAGCACGCGATTCACCGTATCGACAATTGGCATCTCTACTCCTTTGCGCGATGCAAGCTCTCGCGCGCTCTGTGCAGTGATAACGCCTTCGGCAACCGTCTCGCGATCCTTGAGCACATCCGCCAGCTTCCTGCCCTTCCCCACTTCGACCCCAACCGCGCGGTTACGGCTCAGGGACCCGGTGCACGTCAGCACCAGATCTCCGAGACCCGCCAGGCCGGCAAACGTGCTCTGCTCGGCGCCGATGGCCACGCCGAGCCTCGTCATTTCGGCCAGGCCACGCGTTATCAGCGCCGCCCGCGCGTTGAAGCCGAGCCCGAGACCCTCGGCGATCCCGGTTGCGACGGCCATCACGTTCTTGAGTGCTCCGCCCAGCTCGACGCCGATTACATCGGTGTGCGTGTAGGTACGAAAGTAGGCGCAGCTGAATGCGCGCTGCGCCACCTCGGCAGCATCATCGTTCGACGACGCCACGACCACCGCCGTCGGCTGACGGGTAACCACCTCGGCGGCGAAGCTGGGACCGGAGAGCGCGACCACCGTCGCGCCTGGGCATTCCTGTTCGACCACTTCCGTCATGAGCGAGAGGCTGCCGTTCTCGATGCCCTTGGTCGCCACGACCACCGGGGCCTTCCGTGGAAGCGACTTGCCGGCCGATTTCACGATGCGGCGCAGCGCGTGTGACGGCGTTGCCAGCGCAACGAGATCGGCGCCGTCAACAGCTTGCGCAACATTCCCTACAGCCTCGATAGATGGCGAGAGGACATGACCGTTGAGAAATCTGGAGTTCTCGTGCCGCTGATTTACCGACTCGACGACATCCGCCTCGTACGCCCACAATCGCACCTGATGTCCGTTGCGCGCGAGCAGATCCGACAAGGCGGTGCCCCACGCGCCGGCGCCCAGCACCGCGCACAACATCAGCCTGTGGCCCCCTTTCTGGCGAAGCGATGCTCTTCTCCCCGCCGGAGCCTTCCAATGTTGGCCCGGTGGGTCCAGAAGACGAAGACGACGATGACCACGCTGGCGATGAATATCGGCGAGGCGGGATCCCTGTACCAGGCAAGGATGGCGAGCGGCAGGGCGGCGGCGGCGATCAGCGAGGCCAGACTCACATAGCGCGTGAAGTAGAACACGCCGATCCAGATCACCTGCGCGATCAGCATCGGCACGAGCGCGAGAGCGGTGAACACCCCGCTGGCGGTCGCGACGCCCTTCCCTCCCCCTTTCCACAACAGGAAGATCGGCTTCACGTGACCGAGTATCGCCGCAGCCCCAAAAGCGAGCGCCCAGAGCTGCGGCTGGAGCGTCTCGGTATATGCGGGGAGAAAGTACACGGGCAAAAAACCTTTCAGAAAATCGGCGATGAAGACCGCCGCGCCGATCTTTGCTCCGAGGACCCGCACCACGTTGGTCGCTCCCAGATTCCCCGAGCCGTGTTTTCTCAGATCGACGCCGCGAGCCTTCCCGGCGATGTACGCCGAAGGAATCGAGCCCGCCAGATAGGAGACGATGACGCCGAGCAGGGGCGCCATCTACGCAGACTTGCGCCGCATGATGATGCGGAGTGGGTTACCGCGGAACCCCCAGACCTCACGAAAGGCGTTGTGCAGATAGCGGACGTAGTGCTCCTGAACCAGATCGGGGTTGTTGCCGAATACGGCGATCACGGGCGGGGCGGTCTCTACCTGCGTTGCGTAATTCAGCTTTATCTCGCGGCCGGCTGCCTGCGGAGGCTGGCGGCGCCCGACGATTTCCTCGAGCGCAGTGTTCACCTGCGAGGTGCTGACCCGCTTGTGCCGCTCGGCGTCTACCTCGATGAGAAGGTCGAGAATCCGGGTGATGCGCTGACCGCTCAACGCCGAGGTGAACACGAACGGAACGAACTTGAGGTAGGGGGCCTTTTCCTGTGCTTCCTTCTCGAACTTGGCGGCCGTGTTGTTGTCTTTCTCCTTCAGATCCCACTTGTTGACGACGATGATCAAGCCCCGACCGCTTTCCCACGCCAGCGCGGCAATCTTCAAATCCTGGTTGTGCAGACCTTCGGCGGCGTCGAGCACCAGGATGCAGATGTCCGAGCGCTCGATCGCACGTCTCGTGCGCAGCGAGGAATAGAATTCGATGCCGTCGTCCACCTTGGACTGGCGGCGCAATCCCGCGGTGTCGACGAAGATCAGCTCGCGGCCGTGATAGATCATCGGCGTGTCGATCGCGTCGCGAGTGGTCCCCGCGTCGTCCGCCACCACCAGGCGCTCCTCCCCGAGCAGCCGGTTGATGATCGACGATTTGCCGACGTTGGGGCGTCCGACGACCGCGACCCTCAGCGCGTTCGGTACTTCCTCGGCGACGGTCGGTATCCGCTCGACGAGAACGTCGAGCATGTCGCCCGAGTTCTTGCCATTCAAGGCCGAGACGGGAACGGGGTCGCCCGCGCCGAGCTCGTAGAACTCGTAGAAGTCGGTCGTGGATGGGTCATCGACCTTGTTCGCCACGAGGACCCACGGCTTGCGCGCCTCACGCAGCAGCTCGACAACCCGCGAGTCGCTCGGGTGCAAGCCCGTCCTGGCATCGACCACCAGCATCAACAGATCGGACTCTTCGATTGCCTGGAGCACCTGGCGCTTGATCTCGACGTCCATCGGTATCCGCGGATCGTCGGTGAGTCCACCGGTGTCGACCAGCCAGAACTGGCGGCCGTTCCACTCCGCGCGGGCGAAATGCCGGTCACGGGTGGTCCCGGCTTCTTCGCTGACGATCGCGTTGTTCTCGCCGACAATGCGGTTGAACAACGCCGATTTGCCGACGTTGGGCCTGCCGACGAGGGCGATTACCGGTAGGTTCACGCTGCCACCGCGCTCGATTCCGATTCGAGCACGTCGATGAAGTCGTAGGACGGAAAAATCGGCATGGGCAGAGCGGCGCGAACGGCGTCCAGAGTGAAATCGTCGAGGAAAATGCGATCCTCGTTGATCGTCTCGGCCGGGATCAGGGCGATGTCGAGATCGTGGCGGTTGGCGAGCGCCGACATGATATCTCTTCCCACCAGCAAGCCGGCCGTGGTTATCGTCCGGCCGAACAGTGAGTTCTCAGCGACGATCAGCTCGAATTCCGCTCCCGTGACGCGGCGCAGCTTCTCGAGTAGCTCGGGCATCAGCGGAGCCATGGCGAAACCCGTCACGACGCCGATCCGCTGGCCGTCGCGTCGAGCGACGCGATCGAGACCGCCGGCGACCCGCATGCGCAGCGAAGTAACGGCGCCTACCCCGTTCTCGATCTGGGCAAACTCTCCGTAATGTGCGGGGGGCGGAAGCTCGCGGCCTGCAAGCATGTACAGCTCATCGGAGCCGAAGACCCAGGTTTCGCCTCGCTCTTTCAGCGCCTTCGCGCCCCATCGCTCCACGCGGGCGAGGATCGCGCGCGCGGCGGCGAGGTCCATCGTCTTCCCGGTATAAAGATGTGAGAATTGGGTCAGCCCGACTGGAACGACCGCGGCAGAGAGTACGGCGTCGCCCATGTTCCACAGGTCCGTCAAGGACTCTTCCAGCACGTCCTCGTCGTTGAGCCCGGGCACGACCACCATCTGGCAGTGGAAGCTGATTCCGCCGCCCGCCAGCCTGCCGAGCTGCGCCTTGATGTCGGGCACCCGAGGATTGTTGAGAAGAACCTTTCGCGCCTCATGATTGGTGGCGTGCACCGAGACATACAACGGCGAGAGGCGGTACTCGAGGATCCGCTCGATGTCCCGCTCCTTCACATTCGAAAGGGTGGCGAAATTGCCGTAGGCGAAGGACAGCCGATAATCGTCGTCGCGGATGTACAGCGGTTTTCGGAGCCCCGCCGGCAGTCCCTCGATGAAGCAGAACTCGCACTTGTTGGCGCATCGACGCACCGCCGGCGGCTGAAGGGAGACGCCGAGCGGTTCCCCGTCCAGACGCTCGAGCTCGTAGATGACGGGCTCGCCGTCGGGCTGCCGCGCTTCGATGACGAGCTCTTCGTCGGCGGTAAGGAATTCCCAGTCCAGGAAGTCCGAGAGGGGTCTCCCGTTGACCGTCAGAAGCTCGGTTCCGGGCTGGATGCCGAGCTCGTCGGCGATGCTGTCCGGATCGATGTGGGAGACTTTTACCATAGCTCAAGTAATTTAGAGCTATAGAGAGCGAAATCAAGCAATTGCCGAACTTTAGCTCTCAGCTCGCAGGTGACGCGCCGGCTCAGTTCGGGGCTAGACCGGCGACGCCGCAGCGAGCGCTTCGAGCAGCTTCCGGGCCCGCTCGGCGTTGAATCCTGGAAGCGTGGCGATAGCGTCCTCCCCAGCCTCGCGCACACCCTGAACGCTACCGAATTCCTTCAGCAGCTGGCGCCGTTTCACCGGTCCGATTCCCGGCACCTTGAGGAGCTCTGACGTCACGGTGCGCATGCTCCGGCGCTTCCGGTTGTAGGTCACGGCGAAGCGATGGGCTTCGTCACGCGCCTGCTGGAGCAGCCTCAACCCCGGGGAGCGCCGCGAAAGTCTGAGCGGCTCGCTCCGGCCCCAGACGAAGATTTCCTCCTCGCGCTTGGCGAGACTGATCAACGGCCTGTCAGTCACCCCAACCTCTGTTAGAGCCGCCTGAGCCGCCGAAAGCTGACCCTTTCCTCCGTCGATCACGATAAGGTCCGGGATGGGCTTGCCCTCGCTGATCCGGCGGTCGAAGTACCTGCGCACCACCTCGTGCATGGATGCGAAGTCGTCGCTACCCTCGACCGTCTTCACCTTGAACTTTCGATATTCCCCTCGCTTGGGCCGGCCGTTCTCGAACCAGACGCACGATCCGACGGTGTCTGTACCCTGGGTGGTCGATATGTCGAAGCAGACGAGCGACCGCGGCAGACGCTGCAGTCCCAGCTCCCTGCCCAGCTCGTACACCGGGTCGCCGGCCCGCTCCTCGGCCTCCGACGAAGCCAGCTTCAGCTCCTCCAGCAAGTGCCGCGCGTTCTGTTCGGCGAGCGCGATCAAGTCTCGCCGCGGCCCCCGCTGGGGAATCTGGATGCGGGTATCGGGCAGCGTCTGCTCGACGAGCTCACGGTCCCGGAAATCGAACGGCAGGAGAAGCTGCTTTGCCTTTTCTTGCATTCCGACGTAGCTGCCGGCGAGGAACATTGTCATCACTTCGCTGTCGTCTTCGCCGTCGATGTTGGTCAGGAAACGCTGCTCCCGCGACAACAGCTTCCCGCTTCTGATGCGAAGGATCACCACGCAGGCATCGTCGCCATCGCGGGCGTAACCGATGACATCGCGGTCCCCACCCTCTACCTCGAGCACCACCGTCGGCTCTTCCATCTGCTCGAGGTGATGCAAGGCGTCGCGAAGCTCGGCGGCGCGCTCGAAATCCAGCTGCTCCGCTGCGAGATCCATGCGCTCTTTGACTCTGCGCACGACCTCATCGGGACGACCCGAGAGAAACAGGACCACCTCGTCGATCATTGAGCGATAGTCGTGCTGCGACTGGGCGAGGATGCATGGCGCCTTGCAACGCTTGATGTAGTAGTCGAGGCAGGGACGCTCCGGCATCTGCGCCGGCATGTCGAAGTTGCAGCTCCGAACGGTAAAGATCCGCTTCACCACGTTGAGCGCCCGCCGCATGGCGCCGACATCGGTGTACGGTCCGAAATAGCTCGCGCCGTCGTCCTCCAGCCGGCGCGTCACGTACACGCGCGGGAACGGCTCCTGGACGGTGACCTTGATATACGGATAGGACTTGTCATCACGCAGCGCGATGTTGAAGCGGGGATGATACTCCTTGATCAGGTTTGCTTCGAGTATCAGCGCGTGCGCTTCGCTGGGGACGACGATGGTCTCCAGATCAGCGATGAGACCGACGAGATGGCGGGTCTTTACGCTCTCGAGCTGGTCGTTGTTGAAGTAGCTGCGCACGCGTGAGCGCAGCCGCTTGGCCTTCCCCACGTACAGGGTGGCGCCGTCCTTTGCTTTCCAGAGATAGACGCCCGGTCCATCCGGAAGGTGAGGCAGCTTACTGGCAACGGCGTCTGGAACGGGCAGCATGTGTAATTATACCACGCGTGAAAAGCCCGGTTCATTATCTCCGGCGCGCCAATCTCAGCATGCGCCTGCCGCGATCGATCACGTTGGCGGCTTCGGGGATCTTCAATGCGGCGGTAATGCCGACGTATAGCAACCCAAACACGGCGAGCAGCACCAAAGCGCTCAGCTTGGAGCGTATGGCGTTCTCGTGCGCGGACAAAACAGGCGAGGCCCGATCGACGGCGAGCTTGTAGAGCCACGGAACGAGTGCTGCCCCGATTGCCGCGCCCCAAAGACGAATCATCCGTGACTGGACGAATCGCGTCCGGCCGATGCGTTTGTCCATCTCTCGACGCAACAGGTAAAACTCGACCCAGCCCGCCATACCAGCTGACGCGGTCAGGCCGGCCGCCCCCAGCCGGGGATCTACTCCCAACACGCCAGGGAGGACGAGGGCGAACAGGTACCCGAGCACGGTGGTCAGGATCACGCGGACCACGGCGTAGCGCAGCGGCGTGCGCGTATCACGCAGCGCGTAAAACGTCGAGGAGTAAAGGCGCCCCATCGTCGATGCCAGCAGGCCCACCGTTGACCCGATCAGGATCTCCCACACCCAGATCGTGTCCCCTCGGGAAAACTTTCCGCTCTCGAAGAGCAGATGGACGATCAGGTCTCCGAGCGCGAACAGCGCGACGACGCTCGGCACGATGAAGTAGGCGATTCGATCGAGGCCGTCGCTGAGACGGCCACGGAGATAAGCGCCGATTTCAGCGGTCGTTCCCACCGCGCGGGACATCGCCGGCAGCTCGGCGGCCGATATCGCCATGCCGAACAGGCTGATCGGCAGAACGTAAATCGCCTGCGCGTAGGTAAACGACGAGACCGCTCCGTTACCCAGGTAGCTGGCGAGCCACGCGTCGACGTAAGCGCTGAGCTGCACCACGCCGCGCCCGACGAACGCGGGGACGAAATTCTTGAAGACGTTCCGCACGCTCTCCGCGGCAGCGGTGAGTCGTGGACGTACGCCGTGAGCCAGCGACAGCACCTGCGGCAGCTGTATTCCGAACTGGAGCGCGCTTCCGATCACTGACCCGTATCCGAGATAAACCGCCAGCTCTATTTCGGTGTGACTTTTGTGGAAGAAAATGAGCGTCGCCACCATCGCCAGATTCCAGAGCACCGGCGCCGTGTACGACATGAAAAAGCGCCGGTGACTGTTGAGAATCCCCAGACACCACGCCGAGAACACCAGCAGTCCGGCGCCGGGAAAAAGAATCCGCGTCAGCCTGACGGTCAGCTCGCGCTTCTCTCCGGTGAAACCGTTGGCGATGATCGCCACCAGCCATGGCGCCGACAAAACGCCGAGGAGGACGATGATCGCCGAGACGAGCGCCAGCATTCCCGCCACCGCACCCGCCAGGCGAGTTGCCTCTTCCTCTTCTCCCTTGCCGAGGAGTCCGGCGTACTCGGGGATGAATGACGCGGAAAGGACGCCCTCGCCGAACAGGTTCTGGAGCATGTTCGGGATGCGAAACGCTGCGTTGAACGCGTCGGCCGCCATCGCGGCGCCGAGGTATCGCGCCATCATCGTCTGTCGAATCAGTCCGGCGAGCCGGCTCAACAGAATTCCGGAGCCCACCAGGAACGCGGCACCCCTCGATCGGTCGAAGGCACCACTGGTCTGCGTTCTCGGGCGCCCCCTCCGCTCAATGGGTGGAGCAGCCTCGGTGACCTCGTCGGCCTCGGGCGGTAGAAATTCGGGTAGCGGGCGCGATGTTTCTTCTTCTGATGGCGTCACGACACCACCGGGGTAGATACTGCTGCCTCTGAAGCCACTCCAGCGCCGACGACGATCCGCTGCGCGTGTCCTCTCGCTTCGGCGAGCATGTCATCGCGAAGCGCCGGACCGTACCGCGCCAGCAGTGGCACGAAGTTGATGCTCCGCTCCTGGGGTTTCCCGAATGGATACAGCGAGCCCCTGACCGTTCCGATTTCCGTCATGACGTCCGCGTGTTGTCGCTTCGCCGCGGCGAGAAGGCGCCGCTCGAACCGATCGAGTCTCCGTAACAGGTTCGCCCTGAGCCCGCCAGTGACGTTGGCGCTGACTGTCGGCGGCTCCTGGGCGACGGCATCGCTGAGCTTGTCCATTCGATCTTCCAGCTGTTCACGGGCCGCCTCCAATTCCTGGAGCACGCGCTCCGGCACGAATGAGCGGGCCACACGCGATTCGACCTCGTGGGGATCACGGAAATCCTCCGGCAGCAGATAGAGCTTCTCTAGAATCTTCTCCACGTGGGGCTCGATGATGGTCGCCGACCATCGGGGCACGATGGCCGGACGCTTCGCGCCCAGCACTTCGGCTATCGGCCCCAGCTGCGCGAAGTACGCGATCTCCGCCGGGCCGCCGATATACGTTGCGGTGGGAAGAATCGCGCGCTCCATGATGGGGCGAAGGAGAACGTTGGGGCCAATGTCGCCGGCGCCGTCCTGCTTGCCGGCGGCCTTGATCGGAATTCTGCGGCGCGAGCCGCCGGCATTGCTGAAGACCAACGAGAGACCGGGAACGTCCTGCACCTGTGGTGCGAATCCCGCCGCCTCGATCTCCCGATTCCTCTCGGCGATTTTCGTGGATATGGCCGCGGAGCGTCGAAGAGCCTGGTCGAGAACGGGGCGGGCAGCGACGCGCGTCAGCTCGTGCGATGCGTCCAGCACCGCAATCCCCAGCGGCTCGAACAACGCCCGCAAGAGCGATACGTACGCCGAGCCGATCGTCTGGCCTTCGGTGTAGTACTCCTGCAGGAGCTCCAGCGGTGCGCGATCGATCGTGGACCCGGCTGCGTTCATGAGCGCGTCGAGCTGACCAGAGACGTCGCCGAGGGGCATCGTGGCCATGGTCCGGCCAAGAGCCTCGGTGTGGTCGATTCTTAAGAGCTGGGCTCCGCCCGGTACCGCGATGACCGTGCTGCTCGCTTCCCGAAAATCCGTGTCGTCGGTCGCCGCCCAGAACACCGGCGCGACTGGGGTCCCGATCGCACGCTGGAGCTCGTCGGCGAGCGCCAGCGCGCTGAGAGCTTTCGATATCGTATAGACCGGACCGCCGAACAGGCCCGGCTGCTGGCCGGTCGTGACGACTACACCACGCCCGCCGGCAGACGCATCGAGTCTTTGCCTAGCCCGACCGGTAGCCGCGAACGCGGGGGCGAGACGATCGAGACCGTCCGGCGCGAATTCGCGGCGCGTCGCCTCGACCCGCTCTTTCCAGCCCCCGACATCGGTGGGAACCGGCTCGTACCAACCAGCGGGAGTTGTTCCCGCGATGAAGGCGGCTGCCAGCGGGTTACCCGCCAGAATCTGGGTGATTACTCGGGGATTCATCGACGGCTGGCGAAAAGTATCGTGCGGGGCGACGTCTCCGACCAGCCGTCGCCGGAATAGTCGCCGAACAGCCTCACCACCTCGAAGCCGGCGGTCGTCAACATCTTCTCTAGATCCGCCGGCGACAAAAGGCGCACTCGCTCGATGTACTCGCGCTCCTTCTCTCGCAGCCTGATGATTTTCTCGACGTATCGGTCATCGGGCGTGATCGTGCGCCACTGCTCGATGGTGATGCCGTTCTCGACTCGCTCGTCGTACGGCACGAGGTCGCGACGAACCTGGCTGGCGTTGAGGAAGTCGATGACGAGGGTTCCTCCCGCCCGCATTGCGGTACGAACGCAGGAAAGCAGCCTTGTGTGCTCCCTGTCGTCGTCGAAATAACCGAAGCTGGTGAAGAGATTGACGACCAGGTCGAAGCTCCCGTCGGCGAATGGAAGCTCGCGCATGTCGGCTCGCACATAAGGAGCCTCGGGCGACTCCCGACGCGCTTGCCTCAGCAGAGCCAGCGACAGATCTAGCCCGACCGTCCACCACCGCTCGACGAGCACTTTGGTGTGGCGCCCCGCTCCGCAGCCCAGGTCGAGCACGCGATTGACCGCATGGCCAGGGAGATTGGCGGCGATCAGCTCGATGACGTGTTCGGCTTCCTGCTCGTCGCGATGCTGATAAATGCGAAGGTAGTCCTCACCGAACCATTCCTCGAACCAGTCTGCCTCCTGCGGGTTCGAAGCCCGGGCACGGACGCCGTCGGACTGGAGAGTGGTCATTTGTGGTAAGGCTCTCCCCGCACGATGGTTCCGGCACGATAGATCTGCTCGGCCAGAACCAGCCGCGCGATCTCGTGGGGCAGCGTCCACGGCGCGAGCGACAGCTTCATGCTCGAGCTGTTTGTCACCGCGCGCGACAGCCCAAACGCGCCTCCTATCAGGAACGCTACATCCCGGTCCTGCTCACGGGCGGTCTGCAGAAATGCCGCGAATTGCTCGGAGGTAAGGGACTCGCCGCCCGGCTCGCAGGCGACGGTTTTCGCTCGCGACGGAACCTTCTCCGTCAGGCGGTCCCCTTCCCGCTCCTTCACCTTGTCGGTCGGAATGCCGCCGGCTCGCTCTTCGCGGACTTCATGCACGTCGAGCGGCCAGTACCGCGCCGCTCGCTTCTCGTAGTCCCGGATCGCGTCGCCGAGCGAGGGGCTGCGTGCTTTGCCCACCACGGCCACGACGAGCCGCATCTAGGCGTAGATGCCGCGGAGCTTGTGGACGCTGGCCACTCTGCTGATCGAGACCATGTACGCGGCAGTGCGCATGTTCACGCGACGCTGCCGGGAAAGGTCGAGAACATCGTGAAAGCTCCGCTTCATGATGGTCTCCAGTCGCTCGTTGACCAGGTCCTCAGGCCAGAAGTAGCCGCCGCGATCCTGGACCCATTCGAAGTACGAGACCGTGACGCCGCCCGCGTTGGCCAGAATGTCGGGGATGACGAAGATGCCGTTCTCGTCGAGCACGGAGTCGGCGGCAGCGGTTGTCGGACCGTTCGCCCCCTCACAGATGATTCGCGCCTTGATGTCGCCGGCGTTGCGCGTGGTGATGACGTTCTCGAGAGCGGCGGGCAGCAGGACGTCGACCTTGAGAGTGAGCAGGTCGGCGCCGGAAATCACCTCCGCCTTGCCGTATCCCTCGAGAGATCTGTTCTTTTTCACGTAGGCGATCGCATCCGAGATGTCGATGCCGCCCGCGTTGTAGAGCGATACCGAGCGGTCCCCGATGGCGACGACTTTGCAGCCTTCGCGCGCCAGCAGCTCGGCAGCCACCGAGCCGACGTTGCCAAACCCCTGGACCGCGACGGTGGTCCCCTTCACCGGCATCCCCAGATGCTTGAGCGCTTCCTTGGTGACGATCATGCAGCCGCGGCCGGTGGCCTCGCGACGGCCGAGTGAGCCACCGAGCTCCACGGGCTTCCCGGTCACCACGGACGTCGTCGTGTGTCCGACGTGCATCGAGTAGGTGTCCATCACCCACGCCATGATCTGCTCGTTGGTGTTCACGTCGGGCGCCGGCACGTCCTTCTCCGGGCCGATCGCGTCGACGATCTCGGC
>DASXGU010000089.1:0-1773 GCA_036488915.1 Gemmatimonadaceae bacterium | reverse complement strand
GCTGGACGCATTCAAGTCCGATCTCTGGATCGTTGCCAAGCTGGAGAAGCCGCAGGCAGTCGAGCACCTCGATTCCATCCTCGAAGTCGCGGACGGAATCATGGTGGCACGCGGCGATCTCGGGGTTGAGGTTCCGCCCGAGAAAGTTCCTGCGATTCAGAAGCACATCATCCGTCGCGCAGGCGAGTATCGCAAGCCTGTGATCACCGCCACGCAGATGCTCGAGTCCATGATCGAGAATCCGCGACCGACGCGCGCCGAAGCCTCGGACGTCGCCAACGCCATCTACGACGGCACCGACGCAGTCATGCTCTCGGGAGAAACTGCCACCGGAAAGTATCCGGTCCAAACCGTGGCCATGATGGCCAACATCGTTGCCGAAACCGAGCATCAGATCCGGCTCGATCCGCCGCCGAAGAGGCGCTCTCCCATCGCGGCGCGGCTGACCGTCGCGGAGACCATATGCGAGTGCATGGCGCACTCCGCCGAAGATCTGGAACTCGGCGCCATCGCGATCTTTACGGAGACCGGGTCAACCGCGCGCATGCTGTCGAAGTACCGTCCGGAACCTCCGATCTTCGCTCTTTCGCCGTACGAAACCGTCGTTAATCGAGACATGCTCCTCTGGGGCACGTACCCGATCCTCTGCCCGCATGCCCGCGATACGGACAAGCTGGTGACCATCGCCGAAGAGATACTTGAGAAGAACGGCTACGTCCAGACCAACCAGGTGGTTGGAATCGTTGCCGGCACCCGGACGAAATCCGGCGCTACCAACTTCATGCGCCTGCACATGATCGGCGACCGCGAAGTGGGCTCTGACAAGAAGGACCGCAAGGCTAAAAAGAAGGGCAAGAAGAAGTAAGAGGCATTCGCTCCCACTCTGGAACGCCGGATTCGCAGACCTATCACGCGAACCGGCGTTTTCCTTTGCTTCGCTCTACAATCGACCCATGGGGCGCATCCGAGTTCTGTCAGACCAGGTGGCGAATCAGATTGCCGCCGGCGAAGTTGTTGAGCGCCCTGCGTCCGTCGTCAAGGAGCTGCTCGAAAATTCGCTCGACGCTGGGGCAACGCGCGTCCGTATCGATGTAGAAGGGGGCGGGCGCAAGCTCATCCGCATCGTCGATAACGGCCACGGCATGGTCCGCGACGACGCGCTGCTCGCGTTCGAACGTCACGCCACCTCGAAACTGCACACCTCTGACGACCTTCTATCCATCCGCACCCTCGGGTTCCGCGGCGAGGCGCTGCCATCCATCGCCTCTGTGTCTCGACTCACGCTTGAAACCCGCGCCACACCGGCCTCCGGCGCGTCCATCGAAGAAGTCGGCACCGAGGTCGAGATCGCCGGCGGCAACATCCTGCGTGTCGAGGACTCGGGCGCCCCGGCGGGAACGACCATCGTCATTCGCGACCTTTTCTACAACACGCCCGCTCGGCGAAAATTCCTGAAATCCGAGCAGACTGAACTCGCCCACATCGCTGCGCTGGTAACGCACTACGCTCTTGCCCATCCGGAGCGCCATTTTGAACTGCACTCGGCAACACAGGCGCTGCTCGTAGCTCCGGCGGTCAAATCTGCGGGCGACCGTTTGTTCCAGATCTTCGGCCGCGACACGGCGGGCATGATGCTGCCTACCGCCGCGGAAATGGAGTTCGCTCGGCTAGGCATCCCCGAGCCGCCGCCGTGGAAGCGCGAAGCCGACTACACTCCGCCCGAGCCGGGCAACCTGCGGCTCACGGGGTTCGTGTCCAAACCCGAGCTGCAGA
>DASXGU010000083.1:0-8727 GCA_036488915.1 Gemmatimonadaceae bacterium | reverse complement strand
CGATGCGTGCCGCACTGGAGGGGGCCCAGAGGTTCGATCTCAGCACGGCCCTCCGCGTCCCGAGCAGTCTGGCGTCGGTGATGGTGCCGGCGATTGCCGCGTCGCTGGGTGCGTCGCTGCCCACCATCCTGTGGGTACTGCTCGGCGTGCGAGTCAGCCTAGCGTTCCTCAACGCCGAAGCTGTGCGACGCGTCCTTCTGGACCGGAGGTGGGGCCTGCCGGCCAACATGCGCACGCTGCGTGAGATGCTCGGCTATTCAGGCTGGGTGGCCATCTCGACAGCGCTCGGACCCGCGCTGGCGAGCTTCGACAGGTTCGTGGTCGGGTCTGTCGTCGGCGTCGCCGGTCTCGGCTATTACACGGGGGCCGCCGAAGCCGCGAACAGGTTCCTTCTCATTCCCGCCACCGCGTTCAGCGCCATGCTTCCGGCGCTTTCCGAGGCCGATGCCCAGGCGGGCCGCGACCGCGTGTTGGTGGTTACGCGCGCCGCGCGGCGTCAGCTCGAGGCGCTGCTCTTTCCACTTTGCCTGGCGTTGTTCGTGTTCGCTCCGGAAATCCTCGGCTTGTGGTTGGGACGGGCGTTCGCCGAGACCGCCGGCGTCGCCCTCCGAATTCTGTCGATTGGTGTGCTGCTCACCGGACTGGCTCACCTCCCCATGGCGCTCCTCTATGGCGCGGCGCGGCCCGATCTGCCCGCCAAGATCAACCTTTTTCAGGTGGCGGTGCACATTCCCCTCACGATCCTGCTCGTCCGCACACTGGGGATAACCGGCGCGGCGATGGCGTGGACCATCCGTTGCTCCGAAGATCTCGTCCTTTATAGCTGGGCGAGCAGGCGCGCGATCGGGCGTGCAGCCTCGGATTCAGTGGAGCTGTCCCGGTCGCGCAGTCTCTGGTCTTCCGGATCGATCCTGGCGGGCGCCTTTGCGCTGGGGTGGTGGCTGCGCGGCAGCGGCTACCCGGAGCTGGCCGGTGCCATCGCCATCGCCGGCATCGGTCAATACGCGTGGGTCGCGTGGCAAAGGGTGCTTACTCCGAATGAGCGGCGGGCGTGGGCTGGTATGTTGTTCCCGACCCGGTTCAGCTCGGCGTAGCCGCGATGCCCACGATCCCGCGGGCCCGACTTCGCACCCGCCTGGCCCTCGCCGCAATGCGCGCTTTCGCTTCGCGGCGTCCAAAGTCGCGCAGCGGTGATCGGGATGTCAGTCGAATCCTCGTCGTCGAGCTCTGGAACATCGGTGATCTCGTGCTGGCGATGCCCTTTCTGGCGCAGCTTCGAGTGCTTTTTCCGCGGGCGAAGATATCGCTGCTCGCCAAGCCGATCGCCGGCGAGCTGCTTTCGGGAACCGGGCTCGTCGACGAAGTCATACCTGCCGACATGGCCTTTGCGTCGTACGGAGTAAGAAGCGCCTCGAAAATCGCCATTGACGTCTGGCGTACGGCAAAAAAGCTGCGCGTGCGAGACTTCGATCTCGCCTTTTCGTCGCGTCTCCATATACGCGAGCAAGCATTGCTGGCGTTTTCGGGAGCACGGCGAACGGTCGGGTATCCCGTCCGGAACAACCCCCAAATACTCACCGACCCCGTCGCCACGTCGGCGGAGGCCGTCCACAAAGTGCAAAGCTGGATGCAGCTTCTCGCGCCATTCGGTGGGGCGGGCACGGTGCTCATTCCGCGGCTTCACGTCTCGGACGTCGAGCGATTGTCGGCCAAGGGGTATCTTGCGTCGCTCGGACTGAAAAGCGACGAGCTTCTGGTGGGCCTGCATCCCGGCGCCAGTCTGGAGCAGAAGCGCTGGCCACTGGAAGCCTTCCGAGAGGTAGCCGAGTCGATCGCAAAACAACCTGCCCTTCGGGTGGTGATCTTCGCAGAACCGACGGGCTTCGGGGCCGAGCTCGGGGTGGTGCCGGGTGTGGTGAGCGTCCGGGTGCCGTTGAGGGAGCTGATCGCTCTGATCGCGCAATGCGATCTCCTCATCTGCAACGATAGCGGGCCCATGCACATTGCCGGAGCGCTGGGCGTCCCGACGGTGGCGATGTTCGGCGCCGGTATTGGACCAATCTTCGCTCCCCTCGGCGAGAACCACGCACTGCTGCAACCGGATTCCGACACCGCCGACGGCGGCGTGATCGACGGGATCAGATCGCCCGCCGGTATCCGGCCGGCGCAGGTCATTCAGGCCGTCGGTAAGGCGGTGCAGCGTTTACGGGAGCGACGTACATTGTCCGGAGCGTAGCCGGCTCCCATTCAACCGACGTCGGCTTTAATCTTGCTATCCCATGCTCGCCGATGACGTTATCCCTCTCGTGACGCCGCACTCGGCGCGCTCCAGCTCGGGCGAGTCGGTACTCATGCATCCGGCTCTGCATCGGCGCGATGCGCTGCGGGAGCGGCGGCCACGTTCCGTGCGCCGCCACACTGGCCGCGTTGCGACTCGGTTCGCGGTGCTGTTGATCGGAGATGTCATCGCCATCTTGTTCGCCCGCGCGGCGGCAATTTGGATGGTCAGGGAGACCGCGTTCGGCGCGGTATCGCTGCCGGACACGCCTCTGATCATTGGCGGGACCCGCTTCGTGATCATGGCGCTGCTCACCCTGACCGCGGTCTTTGCCACGGGCGGACACAGCCGTCACCGCGCACTCAATCAGCCGATGCGGCTTTTTGTGGCTGTCGCCGGTGCGGTGGTATTGAACTGGTCTGGCGGTATCGCTCGCGGGCTATTGTCAGACCTGGTGTTGCCGATGATTGCCACCGCCGGAGTGCTTTGGCTGTCATTGCTGGCCGTGCGACAGATCTCTGAGTGGATTCTGCGTAACGTCTGGCCGGGCCAACGCGGTGCAGGGGCTGCCATCCTGATCGGCGCGCCGATCGCCGCGCGCCGCTTCGAGGACGCGATCGCGGCTCCCGGCGGCGATTACCGGGTCGTCGGGTACGTCGCCACAGAATCCGCCGAAGCCGATGACTATCTCGGCACTGTCGAGGACCTGCCGGCGTTGATCGAGCACCACGACGCCGAAGCCGTCGTAGTCTGCGCCGATTTGCCGTTGACCCGGATCAGCACGGTCATCGAGGAGTGCCTGCACGCCGGGTGTCAGATCCTTTATCCAGCTCGGGCAGTGCGCGTGTATGGCGTGAGGCCGACCCTGGTTTGGCACCACGACCAGCCGTTCTTCGAGCTAGGCAGCCCGGTGCTGAAGGCGCGGGCACTTATATCCAAGCGCATCGTCGATCTGTGCGTGAGTTCGATATTGCTGGTACTCATGTCGCCACTGCTGATCCTGATCGCCATTGCGGTCAAGCTCGATTCACCGGGCTCGCCATTTTTCTTCCAGGAGCGCGCGGGGCTTGGCGGGCGCCGGTTCAGGATGATCAAGTTCCGCACGATGCGCGACGGCGCCGACGACGAGAAGCAGGAGCTCGCGCACCTCAATCATTCGGGGGATTGCCGGCTGTTCAAGATCCGCGACGATCCGCGCGTTACTCGCCTGGGCCGGTTCCTCAGGCGATGGAGCCTGGATGAGCTACCCCAGTTTCTCAACGTATTGATCGGCGAGATGTCGCTGGTCGGTCCGCGCCCGTTCTTCCAATCGGACTTCGAGGAATACGAGGACCACCATTTCCGTCGCCTGGACGCCAAACCGGGTATCACCGGGCTTTGGCAGGTCAGTGGCCGGAGCGAGGTTCTGGATTTCGAGGACGTGATCTACCTCGATCGGCAGTACATCGAGCAGTGGTCCTTCTGGCTCGACTTCAGCATCATGTTCCGGACGATTCCCGCGGTCCTCAGGCGGACCGGGGCGTTCTGACGCTCCAGCCCCCGTACGCGACGAACGACTTCGTAAGGCCGAGGATCCGCTCCCTGTAGATGCGCGCTCCGGGAAACAGCTTTCGAACCTGGCCTTCGCCGAGGAGAGAGACGCTTTCCACTTCGCGCCGCGCCGCCGCTCTGTCTGGAATACGCTTGTACCACCCGACATCGAAGCTCGACAGCAGCCACGTCCGTAGCGACACGGGCATGAATTGAAAGCCCGGTACCAGGAAATGCGGCTCCAGCGGGAAGTACCGGTTCGGAGTTTGCACAAAGTAGCGTCCCCCCACCCGCTGGATCTCGGAAGCCATTCGCTGCTGATCGGAGAATTTTGGTCCGAGGTGCTCGATAACAGAGTTCGAGAAGACGACGTCGAACGACTTGTCCTGATATCGGGACAGGTCTCTGGCGTCGCCGGCTACGCTCTCGAGCATCGATCCTGCGACGCTGTTGGCCCGTAGATTGAACAACGTAATACGGATGTCTCGGAGCTTGTCGAGCCCCATCAGTTGCCAGAACTCAGCCGTGCCGCCAACGTCAAGGATGCGAACGGGGCGCTGCACTTCGCTGAGCAGCGAGAGAAAAAACGAGAAGCGCCGGCGTCGCAGCTGAGTTGCCAGCGAGTCCGGGCTGCTATTGTCGGCGAGAGACTTGAGTATGGACAGGATCAACGGAGGTTTTGAAGTTTGGCGCAGACGAGGACGATAACTCCACGCAAGCTGGCCGCAATCGGTGCGCTCGATTTCGCATCGCGGGCGGTACACGCGGTCTGGGCGCCGCCCACTCCCCGGAACGCCGAACCGCGCTCGTTCCTCGTCGTCGAGCCGTGGGGAATTGGCGACGTCGTGCTGTCGACGGCGCTTCTCCGCGCCCTCCGGGTCAATTTCCCGCACGCCAGAATCGCCCTGCTCGCGAAATCATACGCGAAGGAGCTGCTGGACCACAGCGGACTGGTCGATGATATCATTTGCTTCGACTTTCCCTGGACGGCGTTCACCGGCAAGCTCAAGCCGAGCCGATATGTTCCGCGCGAGTTCCAGAGCGTGATCCGGAGGCTGCGCGCGCTCGACATTGACGTTTCGTTCGACGCCCGGCGTGACATCCGCAGCAATCTCATCACCTACTTCGCGGGCGCGCGCCGCCGCGTCGGCTACGACTTCGGCGGTGGCGCGCATCTGCTGACCGACGTCCTTCCCAGCGGCCGACAGAACGATCACAAGGTCTCGGACTGGCTGGCGCTGTTGTCACCGCTCGGCGTCTCCGAACCGCGGTTCGCGCCGACCCTGAGGGTCACCGAAGGTGAGATGGCCAATGCGCGGCGCCGTCTGGCGATCCTCGGCTTGTCGATCGAGAGACCCATCGTCGGAATCCATCCTGGCGCACGCCAGGCGGTGCGGCGATGGAAAGGAGATCGGTTCGCCCGAGTGATCGACGACGTCGTCGGACCGGGCGGAGTTCAGGCAGTGATCTTCGAGGAGCAGGACGGAGACTCGAGCGACATCAACCCACATCACTTCGTGCCGCGCATCAAGAGCGAGCTGCGCGGATTCATGGCCCTCCTTACTCAGTGCAGCCTGCTGTTGTGCAGCGACAGCGGTCCCATGCACATCGCCAACGCGCTGGGTACACCGGTCACCGCGCTGTTCGGTCCCCAGCGAAGTGACTGGTATGGACCCCGCGGCGAGCTGGACTCGGTCGTGCAGGTCGATGACATGCCGTGCCGGCCCTGCTTCGACACGTGCGTCTTCGCGACGCCGCGCTGCATGGAAGGGATCGGTG
Source organism: Gemmatimonadaceae bacterium (assembly GCA_036488915.1). GTDB lineage: Bacteria > Gemmatimonadota > Gemmatimonadetes > Gemmatimonadales > Gemmatimonadaceae > UBA4720. The sequence goes on along the minus strand of DASXGU010000083.1, from coordinate 3,140 downwards.
TCGACGCTGTCGCGCGCTCGCTGAAAAGCCAGTTGCATCGCCTGGAGATGAAGTCGAACGGCCTTGCTCGGCACGGCTGAAGCGGACAAATTTGTCGTCTGCGCACGGCGCCTTTGCGCCGGCAAAACCTGAAAAAGGGAACCAAGTGAAGGTCTTCGTATCCGGCGTCGCCGGATTCCTCGGTAGCCATCTGGCCGATTCGTTCATTCGCTCGGGTCATGAAGTCGTTGGCTGCGACAACATGATTGGTGGTGATCTGAACAACCTTCCCGAGGGCATCCAGTTCGAGGAGGCGGATACCTGCGATGTCACCGCCATGAAGCGTCTGACGGCGGGGACGGATCTGATCTACCATTGCGCAGCGATCGCAACGGAGGGGCTGAGCGTATTCTCGCCGGCACTCATCGCCAAGCACGTTTACGAGAACACCGCGGGGATGCTGGTTGGGGCCGCCACCAACAAGGTAAAGCGCTTCGTCTATTGCTCGAGCATGGCTCGCTACGGGCACGGGAAGCCGCCGTTCACCGAAGACCAGACGCCGGCGCCAGTGGACCCTTACGGAGTCTCGAAGTACGCGGGCGAGATCCTCGTCGCCAACGTCGCCGAGACCCACGGCTTCGAGTATACCATCGCCGTCCCGCACAACATCATCGGTCCCCGCCAGAAGTACGACGACGCCTACCGGAACGTCGCGAGCATCATGATCAATCGGATGATGCAGGGCAAGCAGCCGGTGATCTACGGGGACGGCGAGCAGTCGCGCACCTTCTCGTTCGTCCAGGATTGCGTGGACCCGCTCATCAAGATGGGCACCTTGCCGGGCCTCAGCGGACAAGTCATCAACATCGGACCTGACACCGAGACGGTCACGATCAACGAGCTGGCGCGCATTCTGGCGGAGCTGCTCAACTTCGATCTCGATCCGATCTACGTCGCCGATCGCCCCCGCGAAGTCCGTGAGGCGACCTGCTCGGCGGACAAGGCGCGCAGGCTGCTCGACTATGAGCCGAAGGTCTCGCTGAGGGCGGGCCTACAGTCGATGGTGGACTGGATTCGCGAGCACGGCACGCGCCCGTTCACCTATCACTTGCCGATCGAGATCGATTCGCCCCTGGTCCCCAAGACCTGGACGTCACGACTCATCTAGATCCCGCTCGGGGCAGCAACAACATGACAGTGTCTTCAACCCGAGAGCGAAAGCGACTTCGTATCGGCATGCTCGGTCTTTACGGCATGCCGCTGCCCCAGCTGCATTTCACCGGATTCGAGACCGCGTTCGGTGAGATCGCGCCTCGCCTGGCGGCGATGGGGCACGAGGTCACCATCTACTGCCGCGGCAGCCAGTATCCGCACGAGCTGCGCGTCACGGAGTACAAGGGCGTCAAGCTCAGGTACGTTCCGTCGCCGGGCGGCAAGAATTTATCCGGGCTCGTCGCGACGTTGCTGGCTTCCGTCCACGCGCTCGTCTTCGGGCGATACGATTTGTTCTTCTTCGTCAACGTCGGTATGGGACACCACGCCGCCCTCTGTCGCAGCATGGGCGCGACGGTGGTGATGAATGTCGACGGCCTCGACTGGAAGCGCGCCAAATGGGGCCCGTTGGCCCGGCTCTACTTCCGGAGCGCGGCCCGGGCCGCAATTCGTTTCTGCAATCGCCTCATTACCGACGCCGAAGCGATGCGGGTCATCTATCTGGACGAGTTCCACAAGGAGACGACGATGATCGCGTACGGCGCGTACGTCGAGTCTTCGGAGAATCCGGAGCTCGTAAAGCAGTTCGGCGTGGAGCCCGGCGACTACTACCTCATCGCCAGCAGGCTGATTCCCGAGAACCACGCCGACGTGATCATGCTCGGCTTTCTGGAATCCGGGACGAAAAAGAAGCTGGTGGTGGCGGGAGGAGCCAACTACGACAGCCCGTTTCATCGCCGGCTGCGCGAGATCGCGACGGACAGGGTGATCTTCACCGGCCACATTCACGATCAGTCCGTGATCAAGGAGCTGCACTGCAACTGCTTCGCGTACGTGCACGGACATTCGGTCGGCGGCACCAACCCGTCCCTGCTCAAAGCGATGGGATACGGCAATTGCATTCTGGCTCTCGACACCGTCTTCAATCGCGAGGTGCTGGCGGATACCGGGCTGTTCTTCCCAAAGGACCCGACCGCACTCGCCGAGCTGATGCGCAAGGTTGAAGGAGATCCGCTGCTGGTCGCGGACCTGCGGCGCCGCGCGCCGCGCCGCATTGAGCGTGAGTACAGCTGGGACAAGGTCAGCGAGCAGTACGACGAGACCTTTCGCGAGGTCGTCGCCACCGGGAAGTAAGTCAGCCCAGCTCGCGATAGACCGCTGCCGTGAGGGCTGCGCTCCGTGCCCAAGTGAACTCTCTGGCGCGTGCACGGCCGAGGGGCACGAGTCGCGAGCGCTCGCTTATCGCGATTGCGATGCCTTCTGCGATTGCGCTTTCCGTGGTTGGATCGACCAGCACCGCGGCGCCACCCGTGACTTCAGGCAACGCGCCCGCGTTACCGGCGACCACCGGCGTTCCCGCAGCCATCGCCTCGAGCGCGGGCAGTCCGAACCCTTCATGCAGCGAAGGAAGGGCCACGCAGGCGGCGTTCGCGTAGAGCGACTGGAGTTCGGCGTCGCTGACGCGGCCGGCTCGACGTATGCGCGGCCCCTCGTGGAGTGAGCTTCCCCACCCGCCAGTGCCGGCGATCACGAGATCCACGTCGAGTCCACTACTCCGCACGATCTCCATTGCGGAGACCAGCCGGCCCAGGTTCTTGCGCGGCTCCGGCGTGCCGACGAAGAGCACATACGGACGGGTCTCCGATTTCGTCGAGCGGGCGTCGCCGAAGAACCGTGTATCGACGCCATTGGGCACAATTCGGATTCGGTCGTAGGAAACGCCGAGCAGGGAGTTGAGATCGTTGGCCGTGTCGGCGGACGGAGCGATTATTCTGTCGGCGGCAGCCACCAATTTCCTGATCGCGCGCGCGGTGTACCAGCGATGCCACGCCGGCATCGTCTCGGGCCAGCGGACCGGAACCAGGTCGTGAACGGTCATCACGAACGGAGGTCGTCCCCTCGTCAACGGCCCCCGGAGGAGAGGGGAGTGATAGACATCGGCTCCAATG
>DASXGU010000080.1:0-16170 GCA_036488915.1 Gemmatimonadaceae bacterium | reverse complement strand
ACCCGCAGTCCACCGCCAAACACGTAAGGCGCCGAGAAGGATCCGAGCGCGTTCATGAACACCAGCAGCATCGATCCGAGCACCGCCGGCATCAAGAGCGGCAGCGTCACGCGTCGCAGCCGCTGCCAGGTGTTGGCACCGAGTCCGGACGCGGCTTCGTCGAGCGTCGCGTCGAAGCGCTCGAGTCCCGCCGAGACGAACAGAAAGACGTAGACGTACATCGTGTAGGCGTGGACGAACACGATCGCCCCCACGCCCTGCAGTCGCCACGGAGCTTGCGCCATTCCGAAGGCGCGCTGGATCGCGCGGGTCACCACTCCGCTCTCCCCGTACAGAAACAAGAACGCGATCACACCGACGAGGGGCGGCAGCGCCGCCGGCAAGGTCGCCACCGCGCGGAGCAGCCGCCGTCCGGGGAACTCGAATCGGCCCAGCAGGAATGCCAGCGGCACGCCGATCGCCAGCGAGGCGAGCACCGATGCCACCGCGATCACCAGACTCGTCCACAATGCTTCCCGATCGGCGGGACTGTTGGCGAATTCCCGCCAGTGGCCGAGGCCGTTCTCGAAGCTGCCGGCGATGACCGAGACGTTGGGATACACCACTGTCCACAACAACAGCGCTATGACGGGCAGCGCGATGATCCAGTTTTGACGCCGAAACGCGGTGCTCATCCCGGCACCAGCGGGAACGGCCCGCGAAGCGGCGAGACCGAGACGTTGTCGTCCTCGTGGGCCTCGCCCGAAGACGACTCGACATCGACGACCACTCCGTCGGCGAGCTGCACCCGATAGACGATGAGTCCGCCGGCGAATCGGCGGTTGGTGATCCGCCCGCGCCACGCCAGCACACTGGCTCCCCGGGCCAGCTCCAGCGCGTCGGGCCGCAGCACGACGAACGCGTTCGCCACCGGAGATTCCGCGCCTTTCGGTCTCGTCACCGCCAGCTCTCGCGCCACGCCGCCGATCGTCACCGTCGCCGTGTCTCCCTTGTCCTCGGCCGGCACGATGCTGCCGCGGCCGATGAACGCCGCCACCTCCCGGGAGGCTGGCGAGTGGTACAGCTCCTCCGGCGTCCCCGACTGGAGCAGCTTCCCGCTCTTGAGCAATGCGATTCGATCGGCGATGGCGAAAGCGTCCTCCTGATCGTGGGTCACGAACAACGCCGGCACCCCGACGCGCCGCAGCATCGCGCGCAAATCGTCGCGCATCGCCTGCCGCAGCGTCGGATCAAGGTTGGACAGCGGCTCATCGAGCAGCAGCGCCCTCGGCTCGATCACCAGCGCCCGCGCCAGGGCCACGCGTTGCTGCTCGCCGCCGGACAGGGACTGGATCGGCCGTTGGCCGGCTCCTTCCAGTCCGACGCTTGCCAGCGCCGAGCGTGCCTTCTGCAATCGCTCCGCTTTCCCCAGGCCCCGCGCCTCGAGCCCGAAGGCGACGTTCTGCTCGACCGGCATGTGCGGAAACAGCGCGTAGTGCTGGAAGACCATCCCGAAGCCGCGCCGCTCGGGCGGAACGCGGGTGAGGTCGGCGCCGCCGAGCGTGACGGTGCCCGCGTCGGGCGCCTCGTAGCCGGCGGCGATGCGCAGAGTCGTCGTCTTGCCTGAGCCCGACGCGCCGACGAGCGCCAGCAGTTCGCCCGGGCCTACCTCGAACGAGATGTTGTCGACAGCGGTGAAATCACCGAACCGCCGGGTGATGCCGTTGAGAGCGAGCGTGCCGCTCTTCGCGGCCACGGGCCCGGTTGGCGCCTGCGGCGCGCCGGTCACTGGCGCTTACCGCGATTCCTGATGTTCGCGTCCCAGTACTTCATCCACTCGTCCAGATGCGCCGCCATCACCTCGCGGTCGACAGGCATCGGCTTGATCTGGGTCATCGCGTCGCGAATCCATCCCGGGAGCTTCGCCATCGGAATGTCCTTGCGCGCGGGGATGCGCAGAAACGAATCGGCGGCGGCAATCATCGCCTCGGGCGTGGTGACGTACTCGTAGTACTCCTCGGCTTCCTTCGGATGCTTCGTGCCGCGGACGATGCCGATCCCGTCCACGAGCAGCGGCGTCCCGCTCTTCGGAATCACGTACTTGATCGGGATCTTCGTCCGCTGCTCGAGAGTGGCGAAGTCCGGCATGTCCCACATCGTCACCAACCCTTCCTGCCGGCCGAGCTTCTGGTAGAGAATCGTCGGATTCAGAGTGTACTCTCTGGTGTTCGCGTCGAGCTTACGGAGCCACTCATAGCCTGCATCGGGCTTGCCGGTTTGCGCAATGGAGCGCGCCATGATGGCGCCGAAGATGGCGCGCATCGTCCCCGATGCGATGGGGTCGCGGATCACGAGCTTGCCCTTCCACTTCGGATCTATCAGGTCGTCCCAGTCCTTCGGTGCTTCGGCGTCGCTGACCGCTTCGCGATTGTAGCCGATGACCTCGGGCGTCAGGTAGGTGCCGTACCAGTTGTCGTGCGCGTCGCGCCCCTCGGGATCGATGGCGGCCGCCCACGTCGGCTTGTACGGCTGCAGCAGATTCTCCCGGGTCGCCCTGTCGAACGCTTCGGCGGGCGCGCCGAACCACACGTCGGCCTGCGGATTGGGTTTCTCGTTGCGCACTCTCTCGAGAACTTCCTGCGACCCCATGTCGACCCACTGCACATCGATTTCGGGATGCGCCTTCTCGAAGCCCTTCTCGAAGTAGTCCAGCAGCTCCTTCCCGTGAGGCGAATAGACGATCAGGACCGTCCGGTTGTCCGAGCTGCACGCCGCCGCCAACATCGCCGCGATGGCCGCGGCCCACACCCGCGGTCTCATTTGATGACGTTGCCGCCGAGCAGGTTGGCGAAGATGCGTGCGCCGCCAGGCACTCCGGCCGGAAGCTGCCGGAACAGGGCCAGCGGCACATAGATGTAAGTTCCGCGACCGTACGCCGCCGCCAGAATCGCGGCGCGATTGGCCGGCTCGCCCGGGTCGTTCATCGACAACATCGTCCGATACCGCGAGTCGAAGGTCGACGGCATGTAGGTCGCGCGCTCCTGCACCCAGCCGTTGAAATCATTCTGGGTGATCTTGTTCGGTGCGTTCAACAGCGGCGATGCCGGATCGGTGAATGTCACCGGTGCATTCTCGTCCGTAACACGTGCGGCGGGCTGACCGAGAGTAATCGGATACGGCATGATGCCCGGTCGCTGCATCTCGCCCTGTCCGTACTGGACGATCAGCCGGCCGCCGTTGCGCACGTACGACAGCAGATACTCGTTATTGTCGATCAGCGTCTGGCTCGCCTGATACGCGCGCGGGCCGACGACGATCGCCGAGAATCTGCTGAGATCGGTCGCCGGGATGTCCTCGGGATCGATGATCGTAAGTGGTACGCCCAGCTGCTGAAGGATGGGCGCGACGTTGTCGCTGACACCCGGCACGTACCCAACAATGAGTCTCGGCGGTAGAATCAGATCCGCCGCGCTGATCGTTAGCGTCGACGGTCGGTAAATGCGCTGCGGGTTTATGTGCGGATACTCCACAGGCACATAGCCGCTGTGGAACACCCCTCCCTTGGCCGCGGCCGTCGCGGTGATCTGGTGCATCCCCGGCGATAGATTGCCCCGCACTCTGAATGTCAGCGTTCGTGTGCCTTGTGGTGACATCGTCACCGAGCGTGAAATCGAATCCGCCGTCAGGCCTTGCGGCAAGGTGAGAGTAACGGTCACCGGTGTGGAATCGACGTACGCCGAGCGCAGAGTCGCGCGAATCACCTGGCTGAACGGCGCTCTGGTGCGAGCCATCTCCACAGCCTGGTCGAGCGTGATCGCGATTCCCGGAGCGACCGTCAACGGGAGCTGAACGTCGCCGCGCACCCGATCCACATAGTGGAACACGATCGGCGTCTCCAGCGTTCGACGCTGGCCATCGACGCTGACCGGCAGTCGTTCCCAGTCCCGCTTGCTCCTTTCGTCCTCGGAGAGGGTGTCGAGCTTCGGCGAGAAGAGATCGCCGTTGCGCGGCTGAGCCAGCCACCACGGCTGGGTAATCTCGGTAGCCTTGTAGTCAGTCTGCCAGCGAAACGAAGAGTCGGGCAACAGCGTCCTGGATCCGATCAGATCACCATAGTACACATAGGTGAAACCGACCGGCGAATGACCGCGGTTGTAAAGGGTCATCGTAATTTGAGCCGTCTCGCCGAGGGCGAGCGTCCGTCGATCCGCTACGGCTTCGAGCTCGAGCGGCGCATCCGCCATCGGCGGCGTGACCCGGCCATCACGCACCAGAATCCTGGTGGTGTCCAGCCCCGCGAATATCGTCTGTTCTTCCTTCGCCGGTGGGGCCGGAACGCGCGAGTCCTCGCGCATCAGATAGTCCCAGTCGACTCCCTTTTGATGGACGGTTCCCTGTCCCTGCGACTTGTGCTGTGATCTGCTGTCGGCGGCGATCTCCTGATACGAGACGCCCAGGTAGGGGTTGAACTCGCCGACGTTTATTGCGAGGGTGCGATCCTGGGGTGAGAACCTCGCCAGCCGATAGAGCTTGAGGGGCGTCCACGGTTTGCCGAATCGCGCGACGGGAAAGCGCACAGTGTCCGCAGCCATGTTGTACGCATCGCGCGCCACCAGCGCCGAAACCTGGTGGTGCCCGTGTCCGTCGCGGGGCGTCCCGGAGAAAGTCGTAATTACAATGTGCGGCCTGAAGGCGCGCATCACCGTCATCACGTCGTCCAGCACCGAGTCTCGCGGCCAGTGGCGAAGGGTCTCATCCGCGGTCTTGGAGAATCCGAAATCGTATTCGCGCCCGAAATACTGATGCGCGCCGTCTATCCGCCGCGCCGCCAGCAGCTCCTCGGTGCGAATGACGCCGAGCGCTTCGCCCAGCTCGTTGCCGATCAGATTCTGTCCGCCGTCGCCCCGGGTCAGCGACAGGTAGGCGGTCTTCACGTTCCTGCCGCGCGCCAGCCAGGCGATGAGATTGGTGTCTTCATCGTCGGGGTGCGCCGCTATCCACAGCACCCGCATGGTGTCAGGCGCCGTTGCCTGACTCAGCGCATCGTGGACCGGCCGGGACTGAGCCGCGAAATCGAGCGGCAGAAATCCAGTCGCAGCAGTCGCGGCGATCAATATCGCTCTCTTCATTGTCGATTCTGAAAAACGATCAGGCCTTGACCGCCATTCCACGGCGCCTGGCGCCAGCCGGCTGCTGCATCGGCGCGTTGACCTCCGCCACGATGCGCTCCTGCTCTTTCTTGTGCGCCTCGGCGTAGCCTTCCGCGGGGCTCGAGCGATCGGGGCGTCCAATGTAGCGAGTCATCAAAGCGTTACCGGTCGAGACGCGGAGACGCGGGGCCGCATACGACCAGGCGCCCTGGTTCTTCGGCTCCTCCTGCGCCCACACCACTTCTTCGATCGCCGGATACGCATCGACGATCTGCGCGACCTGATTCCCCGGCCACGGGTACAGCTCCTCGACCCTGACCAGCGCCACATGTGGCGCGCGCTTGACCGCCAGATCGTAGTAGATCTTGCCAGTGCAGAAAACCAGCCGCGTGATTGCCTCGCGGTTCTGCGAGGAAACCGGATCGTCGATCACCGTGCGGAAGCTGCCGCTGGTGAGATCCGTCAGCTTCGACGCCGCCTCCGGAAGACGCAGCAGACTCTTCGGCTGCATCAGGATCAGCGGACGGCGCTCGTACAGCTGCGCCTGCCGTCTGACGATGTGGAAGTACTGCGCCGGCGTCGATGGATATGCAACCCTTTGGTTGCCCTCGGCGCAGAGCTGGAGGAACCGCTCCAGCCTCGCGCTCGAATGCTCGGGACCCTGACCCTCGTAGCCGTGCGGAAGCAGCATCACCAGAGATGAATCCTGGCCCCACTTGGCGCGGTCCGCGGAGATGAACTGGTCGATGATCGGCTGGGCGACGTTCACGAAATCGCCGTACTGCGCTTCCCACAGCACGAGCGTGTCGTCGGACGCGGTGCTGTACCCGTACTCGAAGCCCAGCACCGCGGTCTCCGACAGGGGGCTGTTGTAGATCTCGATTCTCGCCGGCTTCTTCCCCGAGCCGTCTGTAACGTGCTGCAGCGGAACGTACACCTCGCCCGTCTCGGAATCGTGCAGCACGGCCTGGCGATGCGAGAATGTCGCGCGCTCGGCGTCCTGGCCGCTGAGGCGCACCGAAGTTCCCTCGGTGAGGAGCGATGCGAAAGCCAGCGCCTCTGCATGGCCCCAGTCGATCCCGCCGGCGTCGCCCATCGCCTCGGCGCGGCGCGCCAGGGTCTTCGCCAGTCGCGGATTGACCTTGAGGGTCGCCGGCCATTTCAGCAGCCGATCGTTCAGATCGCGCAGCAGATCGGCGCTGACCGCGGTGTCGCCGCTGGCAGCGCCCGACTGATCGGCCTCGGCTGTTTTCGCCGGATTGTACTCCAGTGTATCGATCTCGCCCGCTTTCATCGCGGTAAGGATGCGGTCGAAGTTGGCGGCCGCTTCGGCGTCGATTGCCTTCACTTCGTCGTCCGTGACGATTCCCTCGGCGACGAGCCTGCTGCCCCACACTTCGCGCGGCGAAGGGTGCGATCTGATCTTCTTGTACAGCGTCGGCTGGGTGAAGGCCGGCTCGTCGGTCTCGTTGTGACCGTGACGGCGGTAGCCGACGACGTCGATCAGGAAATCCTTGCCGAACCTGGCGCGATACTCGATGCCCAGACGCACGACGTGCACGCACGACTCGGCATCGTCGGCGTTGACGTGCACAATCGGCACCTCGAAACCCTTCGCCAGGTCGCTGGCGTAGCGGGTCGAGCGCGCGTCGATCGGATCGGTGGTGAACCCCACCTGGTTGTTGACGATGATGTGGAGCGTGCCGCCGGTCCGGAATCCGGTGAGACCGGAGAGGTTGAAAGTCTCGGGCACCACTCCCTCTCCCGGGAACGCGGCGTCGCCGTGGACGCAAATCGGCAGCACCGCGGCTTCGTCGCGCTCGCCGTTGCCGGCCAGAACCTGCCGTGCCCGCGCGACTCCCTCGAGAACGGGATTGACCACCTCGAGATGGCTCGGGTTGGGAATCAGCACCACTTCGACTTCTCCGCCACTGGCGACGGTCCGGGTGCCCGTAGCGCCAAGGTGGTATTTCACGTCGCCGGTCTCGCTCACGGCGTTGGTGGCGGCGTGCTTGCCCTCGAACTCCTCGAAGATCGTCGCGTAGGGCTTGCCCAGCGTGTGGGCAAGGACATTGATGCGGCCGCGGTGCGCCATCGCCAGATCGACTTCGCGCGCGCCGAGGGTCGATGCCGCTTCGATGGCGACGTCGAGCATCGGCACCAGAATGTCCGTGCCCTCGATGGAGAAGCGCTTGTATCCCTGATACGCGCGTCCGAGAAAACGCTCCAATCCGTCGACCTCGGTGAGTCGCCTGAGGATCGCTTTCTTTTCTTCAACGCTGAGCGGGGCGTACAGACGGCCGCTCTCGATCTGCTCGCGCAGCCACTCGTGCTCCTCCACGCGCCCGACGTGGGAGATCTCGAAGCCGATCTTCGACGAGTACAGCTCACGCAGCCGCTTGACGACATCCGCGGCGCTTCCGCCCGATGCGCCGAGCGCGATTCCGGGGATGCTGGCAAGGTCCTCGTCGCTGAGGCCGTGGAATTCCGGCGTCAGCTCGGGAGTGCCTTCCGGCTCCGTGCCGAGTGGATCGAGCGGAACGGCGAGGTGGCCATAGCTGCGAATCGCATCGACCAGCTCGGCCGCGGCGGCGATGTCCCGCAGGAAGGCCGGATCAAGCTGTTCCGCTCGGCTTGGTGCTGCTGAGGTAGGAGCTGGCGCCCCGGAAAGGCTTTCCGCAAATCGAAAAAACTGACGCCAGGATTCGTCGACCGAGGATGGATCGCGCCGGTAGGCCTCGTACGCCTCCACTATGTAGCCGTCGTTGACGCCCGTAATCGGGTTCGAGCTCATGCTCTAAACTTAACTGTGCTCGATGGCCCTTGTCGCCGCGCGGGCGCCGAAGGTGTAGCGTGGCCGAGCCGCCGCGGCCTGCAGGATCCGAAGTGCCGGGGCCTCCTCGAGAGTCGGGAGGTAGAGAAAGCCCGCGATGCCGTTGATGTCAAGCAGATGGAGCTCCTCCGCGTGCCGCGTCAGGCTGACAGCGATGACCGGAGTTCTGGAGAGGAGGGTGTCATTCTCCCAGCTCTCGAGCGAGATGGTCGCCAGCACATCGTAATCGCAGATGACCACGTCGGGCATGGTCGCCGCCGCGAGCTTGACGGCCGACTCGAGGCCCACGGCATCCGCGGTCGCCAGTCCCATGGCGGCAAAGTACCGGGCGATGTGCTCGCTCAAATACGAATGGCGCGCGATGCACAGTGCGCGGAGAGGGGAAGGGGCGCTGCCAGCGAGCGCCGATGTTTGATCCAGAGTCATTCGTCGTTGATCGTAAACCGTAATCCCGGAGAGAGCAAGCGGAGCAGTACCTTCTTTATGCGGACTCCGAAGGACCGGAAGGGCAACTGGTAACCCAAGACCTCGTCTGACGTCTGGCTACCGTTCGTTTGGCAATAAAGGAAAAAGGCCCCGAACTCATGGAGTCCGGGGCCGAGAACAACCGTTGAACCGATCTTCTAGTAGTGCTTCGTCTTGTCGACGTTGTTTCCGATGATGCCGCCGAGTATCGCGCCCGCCGCGCCGCCGACGATCGCGCCCTTGACCGAGTGACCGGTCACTGCCCCGATGACTGCGCCCGCGCCCGCGCCGATAGCGGCGTCACGCTTGGTGTGCTTCACGACCACTGGCTGAGGAGCCGGGGCCGGAGCGCTGTAAACCGGGCCCGATGAATAGCCGCCCGAAGACGACGAGCGGGTAGAAGCAGTCCGGCGCGGAGTATACGTTCTGTGAACGACCGTCCGTGGCGCGCTGGCCGTGCTCGTCAGGGATTTCGCGGGTGCCGTGGTGCTGGCGACGCCAGCCCGCTCAGCCGCGCTGACGCTATCGAGCGGAGTATAAGGGCTTGCCTGAGCCGCCGTCGAAAGATCGGAGTTCAACGCGGCGTCCACCTTCTTGTCGTTGCCTCCGCATGCAAAGGCGAAGAGGGCGGCCGGAAGGATTAGTAACTTTTTGAACATTTTAAAGCCTCCAGAAATGACCCCCGCGCAACGCGACGGCACAGCTAAAGGGGGCAGGGTCTGTGCCAATAAATGGATGTTCTTAGGCCACCGTAACGGCGGTTAACTCGTGGGCGTCGGAAATATCGTCCTCCAGAGAGGCCGGGAGGGTGAGACGAAAAGTGCTGCCTTCTCCGGGGGTCGAATGGACAGTTAAGGAGCCATCTAACAGCTGCGCCAATCGCCGCGAAATCGGCAGACCGAGACCCGTGCCCGGCTGCTTCGATTCGGAGACCTGCACGAACTCCTCGAAGATTCGCGCCATGTCGTCCGCCGCGATCCCGACGCCCTGATCGACGACGTCTATTTGTACACCCTTGTCGTCGCATTGTTTGCAGCGCACCACGATCGGCTTTCCTTCGCCGAATTTGATCGCGTTCGACAGCAGGTTGAGCAGAATCTGTCGCACCCGTCGCGGATCGCTGACGATGTTGAACTGCTCCTGCTCCATCTCCAGGCACAGCGTCGAGCCGTAGTCGTCGGCCAGCGGACGCACCGTCACGAAGAGATCCTCGACGATCGACGGGAACGACACCGGCTGCAGAGAGAGCTCGATCTTGCCGGCCTCGATCTTCGACAGGTCGAGCACATCGTTGACGAGCTCGAGGAGATGACGCGCCGCCTTCAGAGTGCGCTGGAGACCTTCCTTCTGCTTGCCGTTCAGCGGGCCGTAGATGTTGTCCAGCATCAGAGTGCTGTAGCCGATCACGGCGTTGATAGGAGTCCGCAGCTCGTGGCTCATCGAGGCGTAGAACCGGTTCCGCGCCCCCATCGCCTGCTCGAGCGCGACCTGCCGGCGGTGCAGCTCTTCGTTCATCTGTGACAACTTCGCCGCCGACCGGGCCTCGGCCTCGAGGAGCGAAGTGCGGTGCTCGAGCTCCAGCTCGCGCTTTTGCGCTTCGCGCAAAAGGTCAGCCTGCCGCTGCAGCTCGCGCTGCTTGAGGAAGAGATCGACGAACACCGCGACCTTCGACCGCAGCACGTCGGGATTGAACGGCTTGAAGACGTAATCGACGGCGCCCATCGAATACCCCTTGAAGACGTACGCCTCTTCCTTGTTGATGGCGCTGAGGAAGATGATCGGTATCGTCCGCGAGCGCTCGCGGGACTTGATGATCTCGGCGACCTCGAAGCCGTTCATTCCCGGCATCTGCACGTCCAGGAGAATCGCGGCAAAGTCCTGCACCAGGACGTGACGCAGCGCCTCCGGACCGGAGTTGGCGCGGATCAGCGACTGGCCGAGCGGCTCGAGGATCGCCTCCAGAGCAAGGAGGTTCTCCGGGCGGTCGTCTACCAGCAGCAGCTGGACGCGATCGCCGGACTCGCCGGACTCGCCGGACTCGCCGTTCATCCCGGCCCGGTCGCTCGTCATACCGCGGTTTTCCTCGCGGCCCTGCGCTTCTCCTCGGAGAGCGCGACGAGCCGCGGCGCCAGCCTGTCGAGCGGCAGCGCCTCCGCCGTCGGAACCGCGTTCAGCGCCGCTTGCGGCATGATCGGCATCTCGGCCGTCTTCGGATCCTGGACGAGTGCGCGCCCGCCGCGGCTGGCGATGTGCGCCAGACCGCGAGCGCCATCCTCGTTCGCTCCGGTGAGAACTACACCGACTGCCTCGGCCCCGTATGTATCAGCGGCCGATATGAACATGACGTCGATCGAGGGACGGCTGAATCGAACCGGCTCCTCGACGGTGAGGGAGAAATACCCCCGCTCCACCAGCACGTGATAATCGGCGGGCGCCACGTGGACCGTTCCGGGACAGAGGCCGGCCTTGTCCTCTATCTCGCAGACGTCGAGATCGGTCGCGTCCTGAAGCAGCTGCACGAGCAGGCGATCCGAGTCCTTGCTGCGGTGCTGGACGACGACGATCGGAATCGGGAAGCCCGCCGGCAGATCTCCGAGGAGCTTCGTCATGGCGTACAGACCTCCCCATGAAGTGCCGAGTGCGACCACGGAGTAGGCCATCTTACTTGATCTTCCGGAAGATTTTTTCCGGCGGGGCGATCTGCTGATAGCATTCCTCGTGCGACATGAACCGCAAGGTCTCCTTGCTTCCGAGCACCAGCACCCCGAACATCACCAGGCTGTCGTAGAACAACCCGTGCACTTTGGACTGCAGAGACTTGTCGAAGTATATCAGGACATTGCGGCACAGGATGACGTTGAACTCGCTGAACGAGCCATCGGTCACGAGGTTGTGCTGCGAGAACACCACGTTGCGCGTGAGGGCCGGGCTGAAGAGCGCCCCGTCGTACTTCGCCGTGTAGTACTCGGAGAACGAGCGCTTGCCGCCCGCGCGGATGTAGTTGTCGGTGTACTCCTGCATCCGGTCGAGTGGAAAGATCCCCTGCTTGGCGCGCTGCAGCACGACTTCGTTGATGTCGGTGGCGTAGATCCGCGAGCGCTCGTAGAGCCCCTCCTCGCGCAGGAGGATCGCCATCGAGTACACCTCCTCGCCAGTCGAACACCCGGCGTGCCAGATCCGGATGAACGGATACGTCCGCAGGAGCGGCACGACGTGCTCCCGGAAGTTCACGTAGAAGCCGGGATCGCGGAACATTGCCGTGACGTTGATGGAAAGATCGAGCAGCAGCTTCTCCATCATCTCCGGCTCGTGGAGCACGCGCTCCTGGAGCGCGCTGATGCTGGAGAGATTTTCCTCCTCGATGCGCTTCCACAGGCGGCGACGGATCGACGCGTACGCGTAGGCGCGGAAGTCGAATCCGTAGTGGCGGAAAATGCCCTCCATCAGCAGCTCGATCTCGATGCGCTCGAGATCGGGCTTGAACGTCGGGCGCTCGGGACCGCCTGAGCTCGGCGCCTCTGCTACCTGTACAGCCATACTCGCAGCAGCGACAGCAACTGCTCGGTATCGACGGGCTTGGTGATGTAATCCGACGCGCCCGCCGCGATGCACTTCTCGCGATCGCCCTTCATCGCCTTCGCCGTCAGGGCGATGATCGGCAGCGATTTGAACTGATCGAGCGCCCGAATTGCCCTGGTTGTCTCGTACCCATCCATCTCCGGCATCATGATGTCCATCAGCACGGCGTCGACGTTGGGATCCTTCTGCAGCTGCTCGATCGCCTGCTTGCCGTTTTCGGCGAAACGAACGACCATGCCGTGATCTTCCAGCACGCTCGTAAGCGAGAAGATGTTCCGCACATCATCGTCGACGACGAGCACGCTCTTGCCCGCAACCACAGAATCGGCGTCGTGCAGGTGCTCCAGCATCTTGCGCTTCTGCTCCGGCAGCTTCGCCTCCACCCGGTGCAGGAACAGCGCGGTCTCGTCGAGCAGCCGCTCGGGCGACTTGACGTCTTTCACGATGATGGTTTCAGCGTACTTCTTGATCTTCGTCTCGTCGTCGCGGCTCAGCTCCTTGCCGGTGTAGATGATGATCGGCAGGTCGTGATTGTCGGGATCCGACTTCACCTTCTCCAGCAGGTCGAAGCCGCTCATCTCTCCCGTGCGCAGACCGAGGTCGAGGACCATGCAGTCGAAGTGGTTCTCGTGCAGCCTGTCCAGCGCCTCCGATGCCGAGCCCACCGCCATGATGTCGACGTCGTCGTGGGCGATCAGCTCGACGATGCTTTGCCGTTGCGTCTCGTTGTCCTCCACGACCAGCAGCTTCTTGGGAACGGTGTCGATGAAGCTGGAGATCCGGGCGAATGCCGTGTCGAGTGCTTCCTTGCTGACAGGCTTCTCGAGATACGCTATCGCTCCGGCCTTGAGGCCCTCGCGCTTCTGCTCGACACCCGAGATTATGTGCACCGGAACGTGCCGTGTCTCCGGATCGCGCTTGAGACGGTCCAGCACCTGGAATCCATCCAGACCCGGCATGTCGATATCGAGCGTAATCGCGTCGGGCCGGACTTCGCGCGCCGCCCGCAATCCCGCTTCGCCATCGAGCTCCACCACGCCCTTGTAACCCTTGTCACGCGCCATGTCGAGCAGAACCTTGGCGAAGTTCTGGTCGTTCTCGATGATGAGCACCGTGCGATCGCCTTCCTCGACGCGATCCCTGTCGTCGTCGATCACGGTCTGCGAAACCGCCCGCCGCTCGGGCTGGTACTGCACCGCGTTGCCGGACGGCCGGCGTCGCTGGTCGCGCCGGGTAGGCGCCCTTGCCGGCGTGGCGCGGCCATAGCTCGACTCGGGCTCCCGCGTAAACGCCGCCGAGTGCTCGCTGGTGTTGAGAGGATCGCGATCGGGGCCGTCCTGCCGCGGGGTGTAGCGCGTCGGCAGGAACAAGGTGAAGGTGCTGCCCTTGTTCTCGGTGCTCTCGACCCTGATCTCTCCGCCCAGCAGGCGCGCTATCTCGCGACTGATGGAAAGACCGAGACCCGTGCCTCCATACTTGCGGCTGGTGGTTCCATCCGCCTGCTGGAACGCCTCGAAGATGAGGCGCTGCTTCTCCTTCGGAATTCCGATGCCGGTGTCCGTCACCGCGAACGCCAGCACATCCGACGCCGCATCGAGAGCCGGGTTCTGGAAGCGACGTCCCTTCTCGGCACGACGGATCGTCAGGCCGACGTCCCCGCTCTCGGTGAACTTGAACGCGTTCGAGAGCAGGTTCTTGAGAATCTGCTGCAGACGCCCGCCGTCGGTGTAAACCGTTTGCGGCAGGTCGGGGTTCAGCTCTACCCGGAAGCCGAGTCCCTTCTGGTCGGCGATCGCGCTGAAGCTGCGATCGACGAAATCCTTGATTTCCGATACCCGGACTTCGGTCGGATTGACGTCCATCTTGCCGGC
This sequence comes from Gemmatimonadaceae bacterium, assembly GCA_036488915.1. Lineage (GTDB taxonomy): Bacteria > Gemmatimonadota > Gemmatimonadetes > Gemmatimonadales > Gemmatimonadaceae > UBA4720. The sequence goes on along the minus strand of DASXGU010000080.1, from coordinate 2,293 downwards.
TTCGACCTTCGACAGATCGAGCACATCGTTGATGAGCGTCAGCAGATCGCTTCCCGACGTGAGGATGGTCTGAGCGAACTCGACTTGCTTCGCCGTCAGATTGCCATCCTTGTTCTCGCTGAGCAGCCGCGCCAGGATCAGCAGGCTGTTGAGTGGCGTCCTCAGCTCGTGCGACATGTTGGCGAGGAACTCCGACTTGTACTTGGAGCTGAGTGCCAGCTGCTCCGCCTTCTCCTCCAGAGCGAGTCGCGCCGCTTCGACTTCCTCGTTCTTGGACTCGACCTTCCGGTTCTGCTCGGCCAGCAGCGACGCTTTCTCTTCGAGCTCCTCGTTGACCTGCTGCAGCTCCTCCTGCTGGTCCTTGAGCAGCTCCTCCGATGTGCGCAGCGTCGTCGCCTGCGCCTCGAGCTCGGCGTTCGATCTCTTGAGCTCCTCCTGCTGCTTGCGCAGCTCCTCGGATTGACTCTGCAGCTCCAGGGTGAGGCTCTGTGACTGCTCGAGCAGCTCCGCTGTTCTCATGTTCGCCGAGATCATGTTGATGACGACGCCCACGCTCTCCGCCAGCTGATCGAGGAAGAGCTGGTGGATCTGGCTGAACGGCAGGAATGACGCGAGCTCGATGACTGCCTTTACTTCACCCTCGAACAGCACCGGCAGCACCAGGATGTTGCGCGGCGGAGCTTCGCCGAGGCCGGAGGTGATGCGGATGTAGTCGTCCGGGACGTTGGTGAGAAGGATCGGCTTCTTCTCCAGCGCCGCCTGGCCCACGAGTCCTTCGCCGAGGTAGAAGCGGTTCCCGACGTGCTTGCGCTCCTTGTACGCGTAGCTCGCAATGAGCTTGAGCACCTGCGTATGGTTTTCCTCGTCCATGATGTAGAACGCGCCGTGATGCGCGGACACCAGCGGCGTCAGCTCGGACATGATCAGCTTCGACACGGCCTCGAGGTCCTTCTGGCCCTGCATCATGCGCGAGAACTTGGCGAGGTTGGTCTTCAGCCAGTCCTGCTGGGTGTTCTGCTCGGTCGTCGTCTTCAGGTTCGCGATCATCTGGTTCAGGTTGTTCTTGAGCTCGTCGAGCTCACCCTGCGCCTCGACCGCGATCTGTCTGCTGAGATCGCCGCGCGTCACGGCGGTTGCCACATCGGCGATCGCGCGCACCTGCACCGTGAGGCTGTTGGCCATCGCGTTCACGTTGTCGGTGAGCGCGCGCCACGTTCCGGCGGCGCCCGGCACTTCGGCCTGACCACCCAGCTTTCCTTCGGTGCCCACTTCCTTGGCGACGCGGGTTACTTCGTCGGCGAACACTCGCAGCGAGTCCACCATCGCGTTGACGGTGTTCTTGAGCTCGAGGATCTCGCCGCGCACTTCGACGGTGATCTTCTGCGACAAGTCGCCCTTCGCCACCGCCGTCGTGACCAGCGCGATGTTCCGGATCTGGCTCGTCAGCGATGAGGCCATCGCGTTCACGTTGTCGGTGAGGTCCTTCCAGGTGCCGCCAACACCGGGCACTTCCGCCTGGCCGCCCAGGCGTCCTTCGGTTCCCACTTCCTTGGCGACGCGGGTCACTTCCGACGCGAAGGTGCTCAGCTGATCGACCATCGTGTTGATGGTGTTCTTGAGCGCGAGGATCTCGCCCTTCACATCGACTGTCATCTTTCGCGACAGATCGCCTTTCGCCACCGCGGTGGTGACATCGGCGATGTTTCTCACCTGGCCGGTGAGGTTCGACGCCATGAAATTTACGTTGTCGGTGAGATCCTTCCACGTGCCGGCAACGCCAGGGACGTTCGCCTGACCGCCGAGGCGCCCTTCGGTTCCGACTTCGCGCGCCACGCGGGTCACTTCGCCGGCGAAGACGCTCAGGCTGTCCACCATGGTGTTGATGGTTTGCTTGAGCTCGAGGATCTCGCCCTTCACGTCGACGGTGATCTTTCTCGACAGGTCGCCCTTGGCGACCGCCGTCGTGACGTCGGCGATGTTTCTGATCTGACCGGTGAGGTTCGACGCCATCGCGTTGACGTTGTCGGTGAGATCCTTCCACGTTCCACCGACTCCCGGCACGACCGCCTGACCTCCGAGCTTGCCTTCGGTTCCTACTTCCTTGGCGACGCGGGTGACTTCAGAAGCGAAGGCACTGAGCTGGTCGACCATCGTGTTGATGGTGTCCTTGAGCTCCGCCGTCTCGCCCTTGGCTTCGACTGTGATCTTCTGGGACAGATCGCCGCGCGCAACCGCGGTCGTCACCGCGGCGATGTTCCGCACCTGACCGGTGAGGTTGCCGGCCAGAGTATTC
>DASXGU010000060.1:0-47313 GCA_036488915.1 Gemmatimonadaceae bacterium | reverse complement strand
CCCTCCGCTTCGGACCGCGTGGCGCGAGCACTGCAAGCGCCGTCGCAGCCGTGCTCGCCATCGGATACACCGTGCGCGGACATGGCCCGTTCGCGACGTCGACCGCCGTCATCGACCTCTTCGAGCTGCAGGCCTTCATCGCGCTGCTCGCGACGCCGACTCTGATACTTGCCGCGGTGATCGCCGAGCGCCGCGCCACCGAAGCCGAGCTCCAGCGATCGCGTCAGCATCACCGAGACATCGTCCATTACGCATCGGTGGGAATTTTCCGCACCACCCGTGATGGGACAGTACTGCTCGCCAATCCGGCCCTCGCCCGCATACTCGGCTACGCCTCGCCCGACGACCTGCTGGGCTTGAACGCCGGGGAGACCGTTTATGTGCACGCCGGAGAGCGCGCCGCTCTCGTCGAGCGGCTCGAGGCCCTGGCCGAGGGCGACGCGCTGGAAATGCAATGGAAGCGGAAGGACGGCTCGGCGATCTGGGTGGACCTCCGGGCGCGGCCGGTGCGCGACGCGGACGGCAACATCGCGTACTTCGAGGGATTCGTCTACGACCTCACCGGGCGCAAGAATCTGGAGACCCAGTTCCAGCGGGCGCAGAAGATGGAAGCGGTGGGCCGGCTCGCCGGTGGCGTGGCGCACGACTTCAACAATCTCCTGACGGTGATCGCCAGCTGCACCGATTTCGTCCTCGGAGATGCCACGCTTTCGGCATCGCATCGCGAGGATCTCGCCGAGGTGAAGAAGGCAACCGATCGCGCCACTTCCCTCACCCGCCAGCTGCTCGCCTTTGGCCGGACGCAGGTGCTGCGCCCCTCGACGCTCGATCTCAACGAGGGCCTGGCGGAGCTGCTGCCGATGCTCAAGCGATTGTTCGAGACCACCATCGACATCCGGATCGAGCCGGCGGCAAACCTCTGGGCGGTGCGCGCCGATCCCACCCAGGTCGAGCAGGTATTGCTCAACCTGGCGCTGAACGCGCGCGATGCGATGCCGGAGGGGGGCGAGTTGATTTTCTCGACGGAGAACATGATCGTCTCCCCCAAGCCTCTCACCGCCAGTCAGGATTACACCATGCAACCCGGCGAGTACGTGCTGGTAAGAGTGCGGGATACCGGCACCGGCATGGACGTCGAGACCCAGCGCCGGATCTTCGAGCCGTTTTTCACGACCAAGGAAATCGGGCGAGGCACCGGACTCGGTCTCGCTACGGCCTATGGAATCGTCAAACAGAGCGGCGGGTACATCAGGGTGCGGTCGGAGACGGGCAAGGGCACCGAGTTTCTGATCTATCTGCCGCGCATCGATGCGCCTCTTTCCGAGAAGCACGTCGCCGCGACCGAGCCGCGCGATGGTGCCGCCAGCGGCACGGTGCTGGTAGTCGAGGACGAAGCAGCGGTCGGGCACGCACTGCATCGGCTGCTCAGCGGCGCGGGGTATTCCGTCTACACCGCGTCGAACGGCGTCGAAGCACTCGAGGTCTTCGCGGGAAGAAAGGAGCAGATCGATCTGCTCGTCACCGACATCGTGATGCCCGAGATGGATGGCCGCACGCTCGCCGACAAGTGCTCCGCGATGAAACGGGGGCTCAAGGTGATCTACATGTCCGGCTATACGCGCGATTCACTACTCAGCCAGCAGACCTTCGACGATGAAACGGTCCTGATCGAAAAGCCGTTCACCCGGGACAAGGTGCTGGCGCTCATCGCCGGCGTGATGGAGGTCCATACTTCTCCAGTGAATCTCCAAGGGCAGCCCGGTTAGCCTCAGAAGTTCCCGGGCAGCGGAAACGAAAACGCCAGCGCGCGGCCACCGTCAGGAAGCGGCGTCACCCGCGCCCGCAGAATGGCACGATCCAGAAAATTTTTCGGGTGTGCGTGGGCGTAGCGCACCACCTTCAGACCGCTGAACGTCCCGATCGCCGCGCCGAGCACGACGTCGCTGGCCCAGTGCTTGTCGTGATACATGCGCGAGACACCGACGAGCGACGCGCCGCCGTACATCACCGGCGCCACCAGCCAGAAATGCCCCGGCCATCCACGCTCGGCTTCGCTCGTCACCGCCGCGGCGGCGGCGAATGCGGCGGTGGTGTGGCCGGAGGGAAATGACTGGCGATCGGCGTTGGTGAATCCGCCGCCGAACTTGAAATCATGCGCGGTGGTGTCGGCGGTGGCGAATGGGCGCGCACGGCCCGTGAGTCCTTTGAGAATCCAGGTGATGCCGCTGCCGAACAGCACCGCCTCGGTGCCGTGCCAGCCGAGGTCCTCGATGCCGGGATGATTGCTGACGCGTCCGATCACGTAGAGTGCGCTGCCGATGATGATGGAGCCGGGATCGGCGATGACCTCGACGCCTTTGGACGCGCCGTTCAGGAACCGGTTGGCCTTCGACCGCTCGTTGGTGAGGCGTCGCGCGATCGAGCGATCGACCGGAAACATCGCGATGGTCAGACCGGTGAAGCCGACCGCCCTGATGACGTCGCGGCCATTGAACAGTGGCGCGCCGGTAGAGGTGTCGGGCGCAGCCGCGATCGTCTGGGCGGTGACGGCCGGAAACGGCGCAACGACGAGAATGACCGCGAGCAATGCGCGCGATGTGAACGACTTGTGCATGATCAACTGGTGAGTGTTCCTGCACCCGGGAGCAATCACAGTGCCGCCGGACATTGCACCACCATTACACGTCTTTAGATTATCCGAGAACGACATTGGCGCGAACGGCGAGCGCGACCACTGCGTTGAGGAGCAAGATCGATGAGGTTTCCCGTTCGCATCGGGTTTGCCGCCGCGGTTGGCGTTTCCTTGCTGACAGCCGCGACGCTGAGCGGTCAGACAAGCTCGCTGGCGTCGACCAATTGGCGCGAAGTGCGAGCCATCAAGATGGGCCGCTTTCATTCGCGCATCGAGGTCTCGGCGACTCGAACACTTCGCCTCCATAGCCAGCTCGATACATCGCGCCTGACGAGCCCCGAAGTCGCCGCAGACTCGCTGCGCGCGTGGCAGCAGTTTCTTTTCTCCGAGCTCGACAAGCCGTCGCGCCGACAATACACGCTCGGCAACGCCGTGATGGTACAGCCCTTCGCCGCGGACAGCGTCACGATCGGATACGTCCTCACCGTCGCCGACACCAGCGGCAACTCGCGCAGCGTCGTCACCGATCTCGATGGCATCGAGGAGTTTCTGGACATGCTCGCCAAGGGCGCGGTCGCCGCGACGACGCTGACCGACAACGAGCTCAGGAAACCCGGTCCGGTGGAGCAAACTCCGATCTCCCTCGCCAGGCACGTCAACTACGTGTACCCGCGCACCGCCAAGCTGGCCGGCATGAACGGCTCGGCGCTGGTGCAGTTCGTCGTCGACACTCTCGGACACCCGAAGCCGGAGTCGATCACGTGCATGCAGGCGACCTACAAGGATTTCGCCGACGCTGCCATCGACGCGGTGAAGATGATGGAGTTCGTCCCCGCCAGCATCGAGGGCCACAAGATCGAGCAGCTGGTGCAGTACCCTATTGATTTCAAGCTGAACGCGGTGCTGCCGGTCAAGCCGTTCGAGGTGCCCGTGAGGAGGGGGAGGAGGTAGATGCGGGAAGCGGGAAGAGGGAAGCGGCAATAACGGCGAACTTCGCTTCCCACTTCCCTCTTCCCTCTTCCCTCTATTGAATCGTTCCGATCAATATCGTGCTCGCTAGCTCGAGGCGACGACCGCCCCTGCGCGGCCTGAACAGCCAGGCGTACTGCGACCTGGTCCATCCCCTTGGGCCGGCGGCGAACTCGGTGACGAGAACGGTCCAGGCGTCATCGCCCAGATCGACGCGATCGCCGCGGGTGTCCCGGGCGTTGCGCAATCCTTCGGGTTGTCCCTTGATTGGCAGGCCGACCGTCAGATAGTACTCGGGCTCCTTCGGGCATCCGGCGTGGACGTCGGCGCGGCGGGCGCGCGTTGCAGATCCGCGGACGGGCGGCGGAGCGGGGACGCCGGCCCCAGCGCACTGGCTGTAAACCAGCGGACCCCCGACGGCGACCGAATTCTCGCGCAGAACGCGACGCCGATTCTCGATCAGATCGTCGATCGCATCCTGGCTGGCGTGCGGGAAAGTGAGCGTCGGGTCGATCCCCTGCACTCCGGTAAAATTCTCCGGGTACCCGGATTCGGTCCCATACGGCCGGGCATCATAACGGAATCGCTCGAGACGCCCCGGATACGCACCGTCCTCGGCGTCGAGCTGCGCGCGGACGACGGCGGCAAAGATCTCCGAATCCGCGCGGATCAAGGTCAGCTCCTCTTCGCGCGATGCGCGGCGCTCGCCGGGGTCGTCCTGCACCGGAACCGGTTTCAATGTAGGGGCCGAGTGACAGGCGCCGACAAAAACGCAGCTGGCGCCGACGAGATAAGAAAAAATCAGTTTGCGTAGGTTCATCAGGCGCGAGTCATTGCACAAAGAAGGCCCCGCAGATCGAGGCGGGTGATTATGATATCCTCTCTCATTGTCCCTCACCGCGAAGCGGATGCGAGCCTTGGCGAAATCGAAGAAAGCAGCGCCGAGAAGATCGGCGAAGAAAAAAGTAGCGAGGGCCGCAAGGCCGCGCGGTCAACGCTCGTCGCCGGCCGACATGCCGCCCCAGCAATTCCGCCAGATCGGGCACGTGCTGGTCGACAGCATCGCGGATTTTCTTGCCGGTCTCCCCGACGCTCCTACCGCGGCGCCGCTCCTTCCCGACGCCATGCGCGCCAAAATCGGCCGGCGCGAGATGCCGGAGCGCGGCACCGACATCGGGCCGGTGATAAAAAAGTTCAGCAAGCTTTTCTTCGAGCAGTCGACCCACAACGGCGGGCCGCGATTCTTCGGCTACATCACTTCGTCGGCGGCGCCCGTCGGCGCGCTGGCTGATTTGCTGGCGGCGTCGGTGAATCCGAATTGCGGCGCGTGGGCATTGTCGCCCGTCGCCACCGAGATCGAGAACGAGTCCATCCGCTGGCTCGGCGAGTTCATGGGACTGTCGGGCGTATGGGACGGAGTGCTGGTGAGTGGCGGCAACATGGCCAACATCGCCGGGTTCTACATCGCGCGGCGGGCCAAGGCGAAGTGGGACATTCGCGCGCGCGGTGTCGCGCACGCCGACAGCAAGAAGCTGGTTATGTACGGCTCCGCTGAAATTCACACCTGGATATACAAGGCGGCCGACATGGCGGGATTGGGCACGGACGCGATCAGAAAGATTCCGACCGACGGCGACCTGCGGATGCGACCCGATGCGCTGCGCGAGCAGATCGTCGCCGATCGCGCCGCCGGACTGGAGCCGTTCATGGTCGTGGGGACCGCGGGGTCGGTGGGCACCGGCGCGACGGATCCCCTGCCGGCGATCGCCCGGATCTGCAAGGAGTTTGATCTCTGGTTCCACGTCGACGGCGCCTACGGCGCGCCGGCGGTGGCGCTCGACGATGCGTCTCCGGATCTCGAGGGGCTGCGGCTGGCCGACTCGATCGCCATGGATCCGCACAAGTGGCTTTACAACTCCATCGAAGCGGGTTGTCTGCTGACGAAGCATCCGACCGCACTGCGCGACGCGTTTTCCTTCAGCCCTCCGTATTACCAGTTCGACGACAACGAGGGCCAGGAGGTGAAGAACTACTTCGAGTACGGTCCGCAGAACACCCGCGGCTTCCGCGCCCTCAAGGTATGGCTCGGCTTCCAGCAGGTCGGCGCCGCCGGTTATCGACGGATGATCGCCGACGACATCGAGCTGGCGAGGCGGCTGTACGGTTTCGTCGGCGAGCACGAATCTCTGGACCAGGGGACGCTCGGTCTCAGCATCGCCACGTTCCGCTACGTGCCGGTCGATCTGCGGGCGCGGGCGCGCGGGAACGCGACTGTCACCGAATACCTGAACGAGCTCAATGCGCGCATCGCCACGGCGCTGCGCCTGAGCGGCAGGGCGTTCGTGTCGAACGCGCACATCGAGGATCGCTACATGCTGCGCGCGTGCATCGTCAATTTCCGCACGACGCTGGCCGACGTCGAGTTGTTGCCGAAGCTGATCGTCGCGCTCGGCGCGGAGCTCGACGATCGAATCAGGCCGGCGGGTCTGTCTCGACGAAAGACCTGAGCCGGTTGATCGCGGAATCCCAATCCGCGGAAATCTGATCGAGGTAACGCCGCGCCTTCTCGATCCGCCGCGGCTCCAGCTCGAAGATCTGCTCGCGACCGTGACGGCTGCCGCGCACGAGTCCGGCTTTATCCATGGCGTGCAGATGCTTGGTGATCGCCTGGCGGGTCACGCCCGCTCCCTCGCTCAGCCTCGAGATCGAGAGCGGGCCGTCAGTGCTCAGTCGCGCCACCAGCCTGGCCCGCGTCGGATCACCGAGCGCCGCAAATACGGGCGCGGCGTCGGTGATCCTGGGAGCAGCAGAGTTACGATGCCGAGACATACTTTTCGATGGCCTTGGCCTGGCTGGTCCAGCCGTTGTCGTTCATGCGGAACGCTTCGGCGCGGCGGCCGGCGGGGATCTTGTCGAAGCCCGATTCGAGGATGGTGAGCCTGGTTCCCTCGGCGGCGTCCTCGAGCCTGAACTCGACGAGGGTAGTCGGCTCCTTCGAGTAGTCGACACCGGCTTCGATGGCGTACGGGTGCCAGCGATACGAGAAGTAGGACTCCGGCTCGATGCTCTCGATGTGCATCTCCATCGGCACGTGGTCGAATCCCGGAATCTGGATTTTGCCGCTGATGGTTTTGCCGACGCTGAAATCTCCGTCGAACTTGACACGGAACCATTGCCCGAACTCGCTGGAGTTGGCGATGGCGCGCCAGACGCGCGTGCGTGGGGCGCGGAGGACGACGGTCTTTTCGATGCGGTCAGTGCTGGTCATTGGGTTTATCGCTGTTGCGGGCATGTGCAACCTCCTGGTTGCACATACTCTAATGGCGAACTCTCAATCACGCAACCCCTCGGTTGCGTATTCCCGTTTGGCGGCTGTTCGCTCTAGACTACCTCTCTAAAATGCCACAAATCCTACGTCTCCTGGCCCTGGCCGGCTGCGCCCTCCCTCTCGCTTGCGCTTCTCTGAGCGACGCGCAAAGGGCTGCACTCGAGGCGGATGCGGAGACGTTCGAGACGATCGTCAGGTCCCAGATTGCCGATTCGACGGTCAGCGCACTGGGGTTTCTGCGCGTCGATGCGCGGCCGGGGGGAGATGACGCGGTGCTCGCGGGGAACGTCCAGCAGCAGCCGCAGACGATCGACCTGGCGCAGTCGCCTGACTCGATGTCGCGCCTAGCCACCAGCATCGAAGACCAGCGGCGATCCATTCTCAAGGTGCTGGGCGTGAAAGAAGGCGGCCCATTCGATTTCCCCTACTGCGGCGGCGCGCGTCGGGTGAGCGATTCCACGAGGCCGGACCCCAAGGCCAGCTGCCCGACCCAGCCGGTTCGCTACGTCACGGTCGGCGCGCCGTACCGCGGCGCAGCGCCGCTCCTCGCCAAGCTGCGGCGTCCGGAGGTGCCGGTGCCCGACTCGAGCGGCGAGCTGTGGACGGTATTGGTGACCGAGACGAACACTGGTCCCGGCGGGCAGCAGTGGCGCCAGTACGTGTGGCTGTTTCGGCGGGATCCGGCCGGCGGCAAGCTTGGGATCGCCGAGAGGTTTCTGGTGGCCTGGGCTGAGTAAGGCGCCTGTGAAGGGTACGCGAACCTCCGACTACGATTTCGACCTGCCCGTCGACCTTATCGCCCAGCAACCGACCGAGCACAGGGGCGACAGCCGATTGATGCTGGTGAATCGTGCTACGGGCGAGATCAGGCACCGGAAATTCAGCGACGTCATCGAGCTGATCCCGGCCGGCGATGCGCTCGTCATCAATACCACCAAAGTGTTTCGCGCACGTCTCCTCGGCCTCCGCGACAATGGGGCAAACGCCGAGCTCCTGCTGCTGCGGCCGATTGGTGAGGGGCTGTGGGAGGCGATGGTGCATCCCGGTGGGAAGCTCAAACCAGGCCGCATCGTGAGAATCGCCGATGACTTCGAGGCCGAGATTCTTTCGACCACCGAGCGGCGGACACGGGTGGTGCAGCTGAATTCCGCGCTCCCCATCGAAGCGGCGATCGAGAAGTACGGTCACGTTCCGCTGCCGCCGTACATCACGCGCGCCGACGAGTCGTCGGACGCCGAGCGCTATCAAACGGTTTACGCCAGGGAGAGCGGCTCGGTCGCGGCGCCGACGGCGGGGCTGCATTTCACCGCGGAGCTGCTGGAATCACTCGCTGCCAGAGGCGTGAGGCGCGCGGAGATAGTTCTTCATGTGGGGGCGGGGACCTTCAGGCCCGTCGACACCGAGCACCCGGCTGATCACGTCATGCACGAGGAGTCCTACACTCTCTCGGCTCGGACCGCCGAAATCCTCAACGAGACGAGGGCTAGCGGCGGAAAAATCTGGGCTGTCGGCACCACCAGTGTCCGCACCCTGGAGAGCGCCATCGGTGACGATGGAATCTTTCGCGAAAAGTCGGCGGACACCCGCATCTTCATCCGGCCGCCGTACGAGTTCCGCGCCGTCGACCGGCTGATCACCAATTTTCACTTGCCGCGGTCGACGCTCGTCATGCTCGTCGCCGCATTCGCCGGCTACGAGCTCACCATGCGCGCCTACGCCGAGGCGATCGCCGAGCGGTACAGACTCTACTCCTACGGCGACGCGATGGCGGTAATCGGCAAATGAGCTCGCCAACGGCCTGACTCCAGCGCGTGCGGCCCCCCGAATTGAATTCGGAGGGCCGCGTTACCTACAGGGCGCCGACGTTGTATTTGGCACCGAGATAAATTGTCCGCCCGTAGTATTCACGCTGAATCGCATAGTCGTGGCTCGGCGTGCCGCTGAAGAACCCGAAAACGGCGTTGTTCAGATTCAGACCTTGCACCTGGATTTGCACTCGGGGACTGAAATTGTAGATGATGGACCCATCGAGCTGCGAGTGCGCGTAGAAGTAGGTGTCACCGGCGGGCGTCGCGCTGCCGTCGCCGTAGCTGGTGATGTTGGCGCCTTGATACGCCCAACCGAGCCGCGCCGAGATCGCCGAGTAATCATAGGTAAGCGCTGCGTTGGCGAGATTCGGCGACTGCCGCTGGAGCGGAGCATACCGCCCGCTCGCGGGATCGACCAGAGCACGCGACTGAACGTGGGTGAAGTTTGCATCGAAGCCCAATCCGGCCCACGCGCCGGGCAAAGTCACCAGCCGCTGCACCCACTCCCCCTCGAACCCAAACAGGTGCCCGTTGCCCCCATTCTCGGGGCGAGTCCCAAGCTGGCCGACGAAAGCACTGATCGGTCCGCTGTAACGGAAGGTCTGATTGAAAATGAAGTCGGTGAGCTGCTTGTAGAACACGCCGCCCGAGATCACGCCAACTGATGGGAAGAAATGCTCGACCAGGACGTCGTAGTTCCAGGCGTGCTGCGGCTTGAGATCGGGATTGCCGATGGTCAGCGCCGAGGGATCGGATGGACTCGCGCCGAGAGTCCCCTGCAGAGACGGCGCCAGCGAAGAGTAGTCCGGCCGCGCGATGCCACGGGTAACCGCAAGACGCGCATCGGTTCGAGAGCTCAGGGAGTACTTGATCTGCGCGCTCGGGAAGAGATCGGTGTAGGTCTGTGAGCCGGGCACCGTCGTAATCGAGGTCACGTTGCCGGCTGTGTCGCTCTGGACAGCGTGTCCGCTGTAATCGGCCTGGGTGTGTTCGAGACGCAATCCCAGGTAGAGCTCGAGGGGACCGGCCGACGCGCGATTGGCCACGTAGCCGGCGAAAATCTTCTGGGACCCGTCGAAGCTGCCCAGCGTGTTCGAAGCGGTATTCGTGCCGTTGGTGAATGGGTGCGCATCTTCATATGCTCGCGCCAGCGCTTCATCGGGCATCGGCCCGATGCTGAACGCATTGGAGACGTTCGAGTAGTAGTTGGGATCGGAAAACCCACTCAGCATCGAAGTGAGAGGGATTGGTGATCCGGTGGTGAACCAGAAGCCACCTTTGGCGCTGTGACGCTTCTGCTCGTCCGTGACTTTGGCGCCGAAGTTCAGGGTCGATCCCCAGCCACCGCTGTGAGCCGGTTGGAGCCATTCGGTATCGAAGTCGAGCGCGGCGCCGAGGTCGCGGCCCGTCGTGGCGCGGTCGATGGTGAAGTAATCGCCCAGCCCGAAGTTCGCCGGATCAGCGACCGCAACGGTCATCGCGGGCGTGGCAAACGCAAACGTCGGTACCCTCGGATTCGATGCATCGTATGAGAACGTCAGCCCCTGCCCTCCCGGCCCGTCGTACACGAAAGGCTGGAATCGGTAGTCGTTCAAGTGCGACGTCGTTCCAGACGCGTTGAGCGTCAGCTTCGACTCCACCGCGCCGAGCATAGTGCGGCCGGAGAGATTTCCGCCGTACAGCTGCTCGACCGGCGTCCGCCGAAAGGCCATCCGCGTTACCTCGGCGCCGGTTCCAAACCCGCGCGACCCCGAAGCGGCAGAATCTCCAAACGCGCCGAAAGTCGAGCCGGTTGCTCCCATCACCACGTCGTTGTTGTAGGTGGTGCCGTAATCCTGGAACAGACTGTACAGACCGCGCAATGCGATCGTCGAGCCGCCGCCAAACCGGTAATCGACGTCTCCGCCGAGACCGAATCGGTTGCGGCGGTACTCGTAGTCGCGCTGACTCCACTCGATCGGGACGGCGCGCCCGTTGGCGTCGACCGTCCACGCCGGCTCGAGGTCGTTGCTGGTGCGATTGTTTCGATCGGCGGATCCGCCGAGCAGAAGACCCAGCCTGTTGCTGGGACCGAACCGTCCGCCATAGGCGAAGCCGCCCTGGAACTGGTTCTTGTTCAGGAGTGTGATCTGTCCGTATTGGCCGGCGAGATATCCGTGCGGCGCTCCTTCGGGAGTCTTGGTGACGAGGTTGACCGACCCACCGATGGCGTCAGCATCCATGTCGGCCGTCAAAGTCTTGCTCACTTCGATGGCGCCGAGCACGTCCGACGGAATGTCGTCGAGCTTGGGTACTCTGCTGCCGCGCTCGGTGCCAGGGACGTGCGCACCGTCGACCGTCACGTTGGTGAGACGCGGCTCGGTCCCGCGAACCTGGACGAATTTCCCTTCGCCTTCGTCGCGCTCAGTCGTGACACCGGGCATTCTTCCGGCGGCCTCGGCGGCGTTGGCATTCGGCAGCGCGCGGATTACGTCGCCGGCAAGAACGTTGACGACGTTTGGAGCTTCGGCGCGGCGCTCGAGCGCGGAGGCCTCCGATTCACCGAGCCGCTGCGCCGTCACTACCACATCACCGAGGACCTCGGTCGATGGACGCAGCCGCAGATTTGTTTGCACCGTTTGCCCGTCGGCCACGACCACGGTGGCAGAATCCGGCGCAAAACCCAGCTTCGTCACGCGCAGGACGTAAGTGCCTGCGGGCACCCGATTGATCCGGTAGTTGCCGCTCGAATCCACCGCGCCTCCGAGCAGTGTACCGGTAACGTGAACGATTGCGCCCGCGGCCGGCGCTCCCGCCGCGTTCGACACACTTCCGCGAATCGCGCCCTGCGCCTCGGTCCTGGCCGGAGCGAGACACAGAGCCGCGGCAACGAGAACCGTCAAAGCTCGGATCGAACAGGGGGTCATTTATTTCCTCTCTCCGTGTGGGGGGCGGGGCTTGGCGTGTTGTTTTTTGAGGCGGGACGGAGAGACTTTACCGAAGCTTGCTTACAGACGGATTACAACAATCTGTGGCGGCGCGGCCGCCCCCATTGAAGATTGGGGTATCTACCCAGGCGGAGGTACTTATGCGATCTGTCTTGTCGGTGCTGGCGTTGGCGCTCGCTCTTGGCGGCTGCTCGGGCTCGGATGTGATTGTCAATCCGGCTCAGGACATTGTGGGGACGTGGGAGGAAAACTTTACGATTGCAGGGAGCGGCCAGGACATTGTCCTCGCGCTCAATGGGAACGTCATCAGCGGGACGGGGAATTTCTGTGAAGAGGCGCTAACGTGCGGCTCTCTTGCAGTAAGCGGCACTCTGTCCGGCAATCAGGTGCAGATGAGTCTCACCTTCACCGCCCTGTCCCCGCCGATGGGGAATCCGTCGACCCTCACCTTTATTGGCAAGCTGACCTCGCCGACGACCCTCTCCGGTACTCTAGGAACCACCCAGATCGTGACTTACCATAAGGTGTGACGAATCGGTTTCGCGTCGCTTCCCGCACCCGCTTCCCCCTTCGCCCGTCCGGCCTCTAGCTCTCCGGAAAATCGGCCTCCGCGCTCGTCTTCTCCCAGGCATCGAAATCCCGGCGTAGCATGTCGATCTTGGCGCGAGCTCCTTTGAGCGCTGCCTTGCCGAGCAGGAGACGGAGCGGCGGATCGCGGGATTCGACGGCGTCGATGATCGCCGCGGCGGCACGCACCGGATCACCCGGCTGCTTGCCGCTGTAGCCGCGGAGGTTTTCCAGGTTCTGACCGGCCGTCGCGGCGTAGTCGGCGATGCGCACCTTGCTCTCGGCCGCTGACCGTCCTGCCCAGTCGGTGCGGAACCCGCTGGGCTCGACGATGGTGACCTTGATGCCAAGGGGAGCGACCTCGATCGACAGCGCTTCGGAGAACCCTTCGACGGCGTACTTGGTGGCGTTGTAGAAGGCGAGTGTGGGGAAGCTGCGCAGTCCGCCGATCGACGAGATGTTCACGATGTGGCCCGCGCGCTGGCGCCGCATGATCGGCAGAACGGCGCGCGTCATGTTGGCGAGCCCGAAGAAATTGATCTCGAACATCCGTCGGACATCGCGTTCGTCGCTCTCCTCGACGGCCCCGAAATACCCGATGCCGGCGTTGTTGACGAGCACGTCGATGCGCCCGAAATGTTTTTCGGCGCTATTCACTGCTGCATCGATCTCGATCGGATCGGTGACGTCGAGCTCGAGAACCAGCGCCCGATCCTCGAATCCCCCGGCGATGTCCTCGGCCTTCGCCGGATCCCGCGCCGTGACAACGGTCCGGTATCCCCGCTCGAGCAGCATCTTCGCCAACTCGCGCCCAAATCCGGTCGAGCACCCCGTCACAAACCACACTTTACTGTTCACAGCCTTCAATCCTCCTGGCGCTTCCCGCTTCCCTCTTCCCTCTTCCCCCTTCCCGCCTCCGCACATCCCCTGCCGTCAAACTAACTTTCCCTCGTGACCTTCTCCTTCCGGATCGAGAGCACCGCCGGCGCCGCTCGCGCCGGCGTTTTTTCGACGCCCCACGGCCCGGTCGAGACCCCGGCGTTCATGCCCGTCGGAACGCTGGCATCCGTCAAAGCTCTCGACCCCGACGACCTGGTCGCCATGGGCGCGACGATGATACTCGGCAATGCCTACCATCTCCACCTCCGGCCCGGTGATGAGGTCGTCCGCGAGATGGGTGGCCTGCACGCCTTCATGGGCTGGGGCCGGCCCATTCTCACCGACTCGGGCGGCTTTCAGGTCTTCTCACTGGCCCAGCTGCGCACGGTCGACGAGCAGGGCGTCGAGTTCCAGTCCCACATCGATGGCTCGCGCCGGTTCTTTACCCCCGAGAGCGTGATGCAGATCGAGCGCAACCTGGGCGCCGACGTCATCATGCAGTTCGATCACGTCATCCCCGGACAGTCCGACGAGTCATCGGCGCGGGACGCCAGCGACCGCAGCATCCGCTGGCTGGCGCGATGCCTCGCCGAAATCGAGCGCCTACCGCTTCCCTCTTCCCGCTTCCCCCAGGCGCTGTTCCCCATCGTCCAGGGCGGAATTCACCCCCACCTGCGTCGCGAAGCAGCGACCGCCATCCGCGAGATGCACGACTGGCCGGGGTTTGGCATCGGCGGACTCTCGGTGGGCGAAGAGAAGGAAGCGATGTACGAGATGATCGAAGTCGTCGACGATGAGCTGCCGAAAACCCATCCCCGCTATCTGATGGGAGTGGGATTTCCCGAAGACCTGGTCGAGGGCATCCGGCGCGGCGTCGATCTGTTCGACTGCGTCGCACCGACCCGCATGGGCCGCAACGGCGCGGTGTTCACCAGCGAAGGCCGCCTCAACATCAAGCGCACCGAGTACCGCACCGATCCGCGCGCGCTGGATCCGGATTGCGGCTGCTCCGCCTGCTCCAGATTCAGCAGAGCCTACATCAGACACCTGTTCGTGTCGGACGAGATACTCGGACTGCGCCTCCTCTCCCTGCACAATGTACATTTCCTGCTGTCGCTCGCTCGCGCGGCGCGGCAGGCAATCCTTGGCGGCGATCTGGACTCATGGTCGCGCGACTGGCTCGCCCGCTACCGCAGCGCGTCGTCAATCGCAGTCTGACAACCTCGCAACAATTCCCTCCCGGGCTCAGCACATATGAACGCCAATCCAATCCTCGGCTCCATTTTCATGTATGGAGCGATTTTCGCGATCTTCTACTTCATCCTGATTCGCCCGCAGTCCAACCAGCGCAAGCAGCACGACGAGATGGTGCGCACTCTGAAGAAGGGAGACGAGATCGTGACGACAGGCGGCGTGGTTGGCGAAGTGATCTTCATCAAGGAGAAGGGCGGTGACGACAAGTCGTCCGGGATGGACGATCGTGTCACCATCAAGTCGGGGGACACCCGGCTCATCATCGAGCGCGGCCGCATCGCCAAGATCAACAGGACGGTCACCACCTCCAACGTGACGGCTGGGTGAGCATCCTCGACATCCGGGTGCTGGGCGACCCGGTCCTGCGCAAGCCGACGAAGCGCGTCACCGAGATCGACGACGAGCTCCGCCGGCTCATCGCCGACATGTTCGAGACTATGTACGCGGCCGAGGGCATCGGTCTGGCCGCGCCGCAGGTCGGGCGCACCGAGAGGCTGGCGGTAGTGGATGTCGACGGCGCGAAGTTCGTGCTGATCAATCCGGAGATCCTCGCCACCGAGGGCGACCCCGACAAAGCCGAAGAAGGCTGTCTGTCCATCCCCGAGATCTACGGCGACGTCGTCCGGCCTTTCACCGTCACCTTTCGCGCCCTCGACGAGAACGGGGTGGAATACGAGGCGTCGGGGTCGGAGCTACTCGGGCGCTGCATCCAGCACGAGATCGACCATCTCGATGGAAAGCTGTTCATCGATTATCTGAGTCCACTCAAGCGCCGGTCGGCGATGTCCAAGTGGGAGAAATCGAAGGAAGACTATCCGGGGTTCATCAGGAAAGTCCGCGCCGAGGTGAAAGGCGAGCACCACCACGCCAACGAATCGGAGATGTAGTGCGGGTCGTATTCTGGGGGACGCCGGAGTTCGCGGCGCCGGCGCTGCGCGCGCTCGTCGGCGAAGGATTCGACGTCGTCGGCGTCGTGACTCAGCCCGACAAGCCGCAGGGCAGGTCTCGCGAGATCATCCCGTCACCGATCAAGCAGATCGCGGTGGACGAGGAGATTCCGCTGCATCAGCCGAAGAACGCGCGCGACCTGGCGCTGTTCAAGATGCTGGAGGAGCTCAAGCCCGACATCTCGGTGGTGGTCGCCTATGGCCATATCCTGCCGCAGAAGATCATCGACACTCCGCGGCTCGGCACTCTCAACATCCACGCCTCCTTGCTGCCGCTGCTGCGTGGCGCGGCGCCGATCCAGGCGGCGATTCGCGACGGCCTCGCGGAGACGGGGGTGACGGTGATGCGGATCGTCCCCGCGCTCGACGCGGGCCCGATCCTGCTGCAGGCGGCGACGCCGATCTTCGAGGACGAGACTTACGGCGAGCTCCAGCTGCGACTCGCCGAGCTCGGCGCCCTGGCGCTGGTGGAGACGCTGACGCTAATGTCGCTCGACAAGGTCATCGAGCGCCCGCAGGATGGTGCGCTTGCCACCTACGCGCCCAAGGTCAATCGGGAGTCAGCCCGCATCAACTGGCGGGACACGGCGCTGCAGATCTCGCGGCACATCCGCGCCTACGATCCCAAGCCTGGCGCCTTCACCAGGACGCCCAAGGGCGACGTCAAGCTCTTCGGCCCGAAGGTGATGGACGGGATCAGGGCCGAGCCGGGGGAAGTGCTCAAGGTCACCGGCGAGCTGGTGATCGCCTGCGGCATCGACGCCGTGCGCATCAGCGACGTGCAGCCGCAGGGGAAAAAGCGGATGAGCGCGCACGAGTGGGCGCGGGGCCGCGGGGTCGCCGTTGGCGACAGGTACGGGGGTTGACCGCCCCCGCGATGGAATCAGACGCGGCGCCGATGGCGGAGCTGCCGCTGGTGCACGCCGTCACGAACGACGAGATCATGCTACGCCCCGGATTTCTGCGTAAGGCGCTGGGCGTCATGCGGGTCCTCGGCGACAAGGGCGCCATTCACGTCCGCTCGCAGCTGCTCGACTCGCCGACGCTTTTCTCGATAACTCTGGCGCTGATCGAGCTGCACGAGCAGACAAAGTGCTGGTGCATCGTAAACGATCGCGTCGACATCGCGCTGGCGTGCGGGGTTCAGGGCGTCCAGCTCACCCACAAATCGATCGCGGTTCCCGATGTCCGGCGTATCGCGCCGGCGCTGCGGGTCGGGGCGAGCGTGCATTCGCCGGACGAAGCGCGGGACGCCGAGCGCGCCGGCGCCGAGTGGTGCGTGGCGGGGAGCGTTTTCGAGACTCCGTCGCACCCGGGCATGCCGCGCCAGGAGACGACCTTCATCAACGACGTCGTCGCGGCGGTGCGCTTTCCCGTCATTGCGATCGGCGGAATCCGGCCCGAGCACGTGAGATCGCTCGTTCACCGGGGGGCGCACGGGGTCGCGGCAATCCGCGGAATCTGGAACGACGAGAATTCCGAACTCGCTGCGAGCCGCTATCTTTCACAGGTATGATCGACGCAGCGGGAATCGTGACTGAAGTCGTCACCGGAGAGGAGCTCACTCTGGCCGTGAACGGCGCCGAGCGCCGCATCCCGGCGGGCTGGACGCTGGCTGATTTTCTGGCGTCGCTCCAGCTCGACGCGCGCACCGTCGTCGTCGAGCGCAACGGGACGATCCTGCGCGATCGCGCATCGTTTGCGTCGCTCGAGCTGGCGTTGAACGACGTGCTGGAGATCGTCCATTTCGTGGGCGGGGGCTGAGTGACGATGGCGCACGCCGATCTGATCTCCACCGAGACCCTCGTCGATCCCCGGCCACTGGTCATCGCCGGTCGTGAGTTCCGCTCGCGCCTGATGGTCGGCACCGGCAAGTACGCGTCGAACTCGCAGATGATCGAGGCGATCGAAGCATCCGGCGCCGAAGTCGTAACCGTCGCGGTGCGGCGCGTCGACCTCGATCGCACGAAGGGTGAAGGCATCCTCCATCATCTCGATCCCGACCACTACTTTCTGCTCGCCAATACCGCCGGATGCTACAGCGCCGCGGAGGCGATCCGCTACGCGCATCTGGCGCGCGCCGCCGGATTCAACGAGTGGGTGAAGCTCGAGGTGATCGGCGACCAGCAGACGCTGCTGCCGGATACGGCCGGCCTGCTCGAGGCGACGAAGACCCTCACCGGCGAAGGATTCAGGGTTCTCGCCTACACCAACGACGACCTGATCACCGCGCTCAAGCTCGAGGAAGCCGGAGCGGTGGCGGTGATGCCGCTCGCGTCGCCGATCGGATCCGGGCTCGGCATGCTGAATCCTTATGCGATCCGCACCATCAAGCAGAGACTTTCCGTTCCGGTGATCGTCGATGCCGGGGTGGGGACAGCGTCCGATGCTTGCATCGTGATGGAACAGGGCGTCGATGGAATTCTGATGAACACGGGAATCGCGGCTGCGCAGGAGCCGGTGCGGATGGCGGGGGCGATGAAGCTCGCCGTCGAATCCGGAAGACACGCCTATCTCGCCGGCAGAATGCCGCGGCGCGAAGTGGCGGTGCCTTCCTCTCCGACGACGGGAATGCTGGGAGCCAGATCGTGAGCGCGACAGCGACGACGATCGGCGGCGTCACCGCCGCCCGCGCGGTCGCGGCCGAGGTGTGCGTCGATCTCCGGCGCGGCGAGTTCCTCGACCAGTCCTTCGAGCGACGCATCGGCCCACTCGACGCCCGCGATCGGCGCTGGACCCGGGAGCTCGTCTACGGAATGCTGCGCCAGCGGGCGATGGTCGATGCCGTTCTGTCCGAGCGCGTGCGCGGCGGTTTGGTGCGTCTCGATCCCGACGTGATCGACCTGCTCAGGCTCGGCGTCTATCAGCTGCTCCACATGGGGAGCGTGCCCGCTTATGCGGCCATCGCCCAGACTGTGGAGCTGGCCAAGCGCCGTCACGGGATCGGCGCCAGCAAGCTCGTGAACGCCGTGCTGAGACGCACCGACCGCGAGCGCGACCAGCTGACTCCGTCGACGCCGGCCGATCCGGGCGAGGCTCTGTCCCTCCGATTTTCTCATCCCCGCTGGCTCGTAGCCCGCTGGATCGATCGGTGGGGAGAGCAGGAGACGGAGCGGTTGCTCACTCTCAACAACGCCGACGCGCCGGTAGTGATTCGTCCGTACGGGATCGTGCGCGAGCAGCTCGAGGCGATGATGGAAGCCGCCGGCGTGCACGTCGCCGAAGCGCCGTACGCGCGCGACAGCATCGCCATCTCGGGCGGAACGACGTTCACCGAGCTCGGCGCGTTCAAGAAGGGACTGTTTTTCGTCCAGGATCCGGCGGCGACACTGGTCACCCAGTACGCGGCGATTCCCAGCGGCGCGACAGTCGCGGATCTATGCGCGGCGCCCGGTGGCAAATCGCTCGAACTGTCGCGCACCGCCGGCACGGTGGTGGCGAGCGACAAATCGTTCGCGCGCCTGCAGCGGCTCATCGCCAATCAGAGGCGCCTGGAGAGCACCAACATCTTTCCTTTGGTCGCCGACGCCAGGAATCCGGCGATCCCGCCCATCGACGCGGTTCTCATCGACGTCCCCTGCACCGGCACCGGCACGTTCCGCCGCCACCCCGACGCGCGCTGGCGCATCAAGGTGTCGGACATCGCGGTGATGTCGGCGCTGCAAAAGCCCATTCTCCGGGCCGCGGCGCAGGTGGTGAAGCCGGGGGGACTCCTCATCTACAGCACCTGCTCGCTGGAGCCCGAGGAGAACGACGCGCAGGTCGACTCGTTCCTGTCGGATAATCCGGATTGGATCATAGAGCCGCCGCCCGACGGAACGATGCCGGCGGAGCTGCTCGACAACGGCAGGCTTCGCGTGCTGCCGCAGCGTCACGGCACCGACGGCGCTTTCGCCGCTCGTCTGCGCAGGGTCAGCTGAAATGAACGTCCGCGCGCTTCCCCGGCGTGCGATGCCATACCTGATTGCCGCGGCGGGAGGATTCCTTCTCGCCTACACGGCGGTATTCCTGTTTGCGTTCCCCGCTGAAGTGCTGCCCGACGACGGCATTCTGCCCAACGTCGTGGGAAAAACTTTCGAGGACGCGTCGGCTCTGCTGCAGAAAGCGGGATTCCCGGCGCAGCAGGGTGAATCGCGCTTTCACCGGACCATTCCGGCCAACATTGTCCTCCAGGAAGATCCGCCCGCCGGCAGCAGGCAGAAACGCGGCACCGCCGTCGTGCTGGCGCTGAGCGCCGGCCAGAAGACGGCCGAAGTGCCGGTCACGACCAACATGTCCCAGCAGCAGGCGCGCATCGCCATCGAGAACACCGGCCTCACCATGGGAAACGTCAGCGAGCAGCTGGCCGATGCGCCGCGTGGGCTGGTGATCTCCACTTCGCCGCAGGCAGGCACGCAGGTTCAGCTGCCGGGCACGGTCGACATCGTTCTCAGCAAAGGACCGGCGACGGTGCAGATGCCGGATCTCTACGGCCGCAGCATGGGTGAAGCGAGATCTATGGTCGAGCAGCTCGGCTTGCGGATCGCCGGCACGTCGCGCGACACCAGCTCGCTGCAGCCGGAGAACACCGTGATCCGCCAGCTCCCTGCCGCGGGTCAAACGATCTCTGCCGGCGGCCCGGTGAGCCTGACGGTCTCACATTTCCCAGCACCCCCCTCGCTGCGTATCGACACCAGCCCCGCCGTCCCGCCACCGGATACTTCCGCTTCCCGTTTCCCGCTTCCCGCTTCCCGCTAATGCCCGTTCGCATCGCGCCTTCGATTCTGAGCGCGGATCTGTCGCGGCTCGCCGATGAGATCACAATGCTGGAAGCAGGCGGCGCCGACTGGATCCACATCGACGTGATGGACGGACGCTTCGTTCCGAATCTCACCTTCGGGGCCAAAATCATCGAATCGGTGCGCAAGCTCACCCGATTACCGCTCGACGTGCACCTGATGGTCGTCGAGCCGGAGAACTACTTCGACGACTTCGCCGCCGCCGGCGCCAACGGGATGTCGATCCACACCGAAGTCTCGCCGCACCTGCAGCGCCAGCTCAATCGCATTCGCGAGCTCGGCTGCCGCGCCGGCGCGGTGGTGAATCCGGGGACGCCGCTCAGCGCAGTCGGCGAAGTCGTCACCGACCTCGACCTGCTGCTGGTGATGACGGTCAATCCGGGCTTCGGCGGCCAGAAATTCATCCGGAACTCCATCGACAAAGTGCGCCGTGCCCGCGAGATGCTGGCCGAGAATGGCAGCACCGCTTTTCTCGAGGTCGACGGCGGCATCGATCGCAAGACCATCAAGTCCGTCTTCGAGGCCGGCGCCGACACCTTCGTCGCCGGCAACGCCATCTTTTCGGCAAAGGACCCGGAAGCGGAGATCGAAGAGCTTCGCTCTCGCTGCGCCATCACGGTATGACCGGTCGCAAGCAGCTCGGCGTCGCCGCTCTGGTCGCCGCCGTCGTCGTCGCCGTCGCCTGGAGCGGCACGCACTACCTGCGGAAGGAGCTGTTCCCCGTCGAGCTGGGTAGCGAAGCGCCGAACTTCACCGCCTACACCCTCGACTCCATCCCCAAACCGAAGAGTCTCGCCGAGTATCGCGGCCAGGTGGTGATGCTCAACGTCTGGGCGACGTGGTGCCTGCCGTGTCGGGTGGAAATGCCCAGCATCGAAGCGCTGCACAAGGAGTACGGGCCGAAGGGACTGAGAATTCTGGCCGTCAGCATCGACGATCCCGGCACCGACTCCGCCATACGCGCCTTCGCGAAACAGTACGGCCTCACGTTCGAGATCCTGCACGATCCCCAGGGGAAGATCGTCGACATGTACGACATCTCCGGATACCCGGAGACCTTCATCGTCGGCAAGGACGGCGTGATCCGAAAGAAGCTGATGCAGGCAACCGATTGGAATGCGCCAGACGAGCGTGCGCTGGTAGACCGGCTGCTCGCCGAGCGAACCGAGTAGCATGACGCGCATCCTTGGCATCGAGACGTCGTGCGACGAGACGTCGGCGGCAGTCCTCGAGGGACGCGGCGACGACGTCGAGCAGAAATCGCTGGTGATTCTCTCGCAGGACGTGCACCGCGTGTTCGGTGGTGTGGTCCCGGAGATCGCATCGCGGGCGCACCTCACCAGCATCGTGCCGGTGGTCCAGCGCGCCGTGGAGGAGGCCGGTACGAGCCTGGATGATCTCGACGCCATCGCGGTCACCAATACTCCGGGACTCGTCGGAGCGCTGCTCGTCGGGGTGAGCTACGGAAAGGCGCTGGCGTTTTCCCGCGGCATCCCGCTCATCGGCGTGCATCACATGGAAGGTCATTTGTTCGCCGCAGCGCTGGAGCACCGCGACGCGGTGCCGCCTTTCACTGCGTTGCTCATTTCCGGCGGTCACACTCTGCTCCTCGACGTCGCGGCGTGGGGGAATTACAAGCTCCTCGGCGCTACCCGCGACGACGCCGCCGGCGAGGCGTTCGACAAGGTCGCCAAGCTGCTCGGACTGCCCTACCCCGGCGGACGCTACGTCGAGCAGCTGGCGCGCGACGGTGATCCCAAACGCTTCAGATTCGCCCGGCCGATGCTCCGTCGCAATGCCGTGCCGGGCGACGATGACTACTACGCGTTCTCCTTCAGCGGCCTGAAGACGGCGGTTCTCAACGCCGTTCGCGCCTCGGAGAACATCGAGCGCGACAAAGCCGACATCGCCCGCGGATTCCAGGATGCGCTCATCGACACTCTCGTCGAAAAAACGTCGCGAGCCGCCGATGCGCATTCGCGCCGGCGCGTCGTGCTCGGCGGCGGCGTCGCCTGCAACCGCACCCTCGCCGCCGCCATGAGGGAGAAGCTCGAGCCGGCAGGCATTCAGGTCTTTACTCCCAGCCCGCGGCTCGCCACCGACAACGCGGCGATGATCGCCCGCGCCGCTTTTTTCCGTTTCGAGGCCGGAGAGCGCTCCGGACTCGATCTCAATGCCTACGCCAGCAGCCCTATCCCGGGACTGGTCGCAGCCTAGATTCAAACGAATGCACAGGATTTTCGCTTCCATCACCCACCAGCCGTTCTCCTACAACGTCGGTCCGCTCCAGCTCACCGGGTTCGGACTGGCCGTGCTGCTCGCTTTCGTCATCGCGCAGATCATCGCCCAGCGGGAGCTGGCAAGGCGTGGCCACGACCCGGAGCCGATTGGCGACCTCATCTTCGCGGCAGTCATCGGCGGTCTGCTCGGCGGAAAGATCTACTACGCGATTCTGATGCACGATTTCGGGGCGCTGCTCAGCAGAGCGGGCTTCGTGTTCTGGGGCGGACTGCTCGGCGGCATGCTCGCGTGCTACCTCGTCATCCATCGCAAGCGCCTCAGCTTCACCCGCATCAGCGACGTCGCCGGGCCGGCGATCGCAGCGGCATACTCGATCGGACGCACCGGATGCTGGGCGGTGGGCGACGACTACGGTCGTCCATGGAACGGGCCGTGGGCAGTCTCGTTTCCCAATGGAGCCCCGCCCTCGACGGTGGCCAACATGACCCAGCTCTTTCACATCCAGCCCGGCCTTGGCACATCCCCGAATCAGGTGCTGTCGGTCCACCCCACCCAGCTGTACGAGGTCGCCCTGGGCTTCGTGATGTTCCTGATCCTGTGGCGCTTCCGCGACCACAAGCACGCGGAAGGGTGGCTGTTCGGCCTCTACTGTCTCCTGGCCGGAATAGAGCGCTTCCTCATCGAGTTCGTTCGCGCCAAGGACGACCGTTTCCTGTTCGGGACATTCACCATGGCGCAGGTGATCGCGTTGCTCTTCGCCATTGGCGGTGCCGTCTGGATGTACATGCGGCGTACTCCGCACGACGAAGCACCCGGCATCTACGCCGCGCAGCCGGCGTAATCGAGCCGCCGGCGGGAGTTACCGCGCCGGTCTGAAGTAAGGCGCGACGCGACTTAGCCGCGGCGCCAGCATCCTGAAGCGATTCGCCAACACTGTTATCGTGTACGGCTGGGTCTCGGTGATCGCCAGCCAGAAGCCGTGCAGAGTCTGCCTCGGAATCGCGATCGTCATCTGCCTGGTGCTAGTCTGATCGAGGGTGAAGGGCTCCAGGACCATCTGCCCCTGCTCGTCGAAGTTCGCAACGCTGCACGTCGCGGTCTTGGCATATGGTGGCAGGGGGATGCTGCAGGTCTGAGCAGTTCCTGTCACAGTGCTGGTCATGCTCCCCGACAGCGACGACCAAACGTCGTTCTGGCCCTGGACGTAAATCGCAAACCCCAGGAATTGGGGTTCGAGCGAAGAAGTCACATCGAAATCAATGGTGCCCGGATCGGTATCCACGAACAGCATGCGATCCGGGGCCTGCGTCGCTGAGTGCGACTGCCAAAAGACCAGCTCGGTGTTCATCGAAGGTGGAGTGCAGACGCCGGGCGGGGGCGGAAAGGTCGGATCGACGAAGAGATTTTCCTCGCAGGTTCCGTCCGGAAAACTCTCGCGGAACCCGACGGCGTACATTTGCTGCGAGGCGCCGTCGATGGTGATGCTGGTCTGGCTCACTAGCGGCGCGATGCCAGCGAAGATCGACGCAAGATCGGGAGCGGTGGGCGAGCCGACAGCCGGGTCGGTACTCTGGAGACCGAGTGCGAGGCTCTGTAGCGCCCCGTTGGTGTCGAGCGAGGTGGGCCCGGAAGAATCGCCGCACCCCGAGAGCAACGCAGACGTCGCCAGCACCAGCGCGGGGATGAATTTGTTTTTCAATGTCGTCATGATGAGTGATCGTGCACCATCCGCCATCCCTTTGGAGTGCGGACCCAAATGGTCGAGAACCAGCCGGTGCGGTCGGGACGGCCGCCGCCGGTAAGAATGTACTGCCCGGACGCGATGGCCTGGTCCGGTCCGATCGGGCGGATCTCGAGGTGATCGTAGCTCAGCGACTGCAAAGGACGGCCGGTTCGCCAGAACCCGGCGCGCATCTGCGCTTCGATGCCCCGCACGCCCCGCACCAGTCCAGTCGACCCCATCGCCGTAGCCGTATCAACGTAGCCCGAGAGATAGACCGGCAGCTCGCCGCGGTTCCACCCGGCGGCGGTGGTGTCGAACATCGCCTTGATCGCCGCCGCATCCGAGGCGAACGCCGACCCGCCGGCCGACGAGCGCATCTGCCGAGCGCAGGCGGCACCGAGCACCGCGGCCGCGATCACAGCTACACGTCGCATCACTTGCCCGCCACCAGCCTGAGACTGGTGCCCCACGGGTCGGTGAGAACCCATTCCCCACTCTCCTCCTTGACGGGGTAGCCAGCATGCTTCACGTGAAGCGCCGCCTCCTGGGCGTCCTTCTTCGTCGGCACCACGATCTCCCACTCCAGCAACCGCGCGTCGGCATCGCTTGCCGGCGGGGCGCCCCGCGCCCAGGTATTGGTGCCGAGGTGGTGATGGTATCCACCGGCCGACATGAACAGCGCACCCGGGTAGCTCCACACGACTTTGTCGAAGCCGAGTGCCTGGTGATAAAATGCTTCGGCCTTTTCGATGTCGTCAACGTACAGGTGGACGTGGCCCAGCACGGTTCCCGCCGGCATCCCTTTCCAACGCTCACCGCCGGCTGCCCGCACCAGATCGTCGACATCGAGGTGGTTGGTGGTCATGTACAGCTGCCGCTCGTCGTACTTCCACGCGTCGCGCGGGCGATCGGCGTAGACCTCGATCCCGAGCCCGTCGGGATCGGTGAGATAGACCGCCTCGCTGACGAAATGGTCCGACATTCCGGCGTACGCGCCGATCTCGCCGAGGTGCGCGACGAATCGACCGAGCGACGCGCGGTCGGGCAGCAGAATCGCGAAGTGATACAAGCCGAGCAGGCCTCGCCGGGGCACCGGCCGCGCCGAGCGAAGCTGGCGCAGATGGACGATGACTCGGTCCTCGCCGTGGGGCCCGAGGCTCGCGGAATCGTCATCGCTCTGAATCGTGCGAAGGCCCAGCACCTTCTCGTAGAATCCGATCGACCGCTCCAGATCAGCGACCTGAAGGCGAACCCGCCCGAGATGGGTCGAATCAGGAAGTCTGTATTCGGTGGGCCGGATTCCGCGTTGGGTATCGGCAGCGGCTGTCGTGCTCATGCAAACCTCCGGATATCCGAAATCTGCGGCAAATGCTACGCCTCGGCGCCTTCCGCTTCGTTCTTGTGGCCGGGCCAGAAAGTCCTGACCGTCGCGAACACCAGCAGAACGATCAGTATCGCCTGCGCGATGAGCGTCTCGACGCTGGGATAAATGCCGATCGCTTCCACGTGCGGACCGTGGGGGATCACGGTGATCGGCATGATGTTGCCCTCCTGCAGCTCGCGCACGCCTTTACCCATGAACACGAAAGCGAGGAAATAGAGCAGCAGGCTGGTGACCGTGAAGAACGGTCGCATGGGAATTCTTACGCCGTAGCGATAGAACAACGTGAAAATCACCGCGAGCGCGGCGAAGCCGACGATGATGCCGAGCGTGAGCGGCAGACCGAGGTTGGGCCCTTCGTTGAACAGCGCCTGATAAAAGAGCGCGGTCTCGGCGCCTTCTCTATAGACGGCGAGGAATGCCACCAGCGCGAGCGCTTTGCCGCCACCGTGCTCGAGGGCGGCGGTGACCTTGTCGCGGATGAACTTCTGCCACTTCGCGGCTTCGACCTTGGAGATCAGCCAGTAGCTCACTGAGAACAACACCACCACCGCCACCAGCATCGTCACCGCTTCCACGATTTCGCGACTGGCCGGCATGGCAGCGAGGATCGTCTTCAGCACTACCGCAGTGGCGAGACTGGCGACGAGACCGAGGGCGATGCCGAGCCAGATCGACCGAAGCCGCTCCCGGTGTCCCGTCTTCAGGAGAAACGCCACGACGGCGCCGATGACGAGAATCGCCTCGAAGCCTTCGCGCAGAATGATGAGGAACGACTGGAAGAATGCTTCCCAGCTTCCCGACGGCGCCTGCTGAGTGAGGCTGACCACCGAGGGGAGGCCGTCGAGAATGGCGTCGCGTGATTTCGTCGCCGCGGCAATGTCGCTGCGGCGAAGCGCTCCCTTGAAGTCGGCGAAGTGCCGCTCCATCGTCGAGACGAGCCCCGGCTTCTTGGCGCGCGCGGGGGTCTCGAGCGGCTCGAAGGCGATGTACGCGTCGAAAGCGCGATCGCCGGCCTCGGCAGTCCTGCCCTGCCTGGCGAAATCGAGCGCGCTGTCCAGCAGCGCAATGATTACCGGCGAGGCGGTGTCCGTGAGCTGGCGCGTCGCGTCGGGCTGCGCCGCGGGAATGACGAGCGGCTCACCGCGCAGCGAGTAGATGTAGTTGATGACGTTCCAGCGCTGCTGGGGCGACAGCGTGGCGCTGAAGGCAGGCATGGCCGTCCCGCGCACTCCGACGGAGATGACGTTGTAAGCCAGGCTCGGCGTCAGCTCCGGTGTGAGCTGACGCGAGCCGATGGCCGGCGGCGCGGTGCTCAGCGTGTGCGCCAATGCACCATCGCCACCACCGACGACGCCGTGGCACGACGAGCAGTTCTGCACGAAGAGCTGGTGGCCGGCGCCGATGATCAGCGGGCCTTTTGGCAGGTCCATGGCCCCGGCGGTGCCGAGCGATGTGAGGAAACGCTGGTGGAGCTGGCGCGCGGCAGCCGGCGGCTGCTTCGCCCTGACTGCCGCGATCAGGGTATCGAGAATCGCGCGCGTCGTCGCGGCGTCGTAGGAGTTGAGGCGTGCCGCGACCTGTCTGGCATCGGTCAGGAAGCCCGACGTCTCGTCGTACTCATCTTTCGAGATGAGCTTTCCCTGATCATCGACGGCTTTGCCGTACTCCTCTACTGCGACGCCGACGATGCTGGCGAGTCGCTTGGCTGGGTTTTCCTGTGCGGGCAGCGCGCTGGCCGCAACGAGCGACAGAACCAGACCACTGATCCATCGCGCAAATCGACAATTCATTGCCGAGTGAATCTATCCGGATTATCGGGGGAAGCAACGGGAATGCACCACGGCGCCAACGATTGACTGCGCCAGCGAAAATCTTCTACAGCTCTCCCTCCGAGAGAGCAGCCTTGACCCCCGTCCTTCTCTCGAAGGCGGTCACGAAACTCGCCAGCCTCTCGCTCGAGAAGGTGCCGCGGGGAATCCCGAGAGCCTCGATGGCATCCTCGATCGCAGCGGGGTCGCCCTCCACTTCCACGAGCACGTCCATTCGCGGGTAGATCTCGAAGCGCACGGTGGCGTTGCCGAGGCGGTATTGGGCGATGGTCCGGTCGATCTGGCCGACGAGCGCGAATTCGAGGCGCTCGAGGATCGTTTCCAGAGATTCGAAATCGTCGACCTTCGTAGTGAGCTCTTCGCGCACCTTGTAAGAGTCGCGGACCTCGGTCGGACCTTTCCAGTCCAGAAAAGTGCGGATGCCTCCCGAGTCGGAGTAGCGCCGCGCGCGCAGCACTTCATCGCGAGCGGAGAGCTCTCGCGCGGTCGTATCGTAGCGACGGTCCGAGAGGGTGCCCTCGAACTCCAGTATCGCGCCGGCCTCTTCGATCTTGCGACGGCGATCCGCCAGGTCGTCGACGATTGCCTTGAGCTCGACCTCACGCATTGACGATGGTGTCGAGCACCTGCGCTGTGTTGGCGAGCGAAGGAAAGACGGCGTAAGGATTGTGCTCGCGGAGCTGCTCGACCGTGTAGTGCCCGCTCGCTACTCCGATCGACTTGGCGCCCAGAGATCGGCCGCACTCGATGTCGGCCGGTGTGTCGCCGATCACCACCAGCCGATCGCCGGCCAGATCGAGCCCGAGCTGCTCACCGGCGCGGCGCTGCGCGATCGCCGGCAGCGCTGGACGATGCTCGTGGTCGGAGCCAAAGGCGTTGACGCGGAAACGGTCGGGGTCGATGCCAGCCAGCCTGAGCTTGATCCGCGCTCCCGGCTCCACATTGCCAGTGAGCAGTCCCAGCACTACGTCGTCGCGCGCCTCGAGGGCGTCGAGAATCTCCGGAACCCCGTCGAGGGGACGGACTTTGAACTTTCCGCTGGCCGCGCCGGTTCGCAGCCCTTCGAGATAAGTCTCGAGCAGCTTCTCCATCCGCGAATCGATGTGCTCGTCGCTGTGCCCTTCGAGCCGCATCGAATCCCGGACGATCTGCTTGTCGGTCTTGCCATCGTATCTGTACGACGGATCCCCGGGCGAGCCGAATATCGATTTCAGCGCGCTCCGCATGGAGTCCCTGCCCAGTCCGGCGGAATTGAGGAGCGTGCCGTCGATGTCGAAGAGAACGAGCCTCATGTTCTGGTGAGGAAGACGCCCGCGATGATGGTCGCCGCGCCGACGCCCTGGAAAACGGTCGGGACCTCGCCAATGAATCCCCAGGCGACGAGCAGGGCGACGATGGGCTGGAGGTTGGCGTACACGGCGGTTCGAGTGGGACCGAGCACTCGCAGTCCCCGATACCAGAAGAAATACGCGATACCCATCGAGAACGCGCTCGAATAAACGAGCGCGGACCATCCACCGACGCCGACTTTCGACCAATCGGTGGCGATCAGCGCCGGAGCCGATGCGACGATAAGTGGGATCGCCCCGCCGATCATGGTTACTGCGGACAGCTGAATCACATCGATGCGTGTGGTAAAGGGCTGTAGCAGGATCGTGTACCACGACCAGCAAAGGACGCCAAGGAAAACGAGCACGGTGCCGAGGAGGGATGGCTCGCCGTGCGCCGCCCCAGCGCTTCCAATCATGACCAGCGCCACCCCGATCACCGACAAAGCAATACCGGCGAGCGTCAGGCGCTTCACGCGCTCCATGCCGCGAAATCTGGCGATCAGCGCGATGAATGCGGGCGCAGACCCGATGATCAGCGCGGCGTTGCCGGCGCGCGTGCGGGCGACGCCGTGGATGAAGAAAATCTGATAGAGTCCGTTACCGAGTGCGCCCAGCAGCATCAGGCGCACCACATCGGCTCGCCGGAGCGAGATCCCACCGCATGCCATGGCGACGCCGCCGAGGAACAATGCGGCGGTGCCGACGCGAAGGCCTGTAAAGGCGACTGGATTGAAGACGCGTGTCGCGTACTTGACGACCACGAAATTGACTCCCCAGATCACCGCCATGGTGAAAAGCAGGACATCCGTGATCCCGAACGAATGCTGCGCGGCAGATCCGGCGAAGGTCGGAGTACGTCCAACTGATTCTGTCATCGAAGAAAGCTAGCCGCCCACGACTCGGCCCGGCTACTTTGGATGATGCACATCTCGTTCGCCGTCTTCGCTGATGCCGCCAATCTGTCCCAGGAAGGAAAGCTCAACGTCCTCGGCGTCTTCGACGCGGTGCAGGTGGCCGGGCTGCCGACCATCCATCCCCGCACTCACTTCATCGTCCGCCTCAAGGCGAACGGCGACGACGTCGGCAGTCACAAGCTCGCCTTTCGCTGGCTGAGCCCGCTCGACGAGGAGCTGTGGGCATCCAGCGGCGAAATGAACGTTGCCCCCGCGTCGAACCCGGTGTTCGAGGTCGACCTCCCCATCATCGCCGTCGTCGACCTGCCGCTCAACATGGCCGGCCAGTACACGATGCAAGTGGCATTGGATGACAAGCCGACCGCGGCGGCAAGACTGTTCGTGAATGGGCCACCGCAACCGATCATGGGCGCGGCCCCCAACGGCATGGTCAGCTGAACACGAAGCAAATATGGCGGGGTGCGGACCAACTACCACTTCGTACTGCTGACGAACTGCGGGTTGGGAGACTAACTCCGCACTGCGCACGTATTTCGGACTGCTGACTAACCGCTCCGAGCTGCGCCCTGCGGACAAAACAAAAGGCAAGTTCCTCCACTATTCGCTTTTGGCCGGTGCGTAGCTCGCAATACGCCCTCACTGCGGAATTAGTGTCCCAATCCGCAGTTCGTCAGCAGTACGCAATAGTTGTTGGTCAGCAGCCCTCAGACCTTAGCCGACAGCCCTCAGGACTTGGCCCGCGGTCCGGAGCAGTTAGTCCGTAATCCTCAGGTCTTGAGGATGCGTCTGGCGAATCGGAAGCGCTGTGTCAACAAGTCCGTGTATTCATCTCCGCCGTGGAGATCGTCGACCGCGTACCCTCCGCGGCCGAGCGCGAGATGAACGACGCGGGTCCCGCCGAGCGAGATGGCGACGTGGGTGATCTTTCCTTCCGGGTCATCCGAGAAAAAGAGCAGGTCCGCCGGCTGCAGATGATCCATCGATTCGACCGCGGTGCCCGTCATCGCCTGCATCCAGGCATCCCGCGGGACGTTGACGCCGTGCAGATGAAAGGAGCTCGACACCAGGCCCGAGCAGTCGCAGCCCCACGGTGTCACGCCTCCCCATTCGTACGATGTCCCCTCGAAGTACGTCATTGCCGACGCGGTGATGGAATCGGCGTTGGGCGGAAATGACTCGCGCCGCTCTTCACGCGTCATCGCCAGTCCGCCGACTCGCTCCTGGCCGGCCGTGATCAACGCTCCCAGCGGAAGCTTTCTGGTCGCGTTCTGCGCGTCGCGCACCGTGCAGCCGAGGGACAATGGACGCGGATCATTCCATCCCGTCTCGCTCAGCACGGGCACCGGCTCGGGCACAGTGACCACGTAGCCCTGGTGCACCCAGCCCGGGTAGCCGTCCGCGCCCTTGATGTGCAGCCACAATCCCCGCCGTTCCATCACCAGCCCGATGTGTCCGTGGAGAAGCTGGGAAACCTGGGTTGTTTTCACATCGGGCTCGCACAGCATCGGTGCGATCGCCGCGATGGCGGTTACGTGCTCGCTCAATGCTCCGGCCAATCGATCCTGGTCTTGTCCGGTGTCAGCGGCGGCTCGGGTCGTTTTGCCCGACACGACTTGCACAGCGTCACCCCGCGAAAGTTGCAGATGATGCAGACGAACGTCCCGCAGTCCGCGCACGGATAGCCTTCGGAAGCGCGCTCTTCGTTCCCACAGGAGCGGCACATCATCAGATCTTTTTCGCGCAGCTTGTTCGCCATCATTGTCACCGCTGAAATGTAGTGGCAGGTGAAAGGGCGCTTAACTGACGACCCAGCAGTGCGTTAGAAACGCCAGTTCCGAAAGAGGTCGAAGCCGAGCTGGGGCGGCGTCTGGGTGGGTGTGAAGCTCTGAGTGGTGCCGCGATCGCATCGCGTGCTGCTCGAGCCCGGCTCGATCGCCGCCTGGGCGCTGTATAGCGCGCTGATTCTGTACTCCAGCTGCAGCCCCAGGTTCTCCTTGAACGCGGCCGGATTCACGAAGCACAGACCGGTGCTGAGACCGAGGAACCACCTGGTCCCCAGCTGCTTGCCAAGGATCGCGCGGGTATTGAGCAATCCATAGTATGATGGATTGGTCGTGCTCTGGGTCGGATCAGTGGTGCCCGGCGCCGCGGTCTGCAGCTCCACGTAATCGAGCACGTTCTGCGGCACGGCGCTCACCAGCAGGTTGCCGAGCGTGCGGATTCCCAGACCAGTGGCGATCGCCTGGGTTCCCCCGTTGTCGAGACCGACCGCGGGCTCGCCGGTCACCAAGTAGCTAAGCAAGTCGCTCTCCGAGAGCGGCAGGTTATCCGGATTCCTCAGCGCCAGCTGCGGCCTCGACAGAGTGCCGGTGATATCTACTTCGACTCTCACGTCGCGACCGTTGGCGCTCTGCCGCGGCTGACGAACCGTGTGGATGGCGCGGATGTCCAGTCCCGGATTCAGGTCCGATTCGCCGAAGAATCGCAGCGTTCCGCTCTGCACGTCGAAGGTCGGCTGAATGAAGGGATCAACCAGATCCAGCCGGTACGTCCCGCGATCGGCGCTGAGAGTTCCCTCCAGCGCCAGGCGCGGTGCCTCGCCCGGATTCTGCGGCGCCAGTGTGACGCCCAGTGATCCGCCCAGCTTGATGTTCGCTTCCGTCGAGCGGAGCCACACGTCGGGGCCGATCTGCACCGCCACGTTCTCCAGACGAAGATTGCGCGCCACCGACTTCGGTGCGCGCGGCATCACTTCGCGATTCTGCGAGAGCAGCGTGTCGGCGAGACTCTGGAATTCAGGATCTTCCAGATTGACGACGTTCTTCTTCAGGACGTCCGGGATGTAAATCGATCCCCGCTCCACTCTGACCGTGCCGCGCATCACCGCGTCGTCGGTCGACCCGGTCAGAGTGACCGCCGGGCCGGTCGAGATGTCGAGCGCGGCGAGACCGGGCTTGTCGATGGCGTGAAAGTTCGACGCATTCGCGACGAGCGAGAAAGACGGATTGTCGTAGTGCTCGAAGCTGACGCTCCCCGTGAGATTGAGGGTGCCGCGTCGATCCTTCACCGTCTCCGCCGACAGCTGCTTGATGTGCACGCTGTCTCCCGAGAGCGCGATGTCTGCCTTGATGTGGTTGAACCGCGCGCCGAGGTTCGAGAACGCCGCGGTTCCGTCCGGCAGCGAGATCTGGCCGAACAGCCTCGGCTGCTTCACGTCGCCGCGCACTTCGACGTCGGCGACGATGGCGCCGCGCGCGTCCACCAGTCCCGGCACGAAGGCCCTGAACAAGCGCATGTCGACGCTGTCGGTCCTGATGTGTCCGGCAATCGAGTCGCCCTTGTAGCGCACGTTCTCCACGATCAGCCTCGCCTTGCTGCTGTGCTGGAGAATCAGCGAATCGAGAGTCAGGAAGCCCTTCGACGACACCACCCTGCTCGGCGCCTCGAGGCGATATTTATTGTCGCTGTCGACATCCACCGCCGCGCTGTCGAGTCGCACCACGGTCGTGTCGCCGCTGCGCGTGATGTTGCCGACGAGATCTGTCTGCACCCCGCTGGCGCTCAGCATCGATGCGCTGAAGTGGCCGGAAGTCGGCGACGCCAGGGCGACCGACGCCCTCATGCTGTTGAACCCCACCGGTCCCAGCGCCACGGTATCGGCGCCGAAGATCAGCGAGCCCGAAGGCTGCTTGGTGAGATCCGCCAGCAGCACCGTTCCGCGCACGCTCTCGACGCTGCGCGCGCCGAGCCTGATGTCGTTGCCACGCAGGATTCCGTTGAGCGCCAGATGCTCGGCGCTGCCAGTGAGCTCGCCGGTCAGCTCGGCGCTGCCATGCAGGGAATCGAGCTGCGCGACCGTCGCCAGAGACGGCACCAGCGCGCGAAGACGCGCCAGCGAATCCATCACCGCCTGGAACTTGAGGGTGCCGCTATGCGTGCCGCCCAGGCCGAAGGTGCCCGATGCCTCCGCCCTCAGGCCGCTGGCGTTGAGCGCCAGAGTGTCGATGGTGGCGACGCCGGCGGCGAAATGGAGCCGCGCCGCCGAAGGATCGACGTGAAATCCGGCCAGCGTCGACGGCTCGATCGTCGCCACCGCCCGGCCCGCCAGGGTCGAGAGATCCTCCCCGCGAATGTCGAGGTCGTACTGGCCCGTCAGCTGGGTGTGCGGCAGGCTGGCACTCTCCAGCAGCGTGCGCACGTCGAGCTTCGTAGACGTGAGTTTCCCGCGCGCGCCGTACTCGGGCGGGTCGGCGTCGACCAATCCACTGTACGCGAATGTGCCGGCCGGTCCGGTGAGCGTTGCGTTGACCAGCAGGTTTGGCGAGGTGCCTTTCACCTGAACAGGTCCCGAGTAGCTGCCGCGCAGCGGCATCAACGGATAAGAATGCGACAGCGTCGTGAACGACAGCGGCTGCGCCTCGAGGGCCAGATCGTAAATCAGGTACTTGTCGCCCCAGGTCACGCGGCCGTTCCCGGTGACGTGCGAGGTCGGGAGACTCCCGTCGTGATGAAGCAGATCGGCGTTTCTGAAGCGCACGTCGAGCCACGACGAGTCGAGCGTCGCCGTTCCCGACACGGTTCCCTTGATCCTGGGGAAGAGCGGATTCAGATACTGCAGGGTGCGCAGATCCAGCGTCGCCACATCGACGTTGAATGAATGGAATGCGGTGAACGCCGGAAAAAGAATGTCGAGCTCACCGTTGCCGCGCGCTTCGGTCACGGCGCCCGGTACGTGCGCATCGTCGAACACCAGCGCCGATTCTTCCACCTTGAAGTGGTTGAGCGGACCACCCGACGCGCGCACGGTTCCGCTGATGTCGCCCTGCCAGTCGTACGGAAATTTCTTGCCGTTCAGGGTGCGCAGCAGATCGAAGTTCATCGGCGCCGCCTGCATCTCGACGTTCCTGACGGCCAGCACCGGACCGCCCGTCTCGAAGGTCATGTTGCCCAGCAGGTGTGAGCGCGTCGACCGCACATCCATGTCGGTGAGGATGTAGTCGAGGTACTTGGGGTTCCGCTGGCTGCGGATGTCCAGCTTCATCTTTCCGCCGCCGGTCGTCGGCAGCGTCGGGTAGACCCAGGCGACGTCGGCCAGCGAGACCGAATCGCCGATGATGTGCAGGTAGTAGCGCACCGGCAGATCACTCCCCCACACCACGCTGCCGTGCGCTTTGCCCGTCGATCCCGGCAGGTCGAAATGGTCGCTGTCGAGGAAAACCGAATCGCCGAGGTTGAGGACGGTGCCGACGACGTTGCGGAATCTGAACGGCGGGTCGTTCTCGTCGATGCTCAGCTTCCTGATGCGAACAAGGCGGCCGACCGTGTCCGGATCGGCGATGCGCGCCAGACCGAGGTTGGCGTTGGCGTTGGTCCATCTCCAGGTGCGGGCCAATCCTTCGCGGGTTCTTCTGATCTCGTGATCCTGGCGTGACAGCTCGAACCGGATCGCGCTGTCGAGCTGCGCGCCGTGGAGAGTGTCGGCCGGATGCCACGGCAACGTCAGCGTGACCCTGGCGTTGTGGATCACCGACGTATCAACGACGATGTATTCGCCGAAGCCGCGCTGGTTTCGCTGCGCCTTTTCCACGCTCGCAGGAAATATTCTTCGCCAGTTCCAATCGCCGTTCTCGTGCTGACGGAGGTTCACCACCGGATTGTGAACCTCCGCAAAGCTGAAAAGGATTCTGCGATCGAACAGATCCCGCGGATCGTAGTTCACGGTTATCGGCCCGGACGCGAAGAACACCGAGTCCTGGTCGTCCCGGATCTCTACCGAGTCGATGGTGACGCCGTTGAAGAATCCGCCGCTGATGTGCCCGATGTAGACTCTGCCCTTCACTTTCCCCTCGAGCATCGTCGACACCATGCTGCGCACGCGGCTGCGGCCGAAGCCCGTGTGCGTCACCCCGATGAAGCTGAGGATCAGGATCACCAGGAGTCCAACCAGGATGACGGCGCTCCCGATGACGATGCGAAGGCGGCTGCTCATGGTTCCTAGAACGCCTGTCCGATCGCGAAGCTGAAAGTGAGCTTGCTGCGGAAGCGGTTGTCCTTCGCCGGCTGATACGACGCCGGGCAGGTGAAGCCGGGATCCTGGGTGATGTTCGTCACCTTGGCCGGGGACGCCGGATCGAACTGCAGGT
The DNA here is from genome assembly GCA_036488915.1 of Gemmatimonadaceae bacterium. Lineage (GTDB taxonomy): Bacteria > Gemmatimonadota > Gemmatimonadetes > Gemmatimonadales > Gemmatimonadaceae > UBA4720. The sequence continues at coordinate 11,659 of DASXGU010000060.1, read as the reverse complement.
GCGTCGGGATGTCGTTGAACGGACTGACGCAGACGAGCGGCGCATCGGCCAGCTCGGTCGCTTCGTAATAGATAGGGCCCTTCGGCCGCCGGTACGGATTGTATCCGATCGCGATGCGCACCGGCCCCACCGGCGAGAACGCGGTCATCTGGATTCCCGGCGTCACCTTCAGCTTCACCTCGCTCACCTGCGGCGTTCCGCGGTTCCACACTTCGCCGGCGTCGGTGAAGAAGGTCCACTGCAGCAGCTCGGGCAGGAACGGGCTGCGCAGCCGCAGCTCCAGGTTCGCTACCACCAGCGAGTTTCCACCGACCGGCACCACGCGCTTGAATCCGCTGTCCGCGTGATTCTGCAGCACCACGGTGTCCGCGCGCCCGGCGGCATCGGTCGACGTGAACGCCTCGTAGGTCTGCGAGATGTAAATCAGCGAGCCGAGCTCGTTCTGCGAGAAGCCGCGCACCGTCGTCGGACCGCCGGCGTAGAGCCGCTCCTGCGGTGGAATGAATCCTTCCGCCGTCGCGACGTTGCGGCCGAAAACGGTTCCTCCACGAAATCTCAGAGCCAGCACGTTGCCGCCGCCCGCGCTGATGTAGCGCGACGCATCGCCAAGCACCTTGCTGAACTGCAGGTCCTTGTTGGACAGAATGAAGGGCGACGAGTTCCGCGCCTCGAGCCTGATGATCGACCCGCGCGTCGGCGACAGCAGGCTGTTGGAGTTGTCGCGAGTCACCGCCAGGCTGACCACCGCCAGCTGCTGGGTGCGCTGGATTCGCTCGCGCTCCGCCAGCTCGCAGAGGTTGAACACCGCGCAGAAGAGCGCCGGCTGCGCCTCCGTGCGGCCGAGGTCCATCGAGTAGCTGGCCGTCACCGGCGTTCTGGTCTGGCCGCGCCACAGCAGCGACGCGACGCCTCCGATCGCCGTCGTCCGCAGATACGCGTTGTACTCCGAGACGCGCTGGCTGTAGACGGTGAGCGTCGGCACCGTGCGCAAGCCGAGGAACACCGGCTGCCGCAGCGTCGCGCCGACGTAATAGTTGAGACGATTGCTGAACACGTCTTTCCGCGCCGCCGGACAGAGACCCGGCGCGCCGTCCAGCGGACGGCCGATGCCGATCTTCGATACACGGGTGCTGAGATCGAGCCGCCGCGCCCCGTTGAGAAAGTTGTAGTCCGTGTACTCTCCGGTGACGCGGAAGCAGTCGAGCGTGCCGTAACCGGCTCCGACCCGCGCCGCGTGCATCTGCGCTTCGGCCAGATTGGTGTACAGCGTCATCACGGTGTCGGAGCCGGAATCGGGCGTGATCGAGACATGCTGGTACGCTTCCGTCTGATATAGCGCGCGCTGGGCATCGATGATCTCGTTCTCTCGAAAGAGCGCGCCCGAATCCAGGCCCATGATGCTGCGCACGATTCTCGTCGGTATCTGTTGCTTCTTGTTGGGAAGTGGCGTCACGTCGATCTTGATCGCTCCGATTCTCGTCCTCGGCCCTGGCGTCACGTAAAGCGTGTCCCACGCGCTCAGCGTGGAGTCGTTGACGGTGAAGCGATTGCCCGCGTCGCCGCGGGGATACCCGGTGTTGTGCAGCCGCTGCCGTACCGTGTCGGCTGCGGCGTCGATCGCGTAGCGATCGAATCGTCCGCCCTGGCGCGGAGGAAGATCGCGGACGATCCCAGATTTTTCCGGAACTGAATCGAGTCCGCGCACCACGAAGGACCTCAATATCATTGGCGGCCCCTCGTTGATTTTGAACCTGACCTCTACCGCCCCCGGAGCCAGTGTGTTCACGGCGGTATCCACGGTCACCCTGGGATACCCCCTACGGCGGTAAAAGATTATGAGGCGGGCCCGATCGTTCGGGAGCTCGGTGCGGTCCAGACAATGTTTGACCGTGAACGGAAGGTGCAGGTAACGACGCGCCCAGGCAGACGGCGTCGTTACGATCGTTTTGGCGAGCTCCGCGTCGGAGAACGCGTGGTTGCCGTCGAACTCGAGCCGCATGACCTCGAGGTCCCCGCGCTGGCATTCGATGTCCTGCGCGCGGGCGCTGCCGACTCCGGTGAATGCTGCGAAGAACGCTACTGCGGTGACTGTCCCGAGCCGTACCCGGGAGAACCTCACTCGTGCAACGCGCCGGCGCCTGGGGGTCGGCCCGCCGGAAGCTCGCGAGCAAAGTGCGTCTCCGTCTCGGGCTCGGTGCGGTCGCCAAGCATTCTGCGCGGCGCGCTCGTCGGCGCCCGCGAAAGCTCGCCCTGCGGAACCAGCGGCGTGCGCTGGATTAAGAGTTGCACAACGTAAAATCCGGCCAAACCGGCGGCGACGCCGACGCCAATGGCTGGCAGCAAATCCTTGGCGCCAAGTCGGCGGCGATAATAGTATTCTGCGCTCACGATGAGGCCTATTTCGGGTGGGCGAAAGTTCTCGTATTTCGCCCCTTCATGTCAACCGTCAGAGCACACCATGCGGCGACTCTTCCTCCTCGTAATACCCGCGATTCTGAGCTGTGGTGGCGGTGGTGAATCATCGGCCCCTCAACGCAAGACGATCATCGATTCGCGCGACACCTACGATCCGCGGTCCATGGATCCCGCACTCTCCACCGATGTGCCGACCGGACGCGCCGTCGCCTACATCTTCGACGGACTGACGCGCTTCACCCCCGACGCGCAGGTCGTCCCCGGACTGGCAAAATCGTGGGAGGTGAGCCCCGACGGAATCACCTACACCTTCCATCTCCGGACGGGAGTCAGGTTCCATGATGGAAGACCGTTCACCGCCAAAAACGTCATCGCCACTTTTCAGCGCGTCCTCGATCCCAAGACCAAGGGCGGACGCGGCTGGCCGCTCTTCCCGATCAAAGGCGCTGAAGACTTCGCCGCCAGCAAGACGACTTCAATCGGCGGTCTGGCCGCGCCCAATGACACGACCGTCGTAATCACCCTCAAGGAGCCGCTCTCGATCTTCCCGAAAATGCTGGCGATGCCGGTCACGTCGATCGTGCCCGACAATCCGCCCGACGATTTCGGCCAGAAGCCCGTCGGGACCGGTCCGTGGAAGCTCGTCGAGTGGCGTCACGATGATTTCCTGCGCTTCGCGCGAAACCCCGACTACTTCGACGGCCCTCCCAAAGCGGATTCGCTGACCGCCCGCATCATTCCCGAGATGAGCACCGCCACCGCCGAGTTCGAGGCGGGCAACGTCGATGTGCTGACGGTCCCAGATGAGGCCGGCCGCTCGTGGCAGGCGGATCCGGGCAAGAGCAAGCTGCTCCAGTCGGCGCCCGCGCTTCGCTTCTGGTACGTCGCGATCAACACGACCCGCGGCCCGCTCGCCGACGTGCGAGTGCGACAGGCCCTGAACTACGCCGTGGATGTCAGCACCATTCTGAGCGCCGTGATGGCCGGACGCGGCAGCGTTGCCGCCGGCGTCGTGCCGCCCACACTCGGCGGAGCCGATCCATCGCGAAAGCCGTTCGGCCACGACGTGGCGAAAGCAAAGCAGCTGCTCGCCGCCGCCGGACATCCCAACGGAATCGACGTCGAGCTGTGGGCGGCAACGACGGATCAGTCGCCGCGATTGTCGCAGGCGATCCAGGCCAACCTCGCCGAAGCGGGCATCAGAGCCAAGATCGTGCAGCGCGATGCGTCTTCAGTGCGCGAGGCCGCTCGCAAAGGAGCCGCCGATCTCTACGTGAAGGAGTGGTGGGCCGACTACCCCGACGCCGAGAACTTCCTGTATCCACTCTTGTACAGCAAGAACAAGGGGCCCGGCGGCAACGTCTCGTTTTACGACAATCCGAAGTTCGACCTGCTCGTCGATCAGGCCCACCGCGAGCAGGATGAGACCAGGCGCAACGATCTCTACAGACAGGCCGACGCGCTCGAGTACAACGACGCTCCGATGGTGTACCTCTTCTTCTACAAGGACATGTACGCCATTCAGCCGTGGATCCACGGCTTCAAGGTTCCCGCGGTCTTCAACGGTCAGCGCTGGACCGACGTGACCATCGGCAAGTAGCGTGTTCGCGTTCATCGTTCGGCGCCTGCTGCTCTCCATACCGACGTTGTTCGGCGTGCTGGTGGTGGCGTTCCTTCTCCTCAACGTCGCCCCCGGCGATCCGGTCCAGGAGATGGTGGGAGAGAGAGCGGATCCCGAGACGATCGCGCGTCTGAGGAAGGAGCTGCACCTCGACGAGCCGCTGCTCAGTCAGTTCGAGCACTACGCCGGCGGCGTCCTGCGCGGCGATTTCGGAAACTCCTACATCACCCAGCGCCCGATCATCTCGGACATCCGCGAGAGATTTCCGAAGACGCTGCTCCTCGCCGGATCGGCGATGCTCCTCGCTTCGGTAATCGGCATCAGCCTCGGCGTTCTCAGCGCCAGAAATCCAGGGGGCTGGATCGACCGCCTCGGTCTGGGAGTCGCGTATCTGGGAATCTCGTTTCCGGTGTACTGGGTCGGATTGATTCTGATTCTGATTTTCGCGGTGATGCTCAAATGGCTGCCGCCTTCGGGTTACGGAGGAATCAAGTACCTGATTCTGCCCGCCTTTGCCCTCGGCTCGCGCTCGATCGCTTTTCTCGCGCGCATAACGCGCTCGGCAATGCTCGACGTGCTGAGCGGAGATTTCGTGCGCACAGCGCGAGCGAAGGGATTGCGCGAGCGGACAGTCGTCGTGCGCCATGCGCTGCGCAACGCGGTCATTCCGATCATCACCGTGCTCGGACTCGACTTCGGGTACTACCTCACCGGCAGCATTCTCACCGAGACCATCTTCAGCTGGCCCGGACTCGGACGCTACGTCGTCAATGCCATTACCAGACGCGACCTTCCCGCAATTCAGGGATCGGTGCTGTTCCTGAGCGTCGTTTTCGTGCTGGTGAATCTCTTAACGGACCTCGCCTACGCCAAAGCGGATCCCCGCGTAGCCTACTCCTGAGCTCCAGAATGATTGAGAAGGAAGCGCCCGCGAAGGGCGCGACTGAGTCTGCACCCCGCGACCGCGCGCTATACGACCAGATCGAGCGGATCGAGAAAGACTCCAACGCCAAGGCCATCGCTGTCGCGCTTCGAGATTTCGAGACGGGGCTGGAGCTGCACTATCGATCCGACCGCTGGTTCCACGCCGCCAGCACCATCAAGGTTCCGATCCTGCTCGGCGTGTTCGCGGCGATCGATCGCGGCGACCTGCTGCCGCATTCGCGCGTCCACGTTCGCAATCGGTTCTTGAGCGTCGTCGAGAACATCCCGTTCAGGGTCGAGTCGGGGCGCGATGCCAATTCGGCGGTGCACAACGCCATCGGCAAGATGATGCGCGTCGACGAGCTGGCGTACCACATGATCACGACCTCGAGCAATCTGGCCACCAATCTCCTGCTCGGTGTAATCGGCCCCGAGTCGGTCAATGATACCCTCACCGAGCTCGGCCTCAGGGACGGCATCGAGCTGAAGCGCGGCGTCGAAGATGAGCTGGCGTTCGACAAGGGCATCAACAACATGGTGACAGCCGACGGACTGCTTCGGATCCTGGTCAAGCTCGCCGAGGGCAAGGCATTTTCGCCGGCGCTGTCCCGACGGATGATGGACATCCTGCACGGCCAGGAGTTCAACCAGGGGATTCCGGCGCGCCTGCCCAAGGGGGCGCGCGTCGCTCACAAGACCGGGGAGATTTCCACGGTGGCACACGACGCCGGCGTCGTCTATCTGCCGAAACGAAAGCCGTACGTGCTGGTCGTGCTCACCGAATGGGCGCCCGATGTGTCGGGCCGCTCGCGGACGATTGCCTCGATCTCGCATACCATATACGAGCATCTAACCCAAAACCCCAGGGACGAGTGACCTTGTCCGCCAGCGTACCCGCCGCAGCCCCAGTGACCGAGTCGCCGACGTTCCCCCTTCGGGTGGTCGACGGGCTTACCCTGCCCGCCGACTACCGTAAGGCCCTCCGCCCCGGTGAGGAGTGGAAGGACGCCAATGGCTTCTCCCGGCAGCTGCCGAGGTACTTCTACGAGGTTCCGTCCTGGGATTCGGCCATGAAGGTGGAATTGGCCTCCCATTTCCTGCTCTGGGAGTTCATCCAGGTGGATGTCAGGGAGGCCCCGCCCTTGCGAACATTTCCCCGGTACGTTCCGTGCGCAATAACCCTCCTGGCTGTCTGCCTGGAGAGGTTCAGGGAGGCCGTTGGAACGATGGTCCATATCTCCGCGAACGGGGGGTACCGGTCGCCGTCCCACCGGTTCTCGAAGAACGCGACCCTGCATGCCTGGGGAACGGCCGCCAACATCTATCGGATTGGCGACACCTACCTGGACAACCGGAATGCGGTCGAGCGCTTCAGCCTGATCGCGCGGCAAACCCTTCCCGGAATCTGGACGCGCCCTTACGGGACGCCGACCGGGTATGCTGAGGATCATCTCCATCTGGACCTCGGCTACGTGCTGTCGATTCCACGGGACGTGAAGAGTTGACGAAGTCGTTTCAGCAAAGAATCGCAAACAGTGAAGATTTTTCGGTAACAGAAGAGAATGGCGCTGAAGAAGAAGAAAGGACCGGAGAACAAATCATCGACCCGTGAGCGGATCCAGCTCGCGGCGATCGGCATGGAAGCCGAATTCGCCGTGATCATGGACGGCGTGCAGGTCAAGCCGGAGGACATCTTCGGCAGCCCGCGCCGGATCATTCGTGAGAAGATGATGCACCGCAAAGGCAGGTCGTATCACCTGCCGACGGGCGGAGCGGTCTACTTCGACACCGGCGTCATCGAGGTCGCGACGCCCGTGATCGAGATCGAGCGCGGCTGCGCCGCTCGCGCGGGCCGGTCGCTCTGGGAAGCGATTCTGTTCGTGCGGCAGGAGCTGGACGTCTGGGAGCAGGCCCACGACACCGACGTCCAGCTCGCCGGTTTCAGCACCCACTACAACATCTCTTTCGAGCTGCCCAAATCCGAGCAGGGCGCCAACAGGACCGTCGACCAGCTGGCCTACCTCCTCGCGCACATCCTGCCGATTCCGGTGATGGTGCTGGCGGCCAATCGCCGGTCGACCGGCATCGGAGTCAGGCCGCGCGGCGATCGCATCGAGATCACAGCCGATTTCACCCCCGACGCTCCGCTCATGATCGCCACCGCGACGCTGATCGTCGGGATCGTGCGCGAAGTCATGCGCTGGCCGAGCTACGAGATCAGCGCGCTGGACGAAACGGACATCCCCGTGATCACGGGATTCCACCCGATGCCCCACACCACCCGCAAAGGCTGGCTGGCGCGCTTCGACTGCTTCCCCGAGAATCCGTTCACGTCCGACATCGACGCCGACAAGTGGCCGACCACCGATGGCCGCTTCCTGACCCTGCGCACCATGGCCGGGCTCATCACCAAGCACTTCTGGCCCTACATCCGCCGGTACTCTGATCCGTTCACGCTGAGATTGATTGGATCGGTCATGAAGGGACGCGCGCCGTCACTGCTCGATCTCGACGACCGGCCCCCCGGCTACGACGATGTCGGGCGCCTGTGCACCTGGGACAATCTCTTTCCGGAGCGCGTGCTCCCCCGTTCACAGTACGAGCGCGTGCTGATCAGGGCGATCAACGGCGACAAGCTGCACATGGACGGCGACTGGTATACGCCGACGGGAATGCGGGGCTGGTCGCGGGTGATTTTCCGCCGCAAGGCCGACAACTCGCGCCACATCTTCTCTCTCGATTACCTGCTCGATCATCTCCGCGAATGGGAGCGACCCTACCGCACGACGCGCCGCGGGAATGGGAGAAGTACGCGCTCGCGGGAGCAGACCACCTGAGCTAGGTTGTTTGGCGTGTCGATCACGGCAGGCGGCTTCCTCTGACCACCCACATCGCCCTCCTCCGCGGCATCAACGTCGGCGGTCATCGCCAGGTCGGGATGACCGACCTGCGGAATTTCCTGACTGCGCTGGGGTTCGAGGAGCCGCGCTCTCTGCTGCAGAGCGGCAATCTCATTTTCATGAGCACGGTCAGAACGGGCGCCGAGCTGGAGCGTTTTCTGGAGACCGAGGCGCTCGACCGGCTCTCGCTCGAGGTCGATGTCTTCGTCCGCACTCCCGGAGAATGGAAAACGCTGATCCGGCAGAACCCCTTTCGGAAGGAAGCCGAGCGCGACCCCGGCCACCTAATCGCGACCTTCCTGAAGAGCGACGCCGAGCCCGGCGAAGTCACGGCGTTGCAGGCCGAGATCAAAGGCCCGGAGATCGTGAAGGCCAAAGGCAAACACGCCTACATCTATTATCCCAACGGCGCCGGGCGATCCAAGCTCACGCACTCGATGATCGAGAAGCACCTCGGCCGCGCGACCGGGCGAAACTGGAATACCGTGCTCAAGCTCGGCATCATCGCCAAGACAGGGTCAGCGAAGCTCACCCCCGTTGCCCCCCGCAAACGCATCTGACTGACTACCGCTTGGTGACCTCAAAGGGCGTTGAGGAGTTTTTGGTGGATTCCGCCGAATCCTCCATTCGACATGATCAGGATTACGTCTCCCGGCTTCAGCCTCGGAGAAAGATCGGCGACGATCGCGTCGGCATCTTTTAGCTCTCTCGCCGGTTTGCCTCCCGCTGCCAGATCACGAACGAGCTGGCCGAGGTCGAGAGCCGTCTCCCTGGTGTAGCGGTCGGGGCGGAACAAGGATGCAAACACTACTTCGTCGGCGTCCCGAAAAGCCCTGACGTAATCGTTCTGGAATTCGCGGCGTTGGGCGGTGTAGCTGCGGGGCTCGAACACGGCGACGACGCGGCGACCCTTGTATTTCTGCCTGATGGCGTCGATGGTCTCGCGAATCGCCGTGGGATGATGGGCGAAGTCGTCGATCACGACGACGCCCCGCACTTCGCCGCGCACTTCCATCCGGCGCTTCACGCTGGCGAAAGTGCGCAGGCCTTCGCGCACTCCGTCGCGGTCGGCGCTCACCGATTCGGCCGCGGCGATGACAGCCAACGCGTTCCTGACGTTGAACGCGCCGGCCAGAGGCGTGTCGACGAGCCCCCACTCCTCGTCGGAGCGGAAGGCGCGAAACCGCGTTCCCTTCTCACTGAATTCGACGTCGCGCGCGTTCCAGTGGCGCTGGTTCGCCGGCGTCTTAAGATCCTCGCCATAACCGAACGACTCGACCGGCGCCGGGGATTTCGGCGCCAGCTCGCGGACGATCGGTGAATCCCATCCCGCGATCACCACGCCGTTCTTCGGCACCAGGTTGATGAAGCGGGCAAACGCAAACTTGTACGCTTCTTCATCCCTGTAGATGTCGGCGTGGTCGAACTCGATGTTGTTCACGATGGCGGTGTCCGGCAGGTAGTGCCACATCTTCGGACCCTTGTCGAAGTACGCCGTGTCGTACTCGTCCGCTTCGATCGCGAAATACCTGGAGTCGGTGAGCCGGAACGAGGTTCCGAAATTCTCGGCGACGCCCCCAATCAGAAAGCTCGGATTGAGGCCGGCCGACTCCAGCACCCACGCCAGCAGCGAGGTCGTCGTCGTCTTGCCGTGGGTCCCCGCCACCGCCAGGGAATGCCGGCCCCAGATGAATTCTTCTTTTATGGTCGCCGCCGCCGAGGTGTAGCGAAGCTTCCGGATCAGCACTTCCTCGAGCTCGGGATTGCCCCGCGAGATGGCGTTGCCGACGATCACGATGTCCGGCTTGGGAGTCAGGTTCTCGGCCCGGTAGCCCTGATTGTAGGCGATCCCCATCTCCTGGAGCCCCGTCGACATTGGCGGGTATACGTTCTCATCGGACCCGGTGACGGTGTGACCCGCTGCCTTCAGCAGTCCGGCGAGAGAGGCCATCGCCGTTCCCCCGATCCCGATCAGGTGGTAATGGAGGGGATTTCCGCGTTTGCCGGCGTTTCGCGCCATTCTTCCTCGTCGTCTCTCGATTGGTGTTCGATGATCTGGAATCTACATTGCTCTTATGACGTTCCGGCTGCCGGAGCCTGCTCGCTCCGGGAGCGAAACGCACCGCTGTTCGCTGCCGTAGGGTCCAGACAACCCAACTAGATTCATGCCGCAAAGAGCAAACAGATTCTGGACGATTTTCCTCGCCACCATCCTGGTCGACGTGGCGAGCAAACGATTCGCGGTGGCGCAGCTCTCTCCCCCGTACATCCCCCACAGGGTCGTCGACGACATCCTCCGCTTCACCCTCGCCTTCAACCCGGAAGGCGCGATGAGCTTCTCACTCGGCCCATCGTCACGCTGGTGGTTCGTGCTGCTCTCCATCGGCACGCTTTTCGTCCTCGCCTACATGTACCGGCACACGGCCCGCGAAGACCGCATCCAGATAGCGTCGCTGGCCCTGATCTGCGGGGGCGCGGTGGGCAATCTCCTCGACCGCATCCGTTCGGCGCGCGGCGTCGTCGATTTCATCGATATCGGCATCGGCTCGCACAGATTCTGGACCTTCAATCTCGCCGACCTCGCCGTCACCATGGGCACGGGGATGCTGACCTGGATTCTCTGCATTCGGGCCGCTCGTGAGGAGCCCCGCGCTCCCGCGCTCTCTCCGACGAGCGCCCTCGACGAGCCGAGCTAGTCGTCCTTCTGGCCGAAGATGGCCATGTTGGAGCTGTGTCCCGGATTCACTTTCTTGTCCGGGTAGATCAAGTGGACCGCCTGGTTGACGGCGGTCGCAGCTTCCCCGAATCCGGTGGCGATCAGCTTCAGCTTGCCGGGATAGGTCGTGATGTCGCCCGCGGCGTAAATGCCGCGCCGCCCCGTTTCCATCAGGCTGTTGACGACGATCTCGTCCTTCTCGCAGTTGAGACCCCACTCGGCCAGAGCGCCGATGTCGCTGTGAAATCCAAGCATCGGCAGCACCGCGTCCGCCTCGACGTCGCGCGTGCTCTTGGTTTTCACGTCGCGCAGAGTCACGCCCGTCAGCCTGTCGTCGGTCGATCTCACGTCGTGAAGCTCGTGGAAGGGCAGCAGCGTCGTGCGACCCGCGGTCGCCGCCGCCTGGACATCGGCGACGGTCGCGCCGTGAGCGCGATACTTGTCGCTGCGGTGGACCAGCGTCACCGCGCGCGCGCGGCCGCGCAGCTGCTGCGCCCAGTCGAACGCCGAGTCGCCGCCGCCGATGATTACGATGCTCTGATCGCGGAACTCTTCCGGGTCCGACACCCGGTCGAAGATGCCGCGCCCGTACCAGGGCTCGGCGCACGCCTGCGGCAGGCGGCGTGGTGAGAAGGCGCCGATGCCTGCCGCTATTACGATTGAGCGCGTGGGAAATCGGTCGGTCTCGGTGACGAGCACGAAGTGATCGCCCGTCTGCTCGAGCGCGGTGACGTTCTGGTTGAGGTGCGATTTGAACCGGAACTGCGCCGCCTGCTCGACCAGCGCGTTGACCAGATCCTTGGCCAGAATCTTGGAGTACCCGCCGACATCGAAGATGTACTTCTCGGGGTAGAGCGCGGTCAGCTGCCCGCCAAGCTGCGGCAGGGCATCGACGATCCGAGCCGTCGCGCCGCGCATTCCGGCGTAGAAGGAGGCGAAGAGGCCCGTCGGGCCACCGCCAATGACGGTGATGTCGACTATCTCGTGGATCATCGGTGCGCGAAATATATAGTAGCGGCACGGCCGTTTACCGCGTGGTCGGTACTGGCTTTTATAGCGAGGTCGAGACTCTTCGCGATCTCG
>DASXGU010000044.1:0-5373 GCA_036488915.1 Gemmatimonadaceae bacterium | reverse complement strand
GAGCTTGAACGTGCGAACCAGGTCCGAGAGGTGCGCCGCTTCGTCGCTCAATGCGGTGGCCGTCGCGGCGATGTCGGCGATCTTCCGGCTCTGCTCTTCGTTCGATGCCGACACGCGTTGCATGGCGTGCGAGAACGAAGTGGCCCCGTGCGACAGCCCGGCGAGGCGCTGGTTGAGATCCGAGACCAGGTCGTTCGAGTCACGCACCGCTTTCTCGATGCGTCCGCTCAGGTCTTCACCTTCGACTGTGCCTTCCTCGACCTTCGCCAGCGACTGACGTCCGGCGCGGGTGGCTTCGAGCACCTGCTCGACGGTTGCGAGGGTGCGAGCCGTCGATTCGCGTGAATGGTTGACGCTGTCGAGCATCTCCTGCACCAGCGACGTCGTTCTGAGCGCGGCTTCCGCGGAGCTGGTGGCGAGACGGCGGACCTCGCTGGCCACGACCGCGAAACCGTGTCCGTGCTCACCGGCGCGCGCTGCTTCCATCGCGGCGTTGAGCGCGAGGAGCTTGGACTGCCTCGCGATTTTCTGCACCAGCACCAGGAACGCGCCGATCTCGTCGACGGCCGCCGACATGGCGTCGATCCCTTCCGAGCTTTCCAGCGCGTCTGAGGCCAATGACTGGAGGGAGCTGGCGGTGCGCTCGAGTCGGACCCGATTCTCGCGCGCCAGCTGCCGCAGCGCCTTGTCTCGTCTGAGGCCCTCCTGGGAAGCCTCGCGCAGATTGCCCGACAGCTCCATCAGCTTGGTCGCTTCACTCGTCACTTCCCTGAGCGCGCGCTCGCGGGCCAACGCATCCTGGCTGAGCGAGGCGGTCGAAGTCGCCGTTTCGCGGGATGTCGCCGCGGTGTTGACCGCCGAGCGAAAGACCTGCGCGGCCAGATCGCCGTTGTTCTGAGAGCTCGAGCGCATCTTGCCGGCAACCGAGCGCAGCTCGGTGAGCATCGATGTCGTCGAGCGACTGAGGCGGTCGACCGCGCGATTCGAGGCCGTCGGGTTGTAGGTGCCCGACAGGTCGCCCTTGGCGATCGCCTCGTGGGTCCGCGCCAGCTCGGTGGCTGGTCCACTGACGTGCTGCCGGACGAAGATGAGCGCGGCGGCGATGGTGGTGGCGAGCGCGACGGCGATCCAGAGAAACGCCACTGCCAGAGCCTGGGCGACTCCGTTCACCGCCAGGAATGACTGGAGAGTCGCCGGCGGAATCAGGTGATAGATCTGCCAGGCGATCGCTGCCAGTCCGGCCAGGAACACCGAGCCGAACAGAATTCCCGTTCTGAGCGCGCGTCGCTGCAACGCGCTGAACATCGGCTTCAGGAAGCCGGAGGCCGAGCGCGGAACTGCGGGAAGCGGCGTTGCTGTCATTTCAGGGAGCGATTGTGGACCGACTCGACGGGCGCCGGCAGATGAAACTGCGTCGCTCAGCCGCTACTTTGTACAGATGGACAACTCAGCGACGCGGAACGATCCACTCGCACCGCCGGTGATCGCCTACGATCCGACCGCGATCGAGCGGAAATGGCAGCGCATCTGGCAGGAGCGTGGCACCAACCACACCGACCTGCATCGCGCCCAGCGTCCGTTCTACGCGCTGATGATGTTCCCCTATCCGTCCGCCGAAGGACTCCACGTCGGGAATCTTTTCGCGTTCACGGGAAACGACATTTATGGACGATTCCAGCGGCTCATGGGACACAACGTGTTCGAGCCGCTGGGATACGACGCTTTCGGGATTCATTCGGAGAACTACGCCCTGAAGGTCGGGAAGCATCCGATGGATCTGATCCCGAAGAACATCGCCAACTTCCAGCGCCAGCTGGAGAGCGCTGGCCTGATGGTCGACTGGCGTTATCGTCTCTCGACCACCGATCCCAATTACTACAAGTGGACCCAGTGGCTCTTCCTGCAGCTGCTGAAGCGGGGGCTCGCCTACAAGAAGCAGGCGGCGGTCAACTGGTGTCCGGACTGCAAGACGGTGCTGGCCAATGAGCAGGTCATCGCCGGACTGTGCGAGCGCAGCAGGACGCCGGTCGAGCAGCGTCTGCTGGAGCAATGGTTCTTCCGCATCAGCGACTACGCGCCGCGTCTGCTGGAGAACCTGGACCACATCGACTGGTCGGAGACAACCAAGACGGCGCAGCGGAACTGGATCGGGCGCTCCGAGGGCGCCGAGCTCGAGTTCGAGACCGAAGCGCCGGGCGGCAAGGAATCGGACATCCGTGTCTTCACGACCCGGCCCGACACCATCTACGGCGCGACCTACCTGGTGCTGGCCCCCGAGCATCCGATGGTGGACGCGCTCACCGGCGGGAGAGAGAAAAAGTCGGTAGACGAGTACCGCGAGAAGACCAAGAGGCAGGATCTCGTCGCCAGAAAGACGAGCACCGAGAAGAGCGGAGTGTTCACCGGATCCTACGCCATCAATCCGGCAACGGAGAAAAAGATTCCGATCTGGATCTCCGACTACGTGCTGATGGAGTACGGCACCGGCGCGATCATGGGAGTGCCGGGACACGATCAGCGGGATTTCGAGTTCGCGACGAAGTTCGAGCTGCCGATCGTGCGCGTGGTCTGCGGCGAGCGGGAAGACGCCAACACCCCGCTGCGCGAGGCGTTCACCGAGTGCGAGTCGGGCACGCTGGTAAACTCGGGCGTGTTCGATGGCTTCACCGTCGAGTCGGGCAAGAAGGCGATCGTCGAGCTGCTGGCCAGGGGCGGAGCGGCAAAGCCGGTGGTCCATTACCGGCTGCACGACTGGTGCATCTCGCGCCAGCGGTACTGGGGCCCGCCGATCCCGATCATCTACTGCGACAAGTGCGGCACGGTGCCGGTGCCGGAGAAGGATTTGCCGGTGTTGCTGCCGTTCATCGAAGACTTCAAGCCCGACGACTCGGGGGTGTCGCCGCTGGCGCGCCACGAAGAGTGGTATCGCGTCGAATGTCCAAAGTGCGGCGGCACCGGCCGCCGCGAGACCGACGTCTCCGACACCTTCCTCGACAGCGCGTGGTATTTCCTGCGCTACCCGAGCGTCGGCCGCGACGACGTGCCGTTCGATCCGGCCATCACCAAGAAGTGGCTGCCGGTCAACTCGTACATCGGCGGCAACGAGCACGCGGTTCTGCACCTGCTCTACTCGCGCTTCATCACCATGGTCCTGCACGACGAAGGGCACCTGGCGTTCGAGGAGCCGTTCACGCGCTTCCGCGCCCACGGCCACATCATCCGCGAAGGCGCGAAGATGTCGAAGACTCAGGGCAACATCGTGAATCCCGACGAGTACATCGAGACCTGGGGCGCGGATGCATTCCGCAGCTACCTCATGTTCCTCGGTCCCTACGAGCAGGGCGGCGACTTCCGCGATCAGAGCATCTCTGGAACGCGCCGCTTCCTCGATCGGCTGTTCGCATCGGTGCAGACGATGTCAGCGGACGGCGCGCCCGATCCCACTGTGATGCGCAAGCTGCATCAGACCATCAGAAAGGTCGGGGAGGACATCGCGCGTCTCAGCTACAACACCGCCGTCGCGGCGATGATGGAGTACATGAACACGCTGAGGAAAGGCGAGCGCACTCCGCATCGCGATGAGGTGTTGCCGTTGATCGCGCTGGTGTCGCCCTTCGCGCCGCACCTGGCAGAGGAGCTGTGGGAGCAGACAGGCGGCAAGGGCAGCGTGTTCGACTCGGCGTGGCCGAGCTACGATCCGGCGCTGGCGACGGAAGACGCCGTCGAGCTGGTGGTTCAGGTGAACGGCAAGGTGCGCTCGCGGATCATGGTCGCGCGCGATGTCACGGAGGAGGCGGCGCTGCTCGCGGCGCTTCAGGACGCGACGGTGTCGAGATTCGTCTCGGGAACGCCGCGTAAGGTGGTGTTCGTGCCGGGACGGCTGCTGAACATCGTCGCGTAGCACGGGACGGGGGAAGCGGGAAGCGGGAAGCGCAATGCGGACTCTTGACGACATCTTTGCGGCTCTTTCGCGGTCTTCGTTCCGGCGACGTCAGCGGCTTGGCCAGCGTGAGGCGGAGTACCTCCAGACCCGCGGACTGCCGCTCGTCGTCGAGCACGCGCGTGATCTCATTGCCCGGCGGCTCGCGCCGGCGAACCCGCGCAACGATGGCAAGCAGACGCCGTTCAAGGGACATCCGGTCTTCATCGCTCAACACGCTACGGCGACGTGCTGCCGGGGATGTCTGGAAAAGCTGCACGGGATTCCGCGCGGCCGGGAGCTGACGGGCGAAGAGCAGGATCACGTCGTCGCCGCCATCGAGCGCTGGCTACTCAGTCAGGAGATCTACTCGTAGAGCTCCTGAAGGTCGGCGGCGGCGAGGTCCACGAGGAAGTCGCCAACTCGCTCGGTGACGGCACGCAGGAACTTTTCGCCTTTTTCCGGGGACGCCGCTTTCGGATTTCCGGTGCCGGTGTCGGCGGTGACTCTGGTCCATTGCCGCGGAGCCCACGCCCAACCGTCGCGCAGACCGGCGATGCGGAATTTTCTGGCGCTGCCGCTACCCGCCTCCGACAACGGCCGTAGCAGCTCGGGCACGATCGACATCATCAGGCTCGTTTCCAGCTCGCCGGCGTGGTCGCCCGGCTCGTCGAAATAGTCTGCGCCCCTGACGCAGCTCCACCAGTTGATGGTGCAGATGAAAACAGGGAACCGCGGCTGCAGCTCGCGAATCATCTGCCGGAAATCGTTCCCGCCGTGACCATTGAGAATGAGCAGCTTGCGGATTCCCTGGCCCGAGAGCGCCGACACGATGTCGGTCAACAGCGCCAGCTGGGTGCTCGGATTCATGTTGAGCGCGAACCGCAGGTTCAGCTGGCCGGTGTTCACCCCGAACGGCACCGTCGGAAGCACCGCTACCTTCGCGCCCCGGCTCCATGCCAGCTCGGCGGCGCGCTCAGCCAGCGCGGTACTCTCGTAGTTGTCGGTGGCGTAGGGCAGATGATAATTGTGGGGCTCGGTCGCGCCCCAGGGGAGAATCGCGACCTCGAACGGGGTTTCCTTTACCGACTTCCAGTTGGTTTCGGCGAGTATGTATGGGCGTGAGGGCATCAATGATGGTAGCAAAAAACCGGCGGCCCTGCATCCGTGCGGCGTGATGCGTTCCCTGGCCGAGGTCCGCTTGCGGGAAGGGGATCGTGAACGGACATTCTCGCATCGACCCAAGCTGTCCGCCGACGCCGGAGGCCCAATGGTGTTCCGCACTCACGCAAGGCTGGTGCAGGTATCTGCCATCGTTCTCGCTCTGGCCGCCATCGGCTGTCAGGGCGGCACTCCGCCGCGCGTGATGCGAAACGGCGACGATGCCTTGTTTTTCGGAGGATCGCCCAACCTCAGAGCGCTCGACAGCGTGCCGGGTGATGCGATCATGACCG
>DASXGU010000256.1:0-5011 GCA_036488915.1 Gemmatimonadaceae bacterium | reverse complement strand
TCCCAGACCTTGTTGCTGGTGACGCGCTCTCCGGACTTCACGCACTTCCAGATGAGGTACGGGAAGAGGAGCTGCGACAGACCGAAGCCGAAGCCGCCGATCGAGGACACCATGTTCCAGTCGGTGAACTGCACCGCGTAGTCCGGAATACGGCGCGGCATACCGGCGAGGCCGAGGAAGTGCTGCGGGAAGAACAGCACGTTCACGAAGATCGTCGAGAGCCAGAAGTGCCACTTGGCGAGCGTCATGTCGTACATGTTGCCGACCCACTTCGGCAGCCAGTAGTACACGCCGGCCATGATGCCGAAGATCGCGCCGGGTACGAGCACGTAGTGGAAGTGCGCCACCACGAAGTAGGTGTCCTGGTACTGGAAGTCGGCCGGAACGATCGCGAGCATCAGGCCCGAGAAACCACCGATCGTGAACAGGAACAGGAACGCGAGAGCGAACAGCATCGGGGGCTCGAAGGTGAGCGAGCCCTTGTACATGGTGGTCGTCCAGTTGAAGACCTTTACGCCCGTCGGGATCGCGATGAGCATCGTGGAGAGCATGAAGAAGAGCTCAGCGGCGAGCGGCATGCCAACCGTGAACATATGGTGCGCCCACACAATGAAGGAGAGGAACGCGATCGAGGCCGTCGCATACACCATTGCCTCGTAGCCGAACAGCGGCTTGCGCGAGAACGTCGGGATGATCTCCGAGACGATGCCGAACGCCGGCAGAATCAGGATGTACACCTCGGGGTGCCCGAAGAACCAGAAGATGTGCTGGAACATCACCGGGTCGCCACCGCCGGCGGCGGTGAAGAAGGTCGTGCCGAAGAAGTGATCGGTGAGCAGCATCGTCACCGCGCCAGCGAGCACCGGCATGACCGCGATCAACAGGTAGGCGGTGATCAGCCACGTCCACACGAACAGCGGCATGCGCAGCAGGCTCATGCCGGGCGCGCGCAGGTTCAGGATCGTGACGACGACATTGATGGCGCCGAGAATCGAGGAGACGCCCATCAAGTGGATCGAGAAAATCAACATCGGGAACGACGCGCCGTTCTGCAGGACCAGCGGCGGATACATCGTCCAGCCGCCCGCCGGCGCGCCACCCGGAACGAACAGCGACGACAGCAGCAGCGTGAACGCGAAGGGCAGGATCCAGAAGCTGAAGTTATTCAAGCGCGGCAGCGCCATGTCGGGCGCGCCTACCTGCAACGGCACCATCCAGTTCGCAAGCCCCGTCCACGCCGGCATCACAGCGCCGAAGATCATCATCAGCGCATGCATGGTGGTCATGGAGTTGAAGAACTGCGGGTCGACGAACTGCAACCCGGGCTTGAACAGCTCGAGGCGGATGACCATGGCCATCGCGCCGCCGATGAAAAACATCGTGCAGGCGAAGACGAGGTACATCGTGCCGATGTCCTTGTGGTTCGTCGCGTAGACCCAGCGGCGCCAGCCGTGCGGTTTGTGGTCGTGATCGGCGTGCTCGCCAGCTTGTGCGTGCTGCTCGGCCATGGTCGTGTTCTCTCAGGTACGAAAAGGGTTCGAAAAGTTAGGTTCTGTCAGTGGCGGACCGCGCGACGGAATGAACGTTCAGCCGGCTGTCTTTGCGGCCGCGACCTGCGTCGGGGCCACGGCCGCCGTCGGTGTCGCGTCCATCCGCGTCGGAGCGGCTGTAGCAGTCGGGGTCGCGGCGGCGGGCTCAGTGCCCGCGGGGGCCGCAGCCTGCTTCTGCTCAGCAGCCTTACCCTTCAGCCACGCTTCGAAGTCTTCTTTCGAGCGGACGTCGACGACGATCGGCATGAAGCCGTGGTCGCGGCCGCAGAGCTCAGCGCACTGGCCGCGGTAGAGACCCGGCTTGTCCGTATCGACCTTGAACCAGGCCTCGTTCACGAAGCCCGGGATAGCGTCTTTCTTCACGCCAAAGGCAGGCACCCACCAGGAGTGGATGACGTCGGCGCCGGTGATGAGGAGACGAACCTTGCTGCCGACCGGAACGACAAGCGGGCGGTCCACGTTCAGCAGGTAGTGGTCGACCGTGTTCACGTCGATTCCCGACAGGAGCTCGCGCGCGGCGTCACTCTTACGGTCGAGGCGCGAGAAGTACGCCACACCGCTGTCGAGGTAGTCGTACTGCCAGCCCCACTGGAAGCCGGTGACCTTGATGCTCAGATCGGTCTTGGTGGTGTCCTCGATTTCCACGAGGGTCTTCGCGGCGGGAATCGCCATGAACACCAGGATCGCAACAGGTAACGCCGTCCAGATCAACTCCACCGTGGTGTTGTGGACGAGCGTGACGTCGGCGACCGCACCCTTCGATTTCCGAAAAGTGACAATCGAATAGATCATCGCGCCGAACACGATGACGGCGATGACTACGCAGATCCAGAAGATATCCATGTGGAGGCTGTAGATCTTCCGG
Source organism: Gemmatimonadaceae bacterium (assembly GCA_036488915.1). Lineage (GTDB taxonomy): Bacteria > Gemmatimonadota > Gemmatimonadetes > Gemmatimonadales > Gemmatimonadaceae > UBA4720. The sequence continues at coordinate 2,596 of DASXGU010000256.1, read as the reverse complement.
CTGATGTCGGTGACCCCCTCGGTCATGTTGAGGAGACCCCAGCCGGACACGGGCTGATCGGCGGCCTGCGCCGGCAGGGCGCCAGCGAAAGGAAGGGCGAGAGCTGCGAGCTTGGCGAGTTGTGCGATTTTTGCGCGAATCATCATTACGTGCCTTACAGCGCGCACCCGGACCATCCGGATGCGGCGCGATTTCTTCGAAAGCGAACCGGTTCGTCCTCGGTTACAAGGAGGGCGACTCATTTATGTGGCCGACCAGACGTTGCAGCCGCAGCGCCAGTCCTCGCCGCTCTGCTTCCGTCAGGAAGCTGCCCAGCTCGCATTGACGGCCGTGCGACTCGATCGTGAGTCGGCTCGGATGCAGGCGCGACGCGGGGCGGCGAAGTTTAACCTGTGCCCAATGACGGGGGAACACGACTTGTGAGCTATAGGCGCGATCGCGGGACTCCACGCGCACGTCGGCATCACTCACCGTGATCGTCTGGCGGTGAAAGCGGCGCTCGAGACTCGTCTTCAACGCCCAGCCGAGCACGATCATTTCGAGTCCGGCGAACGGCAGCACCGGCCAGAATCCTTGCACAGCCAGCATTCCAGCAACCGCAAAAGACACGAAGCAGAGGCTCCCGAAAAACAGCGTCGCTTGCCGAACGCTCAGGGAGCAATTCGGGCAGATCTCAATTCGCAGCAGCCCTGCGCCGGCATGACCCAAAGCGACCATCGGGGAGTATCGGGAAGGGTGGAACCGAGGATGGTAGCGCAAGGAAACTTTTATTCAAGACAGAAACTTACGCGTTCCTGCTTCGACTCTTGTGAAAGAGCTGGGCGGCCGCTTCGTGGAGCTCGAGAGGCGCCGCGCCGGGCGCCAGCGGCGGCACGATCGCGAGCGGCGGCCCGCCTAAGTGATCCGTGAGAGTTTCTAAATTTTCTTTTTGCCGGGGCATCGCGGTGTCGATGGTGTTTGCGATCCAGCCCGCTAGTTGCGCCTGGTGCGATTCGATGGCGAGCTTCGTGAGGCGCGCGTGGTTGATGCAGCCGAGGCGGATACCGACGACCAGTACGACGGGGAGGTCGAGGGCTTTGGCCAGGTCGCTGATGCTGGCGCTCGGGCTTATCGGCGCTAGCCAACCACCCGCGCCCTCGACGATGACCAGATCTGCCGCCCCGGCGAGGGCTTCGAAGTTTTGGCGAATGTGGGCTGTATCGACCGTGATACAGGCCTCTTTTGCGGCGATATGTGGCGAAATGGCGGGCTCGAAGCAGTAGGGATTCACTTGGTCGTAGGGTGCTGTGACATTCGAGGCGGCTATCAGGGTGAGGGCGTCGTCGTTTCGTAGGCCTAGTGCGGTGCGGTCCGAGCCGGAGGCGACTGGCTTCATGACGGCTATACGGTGGCCTTGGGTGATGAGTGCGCGGACCAATGCGGCGGCAATGACGGTTTTGCCTACGCCGGTATCGGTGCCGGTGATGAAGAGGCCTTTGGAGGTCATGGCGTGGCGGTGGTCGCGCACTTGGCGCTCATCGATCGCTTCGCCGCCGGATGGCGCTCGGCGAAATTCGCACTTCACCGCTGACCATAGCGCTCGCGGGGCGGCCTGCCGCGCCCCACGCGACGCCGTACACGACCTCGTAGGTGGCGGGGAGTCGGCCGTCGCGACGGAATGCTTCGTATGCGAGTTGCATGCGCTTTAGCCTCGCGCGTCCTACTAACCCGCGCGGGCGCCCCGCTGTTACGTTGTGCGCGCCGATTGCTTTGAGGTCGCGCATGAGCGCTACCGAGTCTGCGTAAGTGACTTGCATACGGTCGACATCCAACACCGGCTCGGAAAGGCCGGCGCGCACCAATGCGTCACCTACGTCGTGCATGTCCGTGAAGTGATTGATGTGGTTGTAGCTGTGCGCGGTGCCTTCGTCGGCTTCCGCCCACGCGCTACGTAATTCCCGGAGCGTGTCAGGTCCGAAAGTGCTGAATGCGAATAAGCCGTCGGGTTTCAGTATCCGCCGAATTTCGGCGAACGCGGGATCCGGCGGGTCGCACCATTGCAACATCAAACTGCTGACTACCACGTCCGCCGACGCGTCGGCGAATGGCAGGCGCATGGCGTCACCGCAAATGCGCTCGAAACGACGGAAGAATGCCTGGTGACGCCGGGCTTCGCGAAGCATCCCGGGGGCGAGATCCAGGGCGACCACGAGGGCACGTCGATAGCGGCGCTTCAACTCGCCGGTCATGCGGCCCGTGCCGGCGCCCAGGTCGAGAACTACTCCGGGGGAGAAGTTGAATGGCTCCAGTCTGCTGAGCAGCTCGTCAGCGACGCGCGCCTGTAACACTGCCGCGGCCTCGTAACTCGCGCTCGCGCGGTCGAATGAGGCGCGCACTTCGGGGCGGTCGAGGCGGAAGGGTTCGGAGTCGTCGGGGGTCATGAGACTGGATTGTCGGAGGTCATGACGAAGACGTTTTGGCGCGGCGTGCGGTGGCGTCGGGCGCAGTCGACATGGTGTCGTTCGCGGAATCGCCGTGCAGGAATTTCGTCACTAAGGTGGCGAATTCGGCGGTGTGCGATAGGAAAGGCGCGTGGGCCGCGCGACGGATCTCGATA
>DASXGU010000250.1:0-8624 GCA_036488915.1 Gemmatimonadaceae bacterium | reverse complement strand
CACGAACGAGGGGTAGTCGTGCGCGACGGCGTAGCGCACCGCGTGGTGGTTGGGGAGCCGTGTCTGAATCAGCACCCGCCCTCCTTTCGCGCCGCGTCCGGCGCGGCCCGACACCTGGCTGAGCAGCTGGAAGCAGCGCTCAGAGGCCCGAAAATCCGGGAGGTTGATGCCGACATCGGCGTCCACCACTCCCACCAGCGTTACGTTGGGAAAATCGAGGCCCTTGGCGATCATCTGGGTGCCGAGCAAAATGTCGACTTCCCCGGCCGCGACGCGATCGAGAATCCGCGTGTGCGCCCATTTGCCGCTGGTGGTGTCGACGTCCATGCGCGCTATTCGCGCCGACGGGAACCTCTCACAGAGCAGCCGCTCGACTTGCTGCGTGCCCAGACCCCGCTGCCGGAGGTTGCGTCCGCCGCAGCGCGCGCAGTCGGGACGCGGATCTTCCTTGTGCAGACAATAGTGGCAAACGAGGCGCTCGGGGTTGCGGTGGTGGGTGAGCGTGATGCTGCAGTGCGGGCACGTCGCGACCGCGCCGCAGTCGATGCACTGGATGAACGACGAGTACCCGCGCCGATTGAGTAGGAGTATGCTCTGCTCGCCGCGACTCATCGTCTCGACGATGGCGTGGTGCAAGGGCTCCCTGATCACCGCGCCGTAGTCGACTCCGCCCTGCGCCATCGCCGTGTAGTCGGTCGCCGTATGCCGGAGATCGACTACTTCCACGCTCGGAAGTCTTCCGCCCCCGACTCGATCAGGGAGCGTCACCAGCGTGTACTTGCCCGACGAAGCGTTGGCCCAGCTCTCGAGCGATGGCGTCGCGCTGCCAAGCACCGTTATCGCCCCCTCGTTTTTCGCCCGCACGATCGCCACCTCGCGCGCGTGATACCGCGGCGTCTCACCCTGCTTGTAGCTCGACTCGTGCTCCTCGTCGACGATGATCGCGCCGAGATTGTCCAGCGGCGCGAAAACCGCCGACCGCGCCCCGACCACGATGCGCTTGTCCCCGCGCTTGAGAGCGAGCCAGGCATCGTAGCGCTCGCCTTCGCTGAGCGCCGAGTGGAGTACGGCGATGCGGTCGCCGAAGGCGGCGCGGAATCGGTCGACAGTCTGCGGGGTGAGCGCGATTTCCGGAACCAGCACTATCGCGGTCTGGCCGCGCTCGTCTACTATCTTTCGCAGCAGTTCGATGTAGACCAGGGTCTTGCCGCTCCCCGTGATGCCGTGGAGCAGAAACACGTCGCCGCTGGATGCGCCGGCCATCGTATCGATCGCCTGCTGCTGCGCCGCGGTCGGCCGCAGACGCGTCGTCGAGATTCCGCCGCGCGAGGAGAACGGGTCGCGCTCAACCTGCTCCTCCTCGACGACTACCAGTCCCTTTTTCTCCAGGGATTTCAGGACCGCCGGCGAAAACTCCAGCTGAGTGCCGAGATTCTCCACCGACGTGCGGCCACCGAGCGACTCGATCAGCTCGAACACGGCCCGCTGCTGCCTGGCCCGTGCGAACACCTTGTCGCGCTGCAGAAGCGATGGAATTTCCACCCCCAGCCTGATTACGCGCCGCGTCTTACGCGACGGCTGCGGGTCCTCGGCGCCCGTCAGCGCAGCGGGAAGAACCGTGCGAAGGATCACCCCGAGCGGGACCACGTAATACTCCGCCATCCATTTGCAAAGCTCGAGCAGTGCCGCATCGACCGCCGGCTGCGCATCGGGCGACTCCAGCACGGCTTTGGGCTTGCGCTCGAGCGGGCTCGAATCGCTGATGCCGACGCAGACGCCCACTTCCTTGCCGCTCCGCAGCGGCACCACCACTCTGGAGCCGACGACTACCGGATTTTGAAGGCCGTCCTCGACTGCGTAGGTGAATGTCTGGAACAGCGGGAGCGGCAGCGCGATCTCGACGAACCGCGTTCCACGCTCACGCACTCTGGAACGCCGGAGTGAGATCGACGCTTGGGGCCGGCAAAGCGCCGAGTCCGGGCCCATCGGGAAGACGAATCGCCCCACCCGAGATCGTCGCGCCGCGGAAGGGATCATTGGACAACAGCGCCGCGCCATCGAAATCCGCGTAGTCCAGCAGCGGTGCAATCTGGGCAATCGCCGAGATTCCCAGCGAGCTCTCGATCATGCAGCCGGCCATCACTTGCATGTCCAGCGCCCGCGCCGCGTTCACCATCCGCATGGCTTCGCGAAGACTGCCGCATTTTGCCAGCTTGATGTTGATGCCATCCACCGCTCCCGCGAGCCTGGCAACATCGGTGGCCACCAGACAGGACTCGTCAGCGAAAACCGGCAGCTTGGATCGTTCGCGCACGAACCGTAGTCCTTCGATGTCGTTGGCGGGAACCGGTTGTTCGATCATCTCCACGCCCTGGTCGGCGAGGAATCCGCTCATCTCGACCGCATGCTTGGCGGTCCAGGCGGCGTTGGCGTCGACACGCAGCCTCTTGCGCGGCGCCGCGTTGCGCACGATTCGGACGATTTCCTGGTCGCGATCGGTGCCGAGCTTGATCTTGAGAATCGGATAATCACGCGCTTCGCCGACCCGCCGCTCGAGCTCGTCGTTCCCGGCGATGGCGATCGTGAAGCTCGATTGCGGCAGCTGAGTGGAGTCGAGACCCCAGAGCCTGTAAACCGGCAGGCCGAGGCGCTTCCCCACGAGATCGTGGAGCGCCGAGCTGACGGCGCCTTTGGCCGACGCGTTTCCGCGCAGAATCCGATTGAGGTGGGACTCGATCGCCTCGAGCGAGAAGGGATCGGCGCGCTCCAACACCGCCTTGAATTGGCCCAGCGCCGCGATCACCGTCGGCACCGACTCCCCGTAATAGCGATTCGGCGCGGCCTCCCCGTAGCCTTCCACGCCATCGTCATCGGTGATGCGCACGATGACGTTTCGGTGGTGCGCATAGCCGCCGCGCGCGATCACAAACGGGTGCGTCGGACTCAGCTCGATTGTCTGATGCGAGAGCTTCATCCGGCAGCTACCGCGGGCGCCGACCGTGCGGTGCGCGCCATTCGGTACTCGTGGTGTGCCGAGGCCGTCGACAAAAAGGCAATCAGCGCATCCGCGAGATCGTTGCCCCGCTCGAAGCGGTGCGCGGGGTTCTTTTCCAGGCAGCGCATTACGATGGCCGACATTTGCTGCGGAATTCTGGAGTCGACCACGTCCGGCGCGACCGCGGTCTCGGTCACGTGCTTGTAGCTGATCGAATAGCTGTCCGCGCCGTCGAACGGCGGAAAGCCGAGCAGGGTCTCGTACATGACCACGCCGAGGCCGTAGATGTCGCTGCGGCCGTCGAGAAGCTTTCCCCGCGCCTGCTCGGGCGACATGTAATGCGGCGTCCCCATGACGTTGCCGCTGCCGGTCATGCGGCTCCGGAAATGACCCGTGGCGATGCCGAAATCCGTCACCAGCGCGTTCTCATCCTCGTCGAACAGGATGTTGTCGGGCTTGATGTCGCGATGCACCAGACCGCGCCGGTGCGCATAGTCCAAGCCCGTGGCCACCTGCGCGGCCACCGACGCCGTCGTCTCGGCGGTGAGAGAGCGGTGTCCGCCGATGCGATCGCTCAGCGTCCCACGCGCCATGTAAGGCATCACCAGAAATACGTGATCGTCGACCATCCCGAAGTCGATGATCTTGCAGATATGGGGATGCATCAGCTGCGCCGCCGATTCCGCTTCGCGCTTGAAGCGCTCGCGCATCTCGTGCTCGCGCGCGAGATGGGGATGCAGAACCTTGATCACCACCGGCGAATCGAGCGCGACGTTGAGGGCGTAGTAAACGCTCGCCATCCCGCCCTCGCCGACCCGGTGCATGATGGTGTAGCGGCCGCCGGTCACCTGGCGCAGTGCGGTCACCGACGGATCGGGCGGCGATTGCCGCCGATCGGCGCTCTCGGGCATGCGCACGCCGCAACGGACGCAGCGCGCCGCCTCTCCGCGATTCCAGCTGCCGCAGTCAGGACAGAACATGCTCAGCCCCCGAACTGCATGCGCACGAAGTCGTACGGCGGCCATGGTCCGGTGACGCGGAACTCGAGCGCCGACTGTCGCTGGGCCTCCTTCGACACCGTGTCCTTGAAGGTCTGCCAGCGCTGGCTGTCGACGAGGAACGAAGCGCGGGCGACGACACCATCCTCATCGTCTCCGTCGGCTTTGGGGAGCGTGACCGTGGCGGCGGCCTGACCGCGCAGCAGCCGCAGACTCTCGGCAGCCAGCGCGGCGAAGCTTTTGTGCGCGTCGGTGTCGCCGTTTCCAGTCTCAGAGTGCATGGTGATGCTCACCCGCGCGGCGGAGTGGCCTTCGACGACCGACAGAGCTTCTGTCAGGGTGAAATAGTGCAGCTCGAGCCAGCGCGTGAGCGTCGACTGCGACTGGAAGATGGTGCCGGGCGGAGCCGGGAGCACCGCGGAATGCTCGTAAGCCTCTTCGAGCACTCGGAGGTAGCGGTCGGTCTCTTCGTCGGGCAGCTGCGAGACCGAGTACGGCGCGGGCTCGACGATGGCGGCCAGCGCCCGATAGTGGACGAGGGTCGTGCCTTCGGCCAGCGACGTCGCGTGGCCCGACTCGACCGCCGCGACGCCGTACAGGCGGAGCGCGGTCATAGAAGATTGCGCCATTTCAAGCCTGCCATAATCGCCAAACCAAGTGCCAGCTGGGCCAGAACCAGGATCATGAAGCCATGTGGATTGCTGTGAAGAGGAATACGCTCGAAGTTCATGCCCCACATTCCGCTGACCACCACGAACGGCAGGGTGACGGTGGCAACCACGCTCAGCGCCTTGGTTGCCATACCAAGACGATTGGAGACCTGAGTTAGATAGCTGTCCAGCGTGCTGCTGAGTAGATCCCGGAACGTCTCCAGGGAATCGTAGATCCGGAGAACGTGGTCATAAATGTCCCGGAAGTAAATCTGCGTGTCGGGAGTGAGGAGCGTGCTTGGTCGATTGGTGAGGACGCTGAGCGCGTCCCGCTCGGGCGCCAGGTGTCGCCTCAGGTTCAGAACCAGCCGCTTTACGGCGAAGACTTCGCGGAGCGCGGTCTGCTCGAACCGGGCAAAGATCCGCTCCTCGAGGCTGTCCATGAATTCATCGAGCTTGTCGATGATTGGAAAGTAGGCGTCGACCGCCTGATCGACGATGGCGTGCATCAGCTTGGCCGGGCCGTGCGTTGCCAATTCCGGCTTTCTCTGCAGCAGCTCACGGGTCGAGTCGACCGGATTGGTTTCCGGGCCGTGCACTGTCACCAGGTAGTTCTTGCCGAGAAAGAACGAGATGTTGGCGGTCGAGAGGTCGTAGGGATCGTCGGTGCTCTCGCGGAACGCGACAGTGCGCACGATCAGCAGGACGTAGTCGTTGAACTCCTCGAGCTTGACGCGCGAGTCGGGATTCTCCGCCTCCTCGATTGCCAGCGGATGAAAGTGAAACACATCCGTGAGCATCCCCACGTCTTTCTGATCGCGGGTGTCGATGTCCACCCACAGGGTGCCCTGACCGCCGGCGACAGCGCGCGCGATCTCGTCGCGCGAAAGCTCCTGGCGCAGCTTTCCATCAGGGGTGTTGTAGCAGCTCCAGGCCCGCGGCTCTTGGGAGGGACGGACATCCTGGAGTGGTCTCAGTGCAACGCTCATGAGCTTGCAAGTTAGTGACTAGCTTCCCAGCGCGCCCAGATGCCGCACCGCCGCCTGTGCCAGCCGGTCAGGTGCGTATCCTCCCTCGAGCGCGCTCACGACTCGACCCTCGCACCAGGATTCCGCGCGCGCCACCACCGATCGGGTGAGAACCTCGAAGTCGTCGATCTCGAGGGTGAATCCGCCCAGCGGGTCTCCGGCGAGGGAATCGAAGCCGGCCGAGATCAGTATGAGCTGTGGAACGAACCCTTTGGTGGCGACGTCGATCCCGCGCTCGAACGCCTCGATGTAGTCGGAGCGCGGCAGGTCCGGCGGCTTCGGAATGTTCCATACGGTGCCGTGCGGGCCCCGGTCTTCCGAAGCGCCGGTTCCCGGATACCAGGGCCACTGGTGCATCGACACGAAGTGGATGTCGGGCTCGTTCTCCACCAGCGCCTGAGTGCCGTTGCCGTGATGCACGTCCCAGTCGAGGATGAGGATCCGCTGCAGGCCGTGGCGCTGACGCGCGTAGTGCGCGGCGATAGCGACGTTTCCGAAGAGACAGAATCCCATCGCCCGGCTCCGCACCGCGTGGTGCCCGGGCGGACGCACCGCCGAGAAGCTGCGCGGATTGACGCCACTCACCGACAGATCGACTCCCGAGAGCACGCAGCCGGCGCCGGCCGTGGCGGCATCCCACGATCCCGCGCTGGTGACGGTGTCGGCATCGAGCCGGCCGCCGCCCTGCTCGGCGATGACCCTGACAGACGCGACGTAAGCCGGATCGTGCGCCAGCTCGAGCTCCGCTACCGTAGCATGACGGCCCTCGACGTGATCGATGCGATGAAACAGATCGGGCTCTTCCCGCAACGCCCGCGTGATGGCGCGCAGACGTCCGACGTGCTCCGGATGTCCCCACCCTGTGTCGTGGCGCCCGCAGTCGCTATGGGAGATGAACGCGGTGCGCTGGCGCATCGCGCGCGACGCTACTCGACCGGACGCCGGCGGCGGTCGGTGATGAGGAAGATGGAGCCGTTCCTGGCGACGGTGGACGAGATGGGCGCCGACTCGTCGAGCAGCTCGAATCCATGGAGCTTGACCACGTATTCGCTGGTATTTCTCACGTCCGGCGCGAGCTCGCGCATCGCCAGCTCTTTCAGGCTCCTGACCGACGCCTCCGGATCGGCGTCGATGCGAACGGCATCCCAGGCCTCGAGCACCTGGGCCCGCAGGTGGAGCACTTTCGCAGACTGGCTGCCCAGCTTGAGCGCCTCCCCTCTGGTACGCAGAGTGTCGACGAAAGGAAGCGGCGACACGCCCGTCATACTCCACCTTCCGTGGACACGGCCAGGGGAATCGGAGAGAGGGTGGCGAAAAACCTCGCTACCTGCTGATCGAACAGATACGTCGATCCAGTGACCTGAGTGCCGCCCGCTCCCGGAACCGCGGCGATGACGATCTCCTCACCGCCCTGTCCGCGGAGCGTGACGTGACTCTTCGATTCCTGCTCCGGAAAGGCGGCGTAGACGCCGACCTGGCGCGCGAAGAAATCCTTGGCTGCCGCGATGACGTCTGCGGGGCTCAGCGTGCTGGTCGTTTCCTGAAGTGTTCGGTTTCGCTGTGGCATCGATGACCGGTGAATGAATGCTGCACGCGCAATCTAGGGCGACCGTAGTGGAGCAACAAGCTGACGACGCAACGGTAGGTATATTGCAGCTCTGGTGTCGCGAACCTTCACGAACAGGACAGGAAAAATGCGGATCAGTAGATACCTGCTGCGCGCGCTGGCGGTCGCCACCGCGCTGGTCGTTTCCACCCAGGCTTCCGGACAGAGTGGTACCGCCCGGCAGGCGTCGGCGCGAGCGCAGCTCCCGCCCGCCACCTATCAGCCTGAGTTCGGCACCATGTGGACCTTCGACGCTCCTCCCCTCGACTACTGGCGCCGGACCTATGGCTTCGCCCCCGATCAGCGTTGGCTCGATCACGTCCGGCTCTCCGCGGTCCGGCTTCCCAACTGTTCGGCGTCTTTCGTGTCGTCACGCGGGCTGGTGATGACCAATCACCACTGCGGCCGCGACTGCACCGCCGCTTCGTCAACGCCCGATTCCAACTACATCCAGACGGGCTTCTCGGCGCGAACCATCGCCGACGAAAAGAAATGCCCGGGACTGTACGTGGATCAACTCCAGTCGATTCAAAACGTGACCGACCGGGTCCGCGGCGCCATCACCGCGACGACGCCGGCCCAGCAGGCGGCGCAACGAACCGCCGTCATCACGCAAATCCAGACGGAGTGCAACCAGCAGACGCAGCTCAACTGCCAGGTCGTGTCGTTGTACAACGGTGGCATCTACTCGGTCTATCGCTACCGCCGGTTCAACGACATTCGGCTCGTCATGGCGCCCGAAGCGGATATCGCCTTCTTCGGCGGCGATCCCGACAACTTCACGTACCCTCGCTACGATCTCGATCTGACGCTGCTCCGTGTCTACGTCGATGGCCAGCCGTACGCGCCGACCGACTACCTGAAATGGAGCGCCGCCGGGGCGACGGAGAACGAGCTGGTGTTCGTGGTCGGCAATCCGGGCTCGACGGGCCGCCTCAACACCATCGCGCAGATGGAATACTTGCGCGACATCGGCTATCCGGCTTCGCTCGCTGCGTACAAGCGCGCGCTAGCCATTTACGCCGATCTCGCACGCACCGACACGTCTGCCGCACGACGCTATCAGAACGATGTCTTCGGAGTGGCGAACTCGCAGAAGGCGGTGACGGGCTATCGTGCCGGTCTGCTCGACACGCTGAGCATGGCCAAGAAGCGCGCGTTCGAGAAGGAGTTTCGCGCGCGAATCGCCGCTGATCCCCGGCTCCAGGCGCAGTACGGCGGCAGCTGGGATGCGATCGCCAAGGCTCAAAGCGAGCTGGCCACGTTCTCACCCGAGCTACGCTATCGCGGGTTCGGCGGTGGCTCGACGCTGCTACAGCTCGCCGCGGGGCTCATTCGTGTGGCGTC
>DASXGU010000247.1:0-3824 GCA_036488915.1 Gemmatimonadaceae bacterium | reverse complement strand
CGCGCGCTAGAGAGCTTTTAATGGCGGAATCCCGCGTCGCCTTTGATTTACAAATCCCCAGCGACGTTGAATACATAGAAGGCGTAGTGGAGCTCGCGAGGCAGCGCTGTCGCGAGCTCAAGCTTTCTCCCTCCAAATGCTCGCTGAACGTACCGGTGGCGCCCTCCGAAGCGCTGTCGAACGCCATCCTCCGCGGGAATGGAAGCACCGCCGGGAAACAGGTCCGCATTCGCGCCATCGTCAGTGATACGGACCTCGTCTTCGAGATAGTCGATGAAGGCCCGGGGTTCGATCTCGACCGCTGCACCGTAGATTGCACCACCGAGGAAAACCTCACCAGGGAAGAAGGCCGCGGCCTGTTCCTGATGCGCCAGCTCATGGACCGCGTCGAGAGCTTCCGGAATCAGGGCAACGTCGTCCGGCTGACGTTGCACCGCGAGTGAAGGAGCTCGAAGCCGTCCTCGTCGCGTTTCGCGAAGGGACGCATTGCGAGGCGGCCGTGTGGGGTACGGGCGACGGAAGGTCGACTCCCACCATCATCGCCCGTTCCAGCCCCAAAGTGCAGCTGCCCGACGTGCTGCCCGAAGAGCCTGGCCAGTCGATACCCGCCAACTTCGGGACCCAGCTGGTGACCCGCGTGCCGTCGGTGAAGAAGATCTGGCTCACCGTCGGGCCCTGCGATCCGTCGTACTCCCCCGAGGAGCGCCACATCAAGCTGCTGATGCCGGTGGTGTCTCAGTTCACCCAGGCGGCTCTCGAGGTCGAGCACGCCGCCACCGAGCTCGCCGAGCGCTACGAGGAGATCAATCTCCTCTACACAATCGGCGAGATCCTCGGCCGCACCGTAACGCTCGAGGATGCGGCGGCGACCATTCTCACCGAGATCTCGGAGACCGTCGGCGCCCGCGTGGCATCCATCCTCGTGCACGACGCGCGCACCAACACCCTGCAGGCGGCGGCCGCCCTCGGCGTGCCGAAGGAGAAGATTCCCCCCATCAGCGCGGACGATCCCGTCAGCGTATCGGCGCGGGTATTCCGCACCCAGCATCCGCTCATCGTCGTGGGCAAGGGAGTGACGTTCGGCACCGAATCGCCGTACGGACGCGGGGAGATGCTGTCGGTGCCGATCATGTGGACGACGCCGACGGGTGGCATGCCGCTCGGGGTGGTGAATCTCGCCGATCGTCGCTCGCGGCAGCCGTTCACGGCCGGCGATCAGAAGCTCGTGACGGCAATCGCGACCCAGATAGGCACCGCGATTCAGAATGCCCGTCTGGTGAGCGCTTCGCTCGACCGACAGCGTCTGCTCCAAGAGATGAGCCTCGCCCACGATCTCCAGATGAAGCTGCTGCCATCGAGCGATGTCGTCTCACCCGAGGCCGAAGTCACGGCGCGCGTCATCCCCGCGGAAAGCGTCGGTGGCGATTTCTACCAGCTCTTCAAGCTCCGCGAGAAGTCGACCGGCGTGATGATCGGCGACGTCTCCGGTCACGGCTATCGCGCGGCGCTGATCATGGCGCTGGCGATGAGCGCGTCGGCCATTCACGCCCAGAACTTCGGCAACCCCGGCGAGATGCTCGGCGCGCTGCTCAAATCGTTGCGCGAGGAGCTCGAGTCGACCGAGATGTTCATCTCGATGTTTTACGGGGTCGTCGACCCGGAGAAAGGAAAGTTGAGCTACGCCAATACCGGCCATCCCCACGCATTCGTGATCAGCCAGGAAGGCACAGTCACCAGGCTGGCGGCCGTGAACCCGCCGCTCGGCATGGTCGAAGATGTGCCGACCACCGCGTCGCTGTCCTGGGTCGGTCGCAAGGATCTGCTGGTGCTCTTCACCGATGGAATCAGCGACGCGCGGAATCTGCGGGACGAGCGCCTCGGCGAGGAGCGGGTGCTCGAGCTGATCCGCGAGAACCGTGAGAACGATACCCGGATCATCGTCGACAGGGTTTTCAAGATGCTCGAGGTCCACACCCGCACCGTACCAACGCGCGACGACCTCACCCTCGTGGTGATGAGGAGCTGACTCTGCCGCGCGGCCGTCACCCACCCGCGCTCAAGCGATTCGGCCAGCACTTTCTCTCCGACAAGGGAATTCTCACTGCGATCGTCGACGCTCTGGCGCCGACGGCGACAGACACTGTGGTCGAAGTCGGACCGGGGCGCGGCTCGCTCACCGATATCCTGGCCGAGCGAGCGGGGAAGCTGGTGGCGGTGGAGATCGATCGCGCGCTCAGCGCCGAGCTCCGCCACCGATACTCGGGCAAGGCCAACGTTTCGATCGTGGAAGGCGATTTTCTCGCCATCGATCCCGCCGCGCTCGTCGGCGACGACTACCTGTTGATCGGAAACGTTCCGTACTACATCACCACGCCGATCGTGTTCAAGGCGCTCGAGCCGCCGATTCCACGACGGTCGGTGTTTCTGGTTCAGCGCGAGGTCGCCGATCGGTTATCGGCAGATCCGGGGGGCGAGAGCTACGGCGCGCTGTCGGTGAATGTCGCGGTGGTCGCCGCGGTGGAGCGGGTGCTGGCGGTTCCGGCGGCGGCGTTTCGCCCGCCCCCCAAAGTCGAGTCGGCCGTCGTTCGCATCACACCGATAGAGCAGCCGCTGGTCTCGGCAGCAGCACTGTCCGGTTTTCGCACTTTCGTGCAGGCGGCTTTCAGCCAGCGCCGCAAGCAGATGGTGCGCGTGCTGCGCAGTGTTCGTGGATTCTCCGCCGATCAGGCCCTGGCGGTTCTGCAGGAATCCGGCATCGATCCGGCCGCGCGCCCGGAGGTCGTTACTCCGGGACAGTTCGCGGCGCTATTCGCCGCGGTTCGACAAGGCGAACGATAGCCCCTCGAGCTCCATCGCCATGTTCACCGTTCGCACAGTGACGTCGGCCGGCACCGATATCTGGATCGGGGCAAAGTTGAGGATTGCCTTGATGCCGGCGCGCACCACCTGCTTTACCACGGCGGGCGTCGTCTCGGCGGGTGTGGCGACGACAGCGATGTCGAACTCGTGCCGCGAACCATCCTTCTCCAGCTCGGCGATCGGACGGACCGTCAGTGACTCGAAACGCTTGCCGATCTTGCCGGGGTCGCTGTCGTACACGGCGGTGACCACGAAGCCACGCTCGGCGAAGCCGCGATAGCGGGCAAGGGCGGCGCCGATCTTTCCCGCGCCGATGATGCAGACCCGCCACTCTTTGCCCAGGCCGAGGATCTCACGCAGCTTCTCCGAAAGCTCGGGGACCGAGTAACCCAGCCCGCGCTTCCCAAAGGATCCGAAGAGGGAAAGGTCCTTGCGCACCTGCGCCGACGTCGTGCCACCCATATGTGCGAGCTCGTCGCTGGAGATCGTCTTAACGCCCTGGCGCTCGATCCCCTCGAGAAAGCTCAGATAAAGGGAAAGTCGTCGAACCGTGGATTCAGCTATCCGCTTCAAACCGTGCTTGTGAAGTAATTCACAAGCTACTGCGATTGGAGGGAAGCGGGAAGCGGGAATGGTATTCCGTTGTAGTTCGGCCCATCCGCTTGCCCCGTCCCTCTTCCCGCTTCCCGTCTCCCCCATCCCGCCTATCTTCCTCTGATGCCGGTCCACGTTACTTCCGAAATTGGCGCGCTGCGCACCGTTCTCGTCCACAGCCCCGGCAACGAGCTGCTGGCGGTGACGCCGAGCACCCGCGCCGATTTCCTCTACGACGACATCGTCGACGCCGATCTGGCCAAGCGCGAGCATCGCCGCTTCGTCCAGGTTCTGGAACGCTTCTGCGAAGTGCTCACGGTTCGGGATCTCCTCACCGAGGTGCTCCAGGACTCGGAGGTCCGCGAGCTCGT
>DASXGU010000241.1:0-12481 GCA_036488915.1 Gemmatimonadaceae bacterium | reverse complement strand
GAGGCCGTCCAGCAACGCCTTGACGTGTTGATGTCCTGTCCGGGCGTTCATCATCGTCACCCTCAGGACGGGACGGCCCTCGAGGGTCGTCGCGGTGATCCAGCCGCTCCCTTCCCTGTTGTAAAGCGGTCGCAGGGCGCGGTTCAGATCATCGATGCGCGCGCGCTCTTCGGTGCTTCCTTTATCGGCGCGCGCGGATCCGAGGAATCGGAAACAGAGAATGTTCGACTCGGGCTCGTGGATGCTCTCGAAGTCGTCGCGCTCCTCGATCGCCTCGTAGAGAAGCCGGGCAGTGTTGCACAGATGGTCGTAGAACCGCCCGAGACCATCTGACCCGAAGCGCTGCATCACGAACCAGAGCTTGAGAACATCGGCGCGGCGCGAGCACTGAAAGCTTCGGATGCCCTGATCGAGGATGCGGGTCGACTTTCCGGCGTGAAAGAGATATGGCGCCTGCTGCGCGAAGCCCCGCTCCAGGTCGCGCTCGTCGCGGACGAGCACCATGCCGGCTGCCAGCGGCAACAGCATCATCTTGTGGGGATCCCACGCCAGCGAGCGCGCGTGCCGGAGACCCCCGAGCGCGCGAGGCGGCCGGGACGACAGCAGTGCGCTGGCGCCGTGGGCACCGTCCACGTGCAGCCAAAGACCGCGCTCGGTGCACAGCGCGCCAATGGTCTCCAGATCGTCGAACGAGCCGGTTGCGGTCGTGCCCGCCGTCGCCACTACCGCCATCACGCGCTTGCCTTCGTCCCGGATTCGGTCGAGGGCGCCGATCAGCAGGTCCACGTCGATGCGGAATTTTTTCGACGCGATCGAGACGCCGCTGCGGCGCCCGACACCGAGCTGACCGATCGCCCGGGTCACGGCGTAGTGGGCGTGCTCGCCATAGACGACCAGCGGCGGCTCGGCGCCGATCCCGTTCTCCCAGGCGTCGGGAACCGCGGCATTCCTCGCCGCCAGCATGGCGGTGAAATTGGCTTCGGTTCCTCCCGACGTCATGGTTCCTCCGGCGCCCTCTCCGAAGCCCGCCAGTCCGCCGAGCCAGCGCACGACCTGGTGCTCGATCACCGTGCCCGTCGGCGACATCTCCCACACTGCCAGCGATTGGTTCAGCGCTCCGACAACGCTCTCCATCCAGACACCCACCGGAAGCGGCGCGGATGTCTGATGGCCCATGTACATCGGGTGGTAGTATTTGTTGGCGTCGGCGAGTACTTCGCGCTCGAGGCGCTCGATTATCTCGGCGACCGGGCGTCCTTCACGCGGAAACTCTTCGTCGAAGCGGCGGGCGAGCTCCTCGGCGGAGCGGGGTGTCGACACCTGGCCGGCGCCGCTGCGTGTGGACTCGAAATAGCGGGCCGTTACGGCGGCGAACTGCGCGCCGACTTCGAGCGAGGTGTCCGCCTCCATCTCGGCGAGTATGTCATCGATCATTCCGCAAATTTACTTCATCCATCGAGGAGCCCGTTTTGCCGGACGAAATCGGCCAGCTCGCCCCTCGACCCGACGCTCAGCTTGAGAAAGATGTTGGAGAGGTGAGTGCTGACCGTTCGCGCCGAGATCTGCAGCGCCCCCCCGATCTCCTTGTTGGATTTTCTGCCGGCAACCATGCGTGCGATCTCGACTTCCCTGCCGGTGAGACCAGCGGCGCCGGTGGTGATCGCCTTGGGCGGCGGCCGTAGTCCCTGCTCGCGCATCTCCTCGCGCGTCCCGGTCAGCTCCGATGTCGCCCCGAGCCGGGCGAGCACGTCGTGCGCTTTGCGCAGCTCTTTCGTTCCCTCGTCACGCTCTCCGACTTCCATCAGCGCGCCGGCGAGCCGGCGGCGAATCCGCGCGGCCTGCGGCGGAAAAGGGATCGCCTCGAGCTGATCTACCGACGACCTGAGCAGCTCGATGGCGCGTCTGGGATCGCCGTCGCGGAACCACGCCAGCAGCCCATCGCACCCATCGGCATAGGCGAGCCCGAGGCGGTGGTTGAGCCGGCCCGCATCCTTTCGCATCCGCGCCAGATGCAGCGCGGCGCGATCGAAGTCGCGCGCCGTCAGCGCCGCTTCTCCAACCAGGGGCAGCAGCCATTGCAACGACCACACGACGTATCCGGTCCTGTCGGCGATCGCGAGCCCAGCCTCGCCGATTCGCATCGCCTCTCTGGGATTTCCCATCGCCAGGTGATACGAGGCGAGGCCAAGGTGCGCCGGAATTATCGACGGAACGTCGAGGGCCCTGTCGCCCGCGCCCTCGAGCGACCCGGCCTTTTCGCCGCCGGCGAGCTTCCACGCCAGATCGAAATACTCCTTCGCCTTTTGATCCGCACCGCGCCACAGGTAGATCAGGCCCGACCAGACGTAGAGCCGCGGCAGCAGCATCCGCTGGCTCAGACCCTTGGCAAGGGTGATGGTGCGCTCCGCGGTCTCGATCGCCGCATCCCAGTCGCCGACGCCGGAGAAGTACTGCACCGACAGCTCGGCGGACCACAACGGCAACAGGGGCGAGCGCATCTGGTCCGCCAGCTTTTCGCTCGTCTTGATGTGCGTGACCACCGCTTCGGCGTCGCCGGAGACCCCGGCCAGCAGTGCCATCCCCCAGTGCGCCGTCCACTCCAGCATTCGCTGACCCGAAGCTTCTGCGTGCGCGACCGCCTTGACGCCGTGATCGCGAGCAACCTCGAGCGGCCCCGTCCAGGCGTAAAGAAGAAGAAGCGCGCGGTGCGCGCGTGAGAGCAGTGCGTCGTTGTCGACGCCGCCCGCCGCGGCCGATTCGAGCGCGGCTTCGACCTCAGCCTGCGCTTCCTTCAGCCTGCCCAGATCCTGTAGAACGATCCCTTTTGCCAGTCGCAGGCGCACCAGCGTCGTGGGGTCGGCGTGCTCCTCCTGCCTGAGTCCGGCCTCGTAACGCGACAACGCGTCGGCGTACTTCCCGCTCCAGTAGGAAGCGAGCCCCATGCGGTGCTCGATGTCGGCGAGAGCGCGTCGCTCGCCGCGCTGTTCGGCTTCGGTGCGCGCGCGCTCCCAGAGAGCCATCGCCGCGTCGTATTCGCCGAGCCGCTGGCGCGTCCGCGCCAGCGTCGTGAGGATGTCCTCGCGCGGTACATCGGTGATGGTCGGGTCTTTGTCGAGATGCTCGAGCGCCGCGGAAAGGTAGTCGGCGGCCTCGCGATTGGCGTATTTCTCCAGCGCTCCTCGGCCGGCAGCGTGGAGGTACCTCACCGCCTTTCTGGCCAGGGCCTGCGAATGCGCGCGCGCAAAATGCAGCGCCAGCTCGTCGGCGTGCGCGGACGCCTGCTCGCCGTAGAGACTCTCCAGCGCTTCGGCGATGGTGGCGTGCAGCAGACGAGCCCTCGCCTGTCCCAGCTCCGAGTAGATGACCTGCTGGAGCAGCGGATGCGTGAAATCATAGTAGATCGACTCGACACTGCCAGTCTCAGCGAGAACCCGCTGTGCCAGAAGCTCGTCGATGCCGGCCACGACGTCGTTCTCCGAAAGGCCGCACACCTTGGCGAGCGTCTCGTACGCCGCACGGGTTCCGATGACTGCGGCGAGGTTGGCGAGCGTGCGCGCGTTTACCGACAGCCGGTCGACCCGTTCTTTGACCACGTCGCGGATGGAAGATGGCAAATGGAGAGTCTCCATCTCCCAGCCGGTCCAGCGCCCGTCCCTGCGCGAGAGCGCGCCCGATTCGACGAGTGACTTGAGCGTCTCCTCCACGAAGAACGGGTTGCCGCGCGTCGATTCATACAGCAGGGCCGAGAAATGACGGGTCACGCCCGGAGCGGTGCCGAAAACCCGATGGACCATCTCGTCGACGTCGGCTTCAGTGAGCGGAGCCAGTCGCTGCAGGGTCAGCAGACCGAGGCGCTGGAGTGACTGCTCGGTCGTGCGCAGAACCGGATTGGAATCGCGCTCCGTCTCGTTGTAGGTGCCGAGCAGCACGATCTTCTGGGACTCGATCTGCCTGGCGATGAAGTGCAGCAGCTCGAGCGAGGAAGCATCGGCCCACTGCAGATTCTCGAGCACGATGAACAGTGGCTGCTTCGCGGAAAGCCTTCCCAGGAACTGGGTGAAATTCCAGAGCAGCCGCGCCTTGATCTCGGAGGGATCTCCGCCGCTCGAGCGGTCGCGGTCGGTGGCGCGGCCAAGGTTGGGAAAGAGAGAGCCGAACTCAGCGGAAGCTCCCCGCGTCAGAACCGAAAGTGCGCTGGGATCCAGGTTCCGCACCAGAGGCAGGAGCGCGTCGGAGAAGAGTGCGTACGGGACACCCGTCTCGACGGGGTACGCGCGTCCGAGAGCGACCGTCCAGCCCCGCTTGGCCGCGCGCTCGGCGGCGGCGGCCGCCAGACGCGTTTTCCCGATCCCGCCCTCTCCAAAAATGAAGACGGAGCGTCCCGATCCCTGTGCCGCCGCGTCGATCGTACTGGAGAGGAGGTCCAGCTCGGCGGCTCTGCCTACGAGCGGCGCCTCATCAGGCTTTGGCATTGACGCCAAATGTACGGGCGCACGTTTTGACGAGCCAGTCCGGTTTACTGGGCCTTCTGATCGGCCGGGCCGAGGGTGAGGGAGCGCCATTCGCGCGTCCAGGCGCGCAGTCTCGATTCGCGGGCTTCGCGCCCGATGCCGACAATGAAGCGCGTCTTCATCGGCGACTCCAGTATGCGGTTGAAGACCACGCGCCCTTTCCCCGAAAACGTCGTCCCCGGAACCTCGAAGTTGACGATGCTGTTGGGTGCGACGGGCATTTCCATCAAGAGCCGCGCTCCGCCCGGGCTCATGTCCTCGAGCAGCGCCAGCGTCTCGGTGGGGCCCGCCGGATCGTCGGTCTCGAGAGTGACGCGCGCAGGCAGCTTCACCTGATGACGCCGCTCACCCCGAATGTTGGCCAGCATCTCGACGGCACGACCGACGAGATTCACCGACTGCCTGTATTTCATGCGCCACATCGGGACCGAGTGGTGGGTACAGTGCAGCTCGATGGCGTCGCGCGTCTCGATAGGGAGATCATCGAACCGCACGCCGTGGGTGTAGATGGTGTTGTCGCCGGTAGACCCCCTTTCGACGTGCACGATTTCTCCGGTCACCTCATAATCGCCCGACGCCAGCGGAAGGGTGACCCGGATCCGTGATTCAGGGGGCAGCTCGTACGCGGCGCGAAATGCGATTCCCGTGGGATTCAGATCCTGGGTCAGTCCCAGCAGATCGCGGAAGTCCCGACCCTCTTTGTCCGTCGCGGCCAGGGTGATGGGGAACGTGTCGATGAAGCGGTGATCGAACCGCTGCTGTCGCGATGCCCGACTCTGCAACACCACGAAACCGGCGAAATAGACGTTCCAGGCAATCCAGAATCCATTCAGCCAGAACGCCAGCGACGTCCAGCCCGGCGCGTGGTAGTCGACCCACCCGTAGTAGTAGGCCACCGTCGCCCAGATAACCGACCCGATGGAGAGCACGACCACAGCAAGCTGCGGAGCGTAGGTCTCGAACGGTGCGTCACCGGTCCCCTTGGGCGTGACGTTGAACTTCAGCGGTTTCTTGGCGAAAAATCCGCTGCAGGCGCGGATGTAGGTCCAGAACTTCGCCATGTTGTAGCGCTCGGAGATGAGAATCCATCCGGTGCCCCGCGACAACAGCTCGAACGAGATCACTGTCAGCAGCACGTACGGCACCAGTCGCGTTACCAGCTGCGCGTTGGTGACGTTCACCGGCAGCCAGCCCGTCAGGAAGAACACGACAGGCGCCAGGTAGAAGATCAGCTTCTGGATGCCGTCCAGATACGTTGCGGTCGACGAGAGATAAGCCACGCGCTGCGGCACAGTCAGCCCGGGATACGTCAGCGGGTTGAGCTTGCGCAGGATCTGCATCGAGCCCTGGCCCCAGCGCAGTCGCTGCACGTGATACGCGAGCGCGGACGACGGCGCCAGTCCATAAGCGAGTGTTTCCCCGTGATAGACGGATTTCCAGCCCCGGCCGTGCAGGACGATGGACGTCTCCATGTCCTCGGTGATGGTCTTGGTCGAAAAACCGCCGATCTCCTCGAACGCGGTGCGACGAAGAACGCCGCAGCTGCCGCAGAAAAAAGCAGCGTTCCAGTAATCCTTGCCCGGCTGCAGCAGTGAGAAAAAGATCCGGTTCTCCTCCCACAGGCTGCGCTCCTCTTCGTTCACGACGTGGGTGAACGAATCGGTGTTGTAGAAATCCTGCGGAGACTGCACGAACGCGACGTCAGGGTCGTTGAAGTAGCCGAGCAGACGGTCGAGAATGTTCGGCAGCGGGACGTGATCCGCGTCGAGCTGCAGGATGTATTTGCCGTCGGTGATTCCGAGGGCGTGGTTCAGATTCCCCGCTTTGGCGTGCTCGTTTCCCTCGCGGCGGATGTAGCCGATCCCGAGCGCCTCGGCCATCGCCTTCACTTCGTCCCGCTTTCCATCGTCGAGCATGTAGGTGCGATGCGGATAGCGGATCGTCCGGGCCCCGATTGCCGTGCGGCGGAGAACCTCGAGAGGCTCGTCGTAGTTGGTTATGAAAACGTCCACCGAGAGTCCGGCGGGCGCCGGCGGCGGATCGCGGTATTTCAGCCGCCAGACCGTGGCGATGAGGAAAAACGAGTTGATCAGCCCGTACGTCTCGGCGACGATGAGAACGATCGAGAAAACCAGCGCATGATGATTGAGCGAGAAACCCCAGCGCCACACGATCCAGTACAATCCGTAGAGCCAGGCGATCGCGGCGAAAGCGCGCGTGAAGATTTCCTGTCCGCGGGGCAGACGGGGAATGGCGTCGCGGAAGGCAGTGTCTGGAATTACTGGCTCGGATCCATCCGGGCCGGCGGTCCCGGTCGCTAGTGACCCGTTGGACCGGATAACGGCATTGGTTGTCATTCTGGTGCTCTGCCTTAAAGCGAGATTTATGCCCGCCCGACGGATCGCCGTACAGGCGCCTAAGTGGTTCATTCGTTGCGACTTCGACGGGCATGCCGGGAGCCGATCTGCGCGAAGCAGTACACACCCTCCAGGGGACGGAATCTGACTACCAGCCCCTTCTGGACCGGATCGGCGACGCCCGGTTCGTGCTCCTGGGGGAAGGATCGCACGGGACCCACGAGTTCTACCAGCACCGGGCCGAGATAACCAAGCGGCTCATCACCGAAAAAGGGTTCAGCGCAGTCGCCGTGGAAGCCGACTGGCCAGACGCCTACCGGGTCAACCGCTACGTTCGCGGCGAGGGCGAAGATCGGAACGCCGACGACGCCCTGTCGGGGTTTCAGCGTTTCCCAACGTGGATGTGGCGGAACACCGTCGTCCTCGACTTCGTCGAGTGGCTACGCGACGAGAACTCCTCACGCGCCTCCAGCAGCAAAGCGGGATTCTTCGGGCTCGATCTCTACAGCCTGTTCAATTCCATGAAAACGGTGATCGAGTACCTCGAGAAGGTCGATCCCGAAGCCGCGAAGCGCGCGCGCTACCGCTACTCCTGCTTCGAGCATTTCGCGGAAGACAGCCAGGCTTACGGGTATGCCGCCAGCTTCGACTTGAGCCGCTCGTGCGAGGACGAGGCGGTCAACCAGCTCGTGGAGCTGGAGCGGCAGGCCATTGAGTACCTGAGCCGCACCGGCGGCGACGACTTCTTCGACGCCGAGCAGAACGCGCGTCTGGTCAGGAACGCAGAGGAGTATTACAGGTCGATGTTCCGCGGTCGGCAGTCCTCGTGGAATCTCCGGGATACGCACATGGCCGAGACGGTGGAGGCGCTGGTCTCGCACTACACTCGGCACGGTCGCGAGCCGAAACTCGTAGTCTGGGCCCACAATTCACACCTCGGTGACGCGCGGGCGACCGAGATGGGGAAGCGTGGCGAGCTCAACGTCGGTCAGCTGATCCGGCAGCAACACGGCGACGACGCTGTGCTCGTCGGATTCACTACATACGCCGGAACTGTCACTGCCGCGCGCGACTGGGATGATCCCGGCCTGAGGCGCCGTGTGCGTCCGGCGCTGGCCAACAGCTATGAGCTCGGTTTTCACGAGACCGGCCTTCCCTGCTTTTTCCTCGACCTCCGCCGCGCAGCGGGACAAAGCACCCTCATGAGCAAGTCTCGATTGGAGCGCGCGATCGGCGTCGTCTATCGACCCGACACCGAGCGTGTGAGTCACTACTTCCTGGCCGACATGCCGCGCCAGTTCGACGCCATCTTCCATTTCGATCAGACCCGCGCCCTCGAACCGCTCGAAGAGCTGGAGTCCTGGCACGACATCGAGCCGCCGGAGACCTTCCCCTCGGGAATCTGACCCGGCGCTATTCGCTCTCTTGCTGCTTGCCTGACTCGGCCGAAAGGTCCAGCATCTTCCGCTCGCCAAGATAGTCGACCGATTGCGGATCGATGATCTGGCGCAGACGCTGAACCGTGTTGGCGATGTTGGTCGACGCCCCGAGAATCTCAGATGCCAATTCCGGCAGCTCTTCCGCGGTGGCGCCGTTCTGCACCAGCTCGGCGTTGAGCATCAGCACTGTCAGCGCATTATTCATCTCGTGGGCAACGGCAATGGTCGTCTCGACCACACCTGCCCGACGCTCAGCGTGCGCACGCTCCTCTTCCATCGCCCGCCGCAGCGTAATGTCCTCGACCTGCCCGATTTGGTAGATGGGCGCACCGTCATCGCCGTGCACCGCCGAGACGGAGAGAGAGACCCAGATGACCCGGCCGTCCTTGCGCTTGTATCGCTTGGTACGGTGATAGCTGTTGATCTCGCCGCTCCGCATGCGACGAAGCTGCTCGAGGTCGGTTCCAATGTCGTCGGGGTGGGTGACATCGATCAGTCGCATTCCCACAAACTCGTCTTCCTGGTAGCCGAGCATCTCACACAAAGCCCTGTTCACCTTCGTGCACCGGCCCTCCATATCGACGAACGCCATTCCGTGGGGCGAATGCCGGAAGGCGTTGGCAAACCGCTCTTCGCTTTCGCGAAGCGCGCGCTCCATCTCGTTGCGCCTCGAGACATCTCTGATGAATCCGAGGAATGCCTTCTGCCCGGAGAACATGATCGGCACCGAGACCGTTTCGGCTGGAATGACGGTGCCGTCTTTCGACACGAAGCCGACGTCGACCGGGCCTCCGGATAAGTCGCCACGCGCCAGCTCGCTGAGGCGGCGCGCAACGAGCGGCAGCGAAGTCGGGTGGACGAAGTCCATGATGGGGTGTCCAACCAGCTCGTCGGCGCGGAACCCGAGCCGCGCGGCGGCGAACGGGTTCAGGAAAAGAAATTTTTCCAGCGTATAGACGATGATCGCCTCGGGGGCCGAGTCGATCATCTCGCGATAATCAGCGGTCGTAGGGCCGTTCACCATCGTTCGCCAATATACTGCTTGCTGCAGTCATGTGTTTGTTAAATTCCACCCTGCCGGCCCGAGAGTCCACCGAATTAATCGGTTAGCTTGCAGAATCGTACGCTGCGAGGAGGACAGCTTCTGAAGAAAAGCACGCGCACCACTGCTTCGAGCAAGCGCGTCGGGGGTTCCGCGGCCCGCTCCGGCGACCTCGAGGAGGCGAACAAAATCGCCGGTCACGTCGCACACGAGCTGAACAACCTGCTGACCGTCATTCAGATCAACACGGAGTTCCTGGTCGAGTCATCGCAGGGAAACCCCGACAGCGCCGAGGAGCTCGACGAGATTCAGACGGCGGCCAAGCGGGCTTCGATCCTGGCGCGCCAGCTTCTCGCTTCGTCGAGACTCGAGCCATTTGATGCGAGCGTCGCGGAAGCGAGCCTGAAAAGGAGAACTCCTCGCAGCTCGCCGGAGGCGCCGCCGGAGAAATCGCCGCGCGTCGCTGAAACGATTCTGCTCGTCGAGGACGAGGCAGCAGTGCGGAGCCTGGCCAAGAGGGTTCTCTCCCAGAGGGGATACCGGGTGCTGGAAGCTTCCGATGGCGCGATCGCGCTCCGCATCGCGGCCAGCCACGTCGGTGAGATCGATCTCATCCTAACCGACGTCGAGATGCCAAACCTCGGCGGCCGTGGAATGGTGGAAGAACTCCGCGAGCTGAGCCCGGGACTGCGCGTCCTCTTCATGTCTGGCTACCAGAAGGAGGAGCTCTTTTCAGATCCCGAAACCGCCGCGCGGACGCCGTACCTGCAGAAGCCCTTCACCAGCGAGACGCTGGCAGCTGAAGTCCGCTCCGCCCTCGGCTACGCGCGGTAGCTTCACCCGCGGCGGCTAGGCAGCGGCCAGTTGACTCGTGCAATGCGGACAGCGAGTGGCGGCCGGATTGATGTCCGAGCGGCAATAAGGGCACACCCGCTTCGGCGCTTCCGCCGCCGGCTTGATGAAAATCTTCGAGATCCGCCAGGCGACGAACCCGATGATGATGAAGTTGATAGTGGCGGAGAGAAAATCGCCGACGCCGAACTTGACCGACCCGACGCCCCACGTTGCTTTCTGCCAGTCTCCGCCAGGACCGATCGCAACGATGATCGGCATGATGAAATCGTCCACCAGCGCTTTTACCAGCGCATTGAGCGCGGTTCCGACCACTACCGCAATCGCCAGCGCCACGACGTTCTGCTTGAGCAGGAACTCCTTGAACTCGTGATACATTTTCATGGACGTCTCCGGGTCGCTCAGGTGGAGAGGGACAAGCCGGCGCGCTGAACGTTGTCCGCGCGCAACGCCGCGAATCTACGGATTGCGGCGATCCCCACAACCGGTCCCAGCGCCAGAAACGCGAACGACCATTGCCAGCCGACTCGTTGGGCGACGAGAGGAACCAGCTGCATGGGCAGCATCGTCAGCAGGAAACCGAGCGACGTCTGGATAGTCAGCGCGGTGCCGACCGTGTGCGCCGGCACCGATTCCGTCACCAGCGTGCTGAACTGGGCGCTGTCGGCGATGACGAAAAACCCCCAGGTCATCGCCAGGGCACCCAGAACCCACAACGGGCCGCCGAACAGCAATCCGCTCAGGAGGCAGCAGCTCCCACTCATGAAAAGCGACACGGTCACCAGCCGGGCACGGCCGCGCCGATCTGCGAAGAGTCCTCCCCACACCGAGCCCGCACCTCCGATGGCGATGGTCGTGAACGCGAGCAACGAGATCAGACGCGGAGCGCGAAACATTCCAGAACGAGCCGCGACGCTCGCTCCCAGGAAATACGGAATCCACGTCCAGAACGCGTACAGCTCGAACATGTGCCCCAGATAGCTGCCGGTAGCCAGCCGCCACTCCCGCACCCTGACGACATCCACGACGTGCCGCCAGGAGAATGGGCGCGATGAGAACGGGAACGGCCCGTCACGATAGCCGAATGACACGAGCAGCGCGCCGAGCAGCGCGCCAACGCTCGACGTCAGCACCACCGGACGAAGACCGACATGTGGAATCGCCCGCACCAGATAGGGGGTCGCCTTGCCGACGGTCAGCGCGCCGACTATCACACCGATCGCCAGCCCACGCTCTTCGCGAAACCAGGTGGCGATCATCTTCATTGCTGGTGGATAGACTCCGGCCAGGAAAAAGCCGGTCAGAAACCTGAAGCCGAGCGCCGATGGATAGCCGGGCGCAGCCAGTACCGCGGCGTTGGCGAGCGCCCCCAACGTTGCGGAAACGCTGAACAAACGTCCGGCGGCAATCAGGTCGGCCAGGTTCAGCAGCGCCGCCAGCGCGGTGCCCACAACGAACCCGAGCTGGACGATCGTCGTCAGCCAGCCGGCCTCCGCCGGCGTCAGACCCCAAAGCGCCCTCAGCTGCGGGGTAACCGCGCTGGCCGAGAACCAGAGCGACATCCCCAACAATTCGGAAAATCCGAGTAACGCAAGCACCCGCCAGCGCGTCGAGTAGGTGTCAGCCGACATGGTCAGAAATTAGTCTCGTACCCGGGCAACATCGACACTGCTTTGTACGCCAACCGAGTGACACTGAAAATCCGCCGATGACCAATCCGTCGTCGGCAGCCCCTTCCCCTCCGTCGCCTCTGTCCCCTCCCTCGGCGCCGTCCGCACCCGGCCGTCCGGTGGTGGGCAGTCTGTCGCGCGAGCTCGCTGATTTTCTGGTGGAGCTCTCGATCACGCTGAACAAGCACGCGATCTACCCACAGAGCCATCCGCTGCTCGACGTTGCCGTAGATGGGGTCGCCAATCGTCTGGCGATGCTCTTCGTCGGCGATCGCGAGTCGCTCTCGATCGGCGTGGCGCGCCGACAGCTGATCATCGAGGGAGTGGCAACCGATCCTCTGAATCCCGTTCTGAAGGAGCTCGCGCAGCGACTCCACAACCATCACGTCGGGGCGGTCAAGTTCGTTCGCGGCATCAACCGTCAGGAGCTGGGCGCGGCGCTCGCCGCCTTGTCGATAGATCCGACCAGGGCCGAAAAACCCCTCGGTCATGACACCGAGCGCGTCGGTGGGCTATGGCCACACGTCCGATTTTTCCCGCTCACGTATGACCGCCTCCAGCTGATCGAGGACGAGCCGGGGGGCGAGCCGCCGAGTGGAGATCAGATGGC
>DASXGU010000182.1:0-15669 GCA_036488915.1 Gemmatimonadaceae bacterium | reverse complement strand
CTGCAGCAAACCCTCGACGAAGAAGGGAGGACGGATCACCTCCTCACCGAGCTCGCTGAGTCGGGAATCAATATTGGAGCCGCGGTCTGACCGGACGCGAAAAAAAAGCCCGACGTCGAGCAGACGTCGGGCTTTTTTTCTTTGGGACCTCCGCTGAGCGGAAGCCTAGGAGCCGCGGCGTCCCGACTTCATTGAAGTTGCGGGCGGTTTCCCCGCGCGCACCGGCGGCGCCGGAGCGTGGGGTTGCGGCACGTTGGTGGCGTCGGGAACGCCGTGTTGCGGCTGCTGCGGCCCTTTCTTCTTCTTGGAAAAATCGGGGATCTCGTTTTTTTTCTTCATGGATTCGTGCCTCGCGGGCGTCGGGTGAAGCGCACGGATCGATCGCGCGCAGTAGTGCGAAAGGGGGGACTCGAACCCCCACGGATTGCTCCACTGGATCCTAAGTCCAGCGCGTCTACCAATTCCGCCACTTCCGCATTGCCTGAAAATAGCAAATCCGTCGCATCCATGGCTCTCCTCTGGGCAGACTGCGGTACACCATAGAAAAAGCCCCCGCGATTTTCGCAGGGGCTTTTTCCAAGGTGTTTCTTAGCTGCGACGCTATCGGCCGATCTGAATGTTGACGATCCGCGGGGCGTGCGTCGAATCGGCGAGCGAGTAAACCCGCAAGCTGACGTAATCTCCATCCTTGAGCCTGCTCAATGCCGCCTGCAGATCCGCCGGCGTATTGATTGTCCGCTGCGGTGCCGGATACAGAATTCCAGTAATGACGTCGTTGCGGAAAAGCTTCTCATCAGATGGCCCTGCCGGCGTCACATCGGTGACCATCACTCCACGGACCGGACTCGGCATCCGGGCCTGAGCGGCCATCTCCGGACTCACCGGAGCAACCGAGATCCCCAGAGCGGGATGTTCGACGCCGCCGGGCGCTGGCGCCGCCGCGGACGCGTCGGAGACCTGTGGATCGGTCTTCGCTTCCATCAGCGTCACCCGGAAAGTCTTGCGCTGGCCGTAACGCATCGCCTCGAGCTCGATGGTTTCACCAGGATTGTGGTTGCGGACGATCCGCTGCAGCGTGCTGACGCGATCGACTGGCTGACCATCGGCCGTGATGATGACGTCGCCGGGCTGCAGACCCGCCTTCTTGGCCGGGGTGTCATCGCTCGGGAAGTTGCGGACGAGCACACCGCGAATGTCCTTGACGCCGGCCACCGCCGCGTCTTCAGGACTCACATCGTCGATCTGAATTCCGAGCGCGGGAACGCGGACGCGCCCATTGGCGATGAGCTGGTCCATCACCCTCTTCGCGAGCGTGATCGGGATCGCGAAGCCGTAGCCGGCGTTGTAACCGGTCGGACTGGCGATTGCGCTGTTGATGCCGATGACTTCACCACGCGCATTCACCAGCGGTCCGCCGGAGTTGCCCGGGTTGATGGCGGCGTCCGTCTGAATCAGATCGCTGATGGCGTACTGATTGGTGTTGTCGGGGTTCATCAGCTCGGCGAGGCTGCGGCCCTTGGCGCTGATGATGCCGGCCGTGACGGTGTTCTCGAGCCCGAGCGGATTGCCGATCGCCAGCACCCACTCGCCGATTCGCGACGCGGCATCGTTGCCGAGAGCAATGGTCGGGAAGTTGTTGCCTTCGATCTTGATCACGGCGACGTCGGTGGTGCGGTCGTGGCCGATCACCTTGGCTGTGAACACGCGATGGTCGAGCATCTTCACGGTCACGCGATCGGCGATCGTCTCACGATCGGAGTTGGTGACGACGTGATTGTTGGTGAGGATGTAGCCATTGGGCGTGACGATGAAGCCCGAGCCCTGGCCGCGCATCGGGCGCGACTGCTGCGGGACATCGAACTGCCGGAAGAAATCTCCGAGCTCCGGAGGCACGCCCTGTGGAACCTGGGCGCGTCCTCGCGTCGAGCTCGTCTTCGGAGTGCTCACGACTTCGATCGAGACGACAGCTGGAGTGACGTTGTTGGCGATCGCAACGAATGCGTTGCTGGCCTCGGCGATCGGCTGGACTACTGCCGGAGCGGGACGAGTCTGCGCGAATCCGAGCTTGGTCCAGTTCAAACCGGATGCGACGATCAATCCGCCTGCGAAAGCGGTAATGGCGGCTACCGTGAGCCGGGCTTTCTGAGTTCCTGTTGACATGAGATGATGCGGCTAAAGGGTGTAACTGTAAGACACGATTCGGGAGCTACAGGTTTCACGCCACCATCTCCACTCGGGACGAGCGTCCTGAAGCGTGGAGAGCAGAGTTGTCCCGACATTCCTTATACGCCCCAAGCGCCCAATATGCTCCGCACATTTCTATCTTTTTTTTTCGGCTGAGGTCGCCCAACCCGGCCTCCCGGCATCCCTGTAACGAAACGATAGGGGTGTAAAGAAACGTTGCACCGTTATTGATGAGCTTGGGAGCTGAAGAAACGCAAGTCCTTTGATGACAAGTACTTGGGCCTCGGCATGGGCGTTGCCTTAGGGTGGACGTCCGTTTTCTTCACCCAAGCCCAAACCCGCACCAATGGTGAGATCCGCCTTCTTCCGCTCGCTCGCGGCCGCGCTCGGGGCAGTTGTTCTCGTCTCTTGCGCCAGCCCCGACCTGACGGGTCCAGCCAGCCCAAATGGTACTGCTTCTATCGACCGAAGCTTGCACCACGGCGTCGCGGTGCTCGACTCGGCTCAGAGCACGAACCTCCAGTTGCAGGCACTCTGGTGGAAGCAGAGCCTCGACCAGGCGGTGTCGGTCACGAAGACTATTGGAGCTTCCGGCGGGACCATCTCGATCGCCCAGACGGGATTGACGGTAGTCTTTCCGGCCGGTGCGCTGACCAGTCCGCTGACCATCACCATCACCGCGGACACCAGATACGTGGCCTATAAGATGGACCCGGCCGGCACCCAGTTCCTCAAGGGAGTCACTGTCACCCAGCAGCTTGGCACGACCCAGATACAGAGCTTGAACCTCAACGCTCCGATCCAGGCCGCTTACATCGCTGATGACAGTATTGCACTGAGCGGGAAGGTGCCCGTGCTCGAGATCGAGCCGTCCACCACGATCTTCTCCACTACCGCGCCGCTCGTTCCACAATCGCAGGTATGGATCATCAGGCACTTCTCGCGCTACATGCTCGCTTCAGGCTGATCGAATAATCGCCCCAGCTCCGCACCCCAACCCAAACCCGCCTCCAACCATGCTGCGCTCCAGGTTCGTTCGCTCCGCCACGCTCGTGCTCGCCACCTTCGTCGCGCTGTCCTGCTCCGATTACGCGCCGACCGGACCGGTCGCTCCGACTCAGGCCCAGGATGGGCTGCTGTCGGGCCTCGTCGGCACCGTGACGAATCTCCTCGGCGGCGTCCTCAGGATCATCGGCTTCCGCTCTGACCCCAACGGTATTCCTGTCGCCGCGGTCAAGTGGTCGCCCACCCACACCAACCAGGTGCGCACCGTTTCGGGGACCATCGGTTACAGCGGCGGGACGCTCGAGATTCCTGGCTCTGATTTTACGATCACCTTCTCGCGCGGCGCGCTGTCGAGCCCGACCGCGATAACCATCACCTCCGATGCGAGCGGCTACGTCTCCTACGACATGCAGCCGCACGGTCTTCGGTTCGGCGCGCCGGTCATAGTCACGCAGCGTCTGAAAAACACGGCCGTCTATGGAACGCCGGCGGCGCTGAATTCTTTCTGCGCCTATTTCTCCACGGATCTCCTCGATCTGGGGGGAATCCTCAAGGCACTCGAAGTCGAGACCACCACGATCTTGTCGGGCTCCAGCGGCCAGGCCGAAATCGAGGCATGGCAGCTCAATCACTTCTCCCGCTACATGCTGGCCTCGGGCTGAGCGGGCAGGTACCGTATTTTTCCCACGGTGGAATGAATCCTGAATCGGAGGGGCGCATGCGAGAATCCGATGATCTGGAGCGTGCGCACCTCCTGGTGAAGCTGGCGCGGGTGGCGGAGCAGAACGAAGAGTCAGCCAAGGCGCTCGGTCTCTACGACGACGCCCTGGGCCAGTTCACGGACGAAAGCACCGACCCCCTGCTTTGCGATGTACTGCGATGGAAAGGCACGTTGCTCCGGGAGCGCGGCGAAACGGACGGAGCGTTTCGCTGCTACACCCGGAGTCTCGATAAGGCGGTGTCATCCGGGTCGGAGCGCTCCCAAGCGCACGCACTCAACTGCCTGGGGACCATCGCGCAACGACGATGCGATCACAAGGAAACAGAGCGACTTTACTTCGAAGCATCCGGACTGGCCACCAAGGCGGGCGATGCGCGGCTCCTCGGAATGATCGAACAAAACCGGGGCGTCCTGGCGAGCATGCGGGGAGATTTCGCCGACGCCGCGGCGTTCTACTCGAATAGCCTCGGCGCGTTCGAGACGGCGGCCGACGCCGAGCCCACTTCGTGGGTGCTGAACAACCTCGGCATCCTTCACATCAAGGTGCGGAATTTCGAGGAAGCGCGCGGATACCTGGAGCGCGGCCTCGCCATCGCCATCAATCGCCACGACGCGGTCGTCGAGAACGTCATCACCCTCAACCTGGCCGAGGCCTGGCTTGGACTCGGCCGCCTCGACAACGCCGACAAATTCTGCGATGCCGCGCTCGATCAGGCGCAGCGGCGCGGGGATCACCTCAGCGCCGCCGGAGCGCTGAAGGTGAGGGCGGCGGTGGAGCGCCAGCGCGGGGCGCTCGACAAGAGCATCGCGACGCTTCGCATCGCGCTATTCGAGGCCGAAGGATGCGAGGACAGGCTGTTACATGCCGAGATGCTTCGAGAGCTTGGCGAGATCTCGCGCGCGGTCGGCAACGCCGGCGCCGCCCGCTCGGCGTGGAGGGAGGCGGTTGACACCTTTCAGGGCATCGGGGCCGTCCAGGAGGTTGCGGAAGTTCAGGCGAATCTCCAGGCGCTCGACTGAATTCCCCCGCGCCCTCCCGTCCATTGCGGCGGGTGACTCCTGAAAGCCGTGCCTCGTCTCCCTACGTAGGGGAAATCTCCCGATCGAAATGGGGAGCGGAAGCATTCTTCGGGACCGTTGTAGCCGCCATGACGAACGCCAGGCCCACAATAGAGCTAAAAGCGGTCGAATCCTCCGCCATTCGTGAGAGCATCGATCGCGCAAAGCACGCCGAGCGCGAAGGGCGCTGGGCCGAGGCCTGTGCGATCTACGAGCAGCTGGTGCGGGACCCCGGCGCGCACGCCACCACGCGAATGGCGGCGCTGCGCTGGCTCGGACGGGCGTACCTGGAGCAGGGAAACCGGGGAGCGGCGCTCGACGTCCTCGAAGCCGCTGTCGCATCCGCCGACATAGTCGGATCGCCGCCCGCGGTCGCGCAAGCGCTCAATGTGGTTGGAATCGTCTACCAGGTCGGCGGAGATCTCGATCAGGCAGCCACGATCTACCAGGCAGCGCGCGAAAAAGCCGAAGTCGCGGCGGACGCGGCGCTAATCGCCATGATCGACCAGAACCTCGGCACCGTCGCCATGATCAGGGGCGATCTCCGCGCGGCGCTCGAGGCGTTTCGTCTGAGCCACCTCGGCTACCAGACCCTCGGCATGAGGAACCACGAAGCACAGGTGCTGAACAACAT
This sequence comes from Gemmatimonadaceae bacterium, assembly GCA_036488915.1. Classification (GTDB taxonomy): domain Bacteria; phylum Gemmatimonadota; class Gemmatimonadetes; order Gemmatimonadales; family Gemmatimonadaceae; genus UBA4720. The sequence goes on along the minus strand of DASXGU010000182.1, from coordinate 10,066 downwards.
CGCTCTCGCCTACATGGAGCTCGGCGAGCTGAGCGACGCGGAGAGGGCGTACGACGAGGCAGCCCGCGCGTTCGAGGAGGAAGGCGATCACGCGCGGCAGCTCGATCTGGCGGTCAACAAGGTGCAGCTCTATATCGCAGGACGGCGGTTCGACGAAGCGCTCGTTCAGTGCGAGCGGCTGCTGGCCACCGCCGTCGAGGAGTCGGCACCGTGGCGCGGTGAAGTGTTTCGCCATTTGGGCGTGATTGCACGCGAGCGCGGTGATCTCGTCCAGGCGTCCAGCAATCTTCTCAAGGCCGAACATCACGCGGTCGAAAGCGGTGATCTGCTGCTGCGCGCCGACGTCTCCGAGCAGCTCGCGGAAGTCTATTGGGCCCAGAAGCGCCACCGGGACATGCTGCAGTGCCTCAACGACTCGCATTCGCTGTACTCGCAGCTCAAGGCCCAGCACCGCGTGGCGCAGGTCGACAAGCGCAACAACGCGCTCGAGTCGCGGTTTCTCGAGATGGCCAGGCAGTGGGGCAGCTCTATCGAAAGCAAGGATCGATACACGCAGGGCCATTGTGAGCGCGTGGCGTTCTTCGCTTGCGTTTTGGCCGAGAGCGCCGGATTCAATTCACGATCGCTCTTCTGGTTCCGCATTGGGGCGCTGCTGCACGACATCGGGAAGATCATCGTGCCGACCGAGGTTCTCAACAAACCGGGTAAGCTGACCGACGAGGAATGGAAGATCATGAAGCGCCATCCCGAGGCAGGCCTGGAGCTGGTAGCAGACATTGATTTCCCCGGCGACATTGGCGCCATCATTCGCAACCACCACGAGCGTTGGGACGGCAAGGGCTATCCCGACGGCTTGAAAGGGGAAGACATCCCATTCGCGGCGCGCATTCTCTGCGTTGCCGACGTCTACGACGCGCTGACAACGACCCGATCATATCGGCCCGGGCTTACGCACGCTCGCGCCGCCGAAATCATGCGATCGTCCGAGGGCCAGTTCGACCCCGGACTGCTGGAGACTTTCCTGACCTGGGCGGAAACGGCTGACATTCCGGGGCGGCCGACGCCCCAAAGAATGGCGATTTTTGCGTCCAGCGCAGTTGCCTGAGCCTAGGCAAGACCCCCAATCAAAAGTTTGTTGACTCGTAAAGGAACGTTATTCCAAAATGAGTCAGCAAGAATGCTTGAAATCTCTATCTATATGTGTACCAACGACTTGGAAAGAGGCATGGCCTATGCCACTGATGAGCTTGGAAAGGCATAAGTCTCTTACCGAGGTGGTGCACTATGTTACGTCACCGCGTGTTTCGGTACTTAGCTCTTGGCCTGGGCACTTCAGCCCTCGTGGCCTGTGGCGATACCGCTCTTCCGACCAGTCCAAGCGCAGCAAAATCCGATATTCAGACGGCGCCGGCCGCTCCGGTCAACGCCGCTTTTTCGCGCTACATTCTTATCTCCGGTGTCTGGGTGTGCGTTGATTGTGGGGAAAACGGCAAATAGTCTGAGCGGTCTGTTGTGAACAACAGCGAGGGATAGTGGATGCTCGAATCGACGGTCTGGCAATGCGTTGATGCAGGCTGAATCCGGAGGTACGCAGAGGCTCGTCGATCTCGCTCGCGAAGCCGAGCGCCGCGGGGACATCCCCAAGGCGCTCGTGCTGTACGACGATGCGATAGAGGCACTCGAGCGCGAGCAGGATCTTGCGATGCTCGCGGATGTCCTTCGCTGGAAGGGCACCGTCCACCGCGAGCAGGGTGAGACAGAGGCCGCATACCGTTGCTACACCCAAAGCCTGATCCACGCGGAGAAGTGTCAGTCCGTAAGCTGCAAAGCGCACGGCTTCAATTGCCTGGCAATCATCGCGCAGCGACGGGGCAAGCTCACGGAAAGCGAGGAGCTCTACGTCCGGGCCGCTGAATTTGCCGGCCGCGCCGGCGACATCCGCCTGCTCGGGATGATCGAGCAGAATCGGGGTGTGCTTCTCAACATGCGCGGCAAGTTCGTCGCCGCCGAAGCGCGGTACTCCAACAGTCTTGGCGCTTTCGAGCGGGCGCACGACGATGAAGCCATCTCGTGGGTGCTCAACAACCTCGGAATGCTCTACACCAAGCTGGGTCATTATCAGCGGGCGATCGAAACTTTCGAGCGCGGTCTGGCACTCGCGCGTGCGCGCGGGGATTCTCTGGTCCAGAGCGTTCTGACCCTCAACCTCGCGCTGGTCTGGGTGACTGTCGGCAAGCTCGACGTCGCCGAGCGTGCGTGCGCCGCTTCGCTCGAAGAAGCGCGGGCGCGCGGCGATCAGCTCACAATCGCGGAAGCGCTCAAGTGCCGCGCGCGCATCGAGCGCGAGCGAGGAGCGCTGGACGAAAGCATCGCGACGCTCAGGATCGGCATCTTCGAGGCGGAAGGCATCGAAGACCGGCTGCTCCAGGCCGAGATGTTGAGGGAGTTCGGGCAGACTTCACGGGCGCTGGGCAATGCCGCTGACGCCCGGCTTGCCTGGCGGGAAGCCGCGGAGTCTTTCGAGGACGTCGGCGCCCAACACGAGGCCGCCGAAATTAACGCGTTGTTGGCGTCCCTCCCCGCATAAACCCCCGCCCCCGGGCTGCAAGACAGCTCCCGAGACTACGGGGCCGCCCCCAGGGGTGACTTGGCTCCCCGTTTCCTCGTCTGCTAGGTAAGCCTCGAAGCCACTCGAGGCCTCATACGCACGGTTAATTCACACTTCCGCGCGTGGGCTGCCTTTCTGTCCGCGCGACAAGGGAACGGTGTAGCCATCTCAGCCCGATCGCAGCAGTCGTCGAACGATGGGTGGGGCTCGCATGTAATCGGCGAGAGTCCCGCCATCCGTGATGTCATAGCCCTGGCGACCCAGATAGCGGCCAGCCGCAGCATGACCGTTCTGATCGTCGGTGAGACGGGGACGGGGAAGGAGCTGTTCGCCCGCGGCATCCACGCCGCGAGCGCGCGGGCAGCCGAGCCCTTCGTCGCGATAAACTGCGCGGCAATTCCCGAGACGCTTCTCGAGAGCGAGCTGTTCGGTCACGAGCCAGGAGCGTTCACCGACGCCCGCGCTCTCAAGCGCGGTCTCTTCGAAGTGGCTGGATCCGGCACCGTCTTTCTCGACGAAGTGGCGGAGCTGCCGCTCAAGCTGCAGGCGAAACTTCTGCGAGTCGTGGAGGATCGGCGTTTTCGCCGGCTCGGCGGATCCGAGGAGCGCGGACTCGACGCCCGCATCGTTGCCGGCACCAACTCGTCGCTGGAAGCGGCAGTCGCCGAAAACCGCTTTCGCGCCGACCTGTTCTACCGGTTGAACGTGGCGCGGATCGAGCTGCCGGCGCTACGCGAGCGGGATGGCGACATTCCGATCCTCGCCCACTACTTCGTGAAGCGCCACGCCGACAGTGAGGAGCGAGCCAACCTGCGACTCGCCCAGGATTCAGTGAGCGCGCTGGAGCGGCACCGCTGGCCGGGGAACATTCGCGAGCTGAAGAACGTGATCGAGCGCGCGGTTGTCGTTTGCAACGGCGACGTCATCCAGCCCCACCATCTCTCATTGCAGCGGCGGTCGTATGTGCCCCTGGTCGAGACTCCAGCGGGCGGAGTGATCCGAATACCGCCGGAAGGGAAATCGCTCCAGGCGATCATCGAGGAAGCGATTCATACTACCATTGGGCTCACGGGTGGCAATCTGAGCGCGGCAGCGCGAATTCTTGGAATCTCGAGGCCTACTCTGACCCGAAAACTCCGCGACGAGGGATCGACCCGCCGCACAATCCTCGCATCCTCATGACGGATCGTTCCACTTCTCGCTCTGACGAGGTGGAACCGGGTGCAGTGCAGGTTCTCATAGATGAGGCGAAGCTCGCGGAGCGCGAAGGCCGCTGGAGCGTCGCCGCTCTTCGATACGAGGCGCTGGTCCGCAATCCGTTTGCCGACGACCAGAGCCGCCTGGCGGCGCTGCGGTGGCTGGGACGGGTTTATCTGGAGCAGGGAAACAGGGGAGCGGCGATCGACGTCCTCGAGGCAGCGGTAGCGGCGGCAACCCAGGCTGCATCTCCGTCAGCATTGGCGCAGGCGCTCAATGTCGTCGCCATCGTGCACCAGACCGGCGGCGACCTCGATCGCGCCGAGTCGATGTACACCGAAGCGCGAATGACCGCACAGTCGATCGGCGACGGCGAAGCGCTGGCGATGATCGACCAGAATCTCGGCACCGTGGCGAGCATTCGCGGCGATCTGCCGCGCGCTCTCGAAGCCTTCCACCTCAGCCTCGACGGCTACCGCGCGCTCGGAATGCGAGATCAGGCGGCGCAGGTTCTCAACAACATCGGTCTCGCGTATAGCGATCTGGGCGAGCTGGATCGCGCCGAAGCAGCGTACACGGAAGCCGAGCGCACGTTTGGGGAAGAGCGCGATGAGACCAACAAGCTGAACGTCGCCCTCAACCAGGTGCAGCTCTGCATCGCCACCGAGCGATTCGACGAGGCAATGGAACGGGCGGAGGCCTTGCTTGCTCTCAGTGGAGAGATCGCACCATCATGGCGCGGAGAAGTTTTTCGGCACGTCGGAGTAATCGCGCGGGAGCGAGGCGACTATGTGAAGGCCGCTGAATACCTGGGCCGCGCCCACGAGTGCGCCGAGGAATCGGAAGACCTGCTGCTCCGTGCCGACGTGACCGAACAGCTGGCGGAGCTCTATTGGACGCAGCAGCGACACCGCGACATGCTGGCGAACCTCAATCAGTCGCACGCGCTCTACAGCCGTCTCAAAGCCCAGCATCGGGTCGCTCAAGTGGAGAAGCGGAACTCGGCGCTCGAGGCGCGATTTCTGGAGATGGCGCATCACTGGGGCGATTCGATCGAGAGCAAGGATCACTACACCCAGGGGCACTGCCAGCGAGTAGCCTTCTTCGGGTGTGTGCTGGCCGACAGCACGGGGATGGATTCGCGGTCGCTGTTCTGGTTCAGGCTCGGCGCGCTTCTGCACGACATCGGCAAGATCATCGTGCCCACGGAGGTCCTCAACAAGGCCGGCGATCTCAGCGACGAAGAGTGGGCAATCATGAAGCGCCATCCGGAGGCCGGGCTCGAGCTCGTCGCCGACATCGACTTCCCGGGTGACGTGCGCGCGATCATTCGCAATCACCACGAGCGGTGGGACGGTCAGGGCTACCCGGACGGTCTCCGCGGCGAGGAGATCCCGTTTGCCGCGCGCATTCTGTGCGTAGCCGACGTATACGATGCGCTGACCACCGCGCGATCGTACCGTGACAGCCTGTCACACGCGCGCGCCGCGCAGGTGATGCGCGACTCCCCCGGTCAGTTCGATCCCGTGCTGCTGGAAACGTTTCTCGAGTGGGCGCGAACCAACGTGCCCGAGCACTCCACGCCGCAAGGCCTTGCCGCATTCTCTCTCGGAATCACTTCATGACGCGAGCTGCACGCACCGCTTCGTTCACGCTGCTGGCGGTACTCGTTCTCGGCGCGTGCTCGGACAAGCGCGCCGGTGGAACCATCGTGATTTCATCGGCGGCGGATGCCGACGTTCTCTTCCCGCCCCTGACGCAGACGCTGCAGGGCCGTCAGGTCGTCGATCAGGTGTTCGATAATCTCGCCGACATCGGTCCGGCGTTGAACACCGTCGGCGATGCCGGCTTCACGCCGCGTCTGGCTGACCGCTGGCAGTGGTCGAAGGATTCGCTGTCGGTGGCGTTCCACATCAATCCCCGGGCGAAGTGGCACGACGGCGTTCCGGTAAGAGCGGACGATATTCGTTACACCTTCCAGCTGGTGAAGGACACGTCACTGGCTTCTCCGCTGTCGTCCAATCTCGACAACGTCGATTCGGTGACGACTCCGGATTCCCTCACCGCAGTCGTGTGGTTCCATCAGCGCTCGCCCGACGCGTTCTTCAAGGCTGCCAGTCCGGTGGCGATCCTGCCGGCGCATCTGCTGCGCCCGACACCGGCGGCTTCGCTGCAGCAAAGCACCTTTGCCCGGGCGCCGGTGGGGAGCGGCCGATTCAAGTTCGGCTCCTGGGAGAAGGCGTCGAGAATCGTCCTGGTTGCCGACACCGGCAACTATCGCGGCCGCCCCATGCCCGACCGCGCGATCTGGCTCATATCGGCCGACTACCCGGCTGCTGCGCTGAGATTCCTGAACGGCGACGCCGATTTTCTCGACGTCGTGAAGCCCGATCTCGTCGCGCAGGCGAAGGCAAAAGGCAAAACGCTGATGGTCTCGCCGGGCAGCCTCGACTATGGCTACGTCGCGTTCAATCTGCGCAACGCCGGCAATACGGGACCGAATCCGGTGACGGGCGATCGCGAGACGCGGAGGGCGCTGGTCACGGCAGTCGATCGCGCCGCGATCGTGCGCAATGTCTTCGATACGCTCGGCCTCGTCGCCCACGGCCCGGCCACCCGGATTCTGCCGACGAGCGACACGACCATCGGGCTTCCCTACGACCCGCAGGGCGCCGCGCGGCTGTTCGACTCGCTCGGGTGGAAGCGCGGCCCCGACGGCTATCGCGCTCGGGGAAAGACGCCGCTCGCATTTTCGCTGATGGTGCCGAGCTCCAGCCCGATACGAAAGAGCATCGCCGTGCTCCTGCAGGAGCAGTGGCGCAAAGCCGGGGCGCGGGTGGGCATCGATCAGCTGGAGCTGAACACTTTCGGCCAGCGGATGGACGAGCGGAAATTCGACGCTCTGCTAAATGCCTGGCACATCGATCCCACACCATCGTCGGTGCGCGAGGAATGGGCCAGCTCAGAGATCAAGAAGGGCGGCTACAACGCGACATCGTATCGCAGCCCTGCATTCGACGCGGTGATCGACAGCGCGGTGCGAGAGATGGAGCCGGCCAGGAGCGTGGCGCTCTATCGGAAGGCGTATCGAATATTGACCGAGGACGCGCCCGCGATGTGGATTTATGAGCTGAGAAGCGTGCAGGGGGTTTCGCCGCGAATACACACGGTCGGGATTCGGCCTGATGCGTGGTGGGCGGGCCTCGCGGACTGGAGCGTCGGAAGGTAGGACATGCTACAGACGAAAAAGGCCCGCCCGGCGATGCCGGGCGGGCCTTTTTTCTCAGGGATCAATTACTTCTTGTCGTCCACAATCTCGTAGTCTGCTTCGACCACGTCGTCGGCCGGCTTGGCACCACCATCGGTGCCCGCCGTGGCTCCGGCAGGCTGGCCAGGCTCCGGCTGTGCGCCGGGTTGGCCCTGCTGCTGGTAGAACGCCTGACCAGCTTCGCTGAAGACCTTGGTCAGCTCTTCCTGCGCCGCGCGGATCTCGTTCATGTCGTCGCCGCGGAGCGCCTTCCGAGCACGCTCGATCGACGCGTCGATCTTCGCTTTGGTGTCGGGTGAGACCTTGTCGCCCCACTCCTTCACGTTCTTCTCGACTTCATACGTCATCGAGTCGAGACGGTTCCGGGCGTCGATCGCCTCGCGCTGCTTCTTGTCCTCGGCCGCGTTCTTCTCAGCGTCCTTGACCATGCGATCGATCTCCGCGTCGGAGAGCCCGCTCGATGCCTCGATGCGGATCTTCTGCTCCTTGCCCGTGGCCTTGTCCTTCGCCGTCACGTGCAGAATGCCGTTGGCGTCGATGTCGAACGTCACCTCGACCTGCGGCATGCCGCGCGGTGCGGGCGGAATTCCGGTGAGCTGGAATTTGCCGATGGTCTTGTTGTAGGTCGCCAGCTCTCGCTCGCCCTGCAGCACGTGGATCTCGACGGTCGTCTGGTTGTCATCCGCCGTCGAAAAGGTCTCGCTCTTCTTCGTCGGAATGGTCGTGTTGCGCGGGATGAGCACGGTGGTGACTCCGCCAAGCGTCTCAATGCCCAGCGACAGCGGGGTGACGTCGAGCAGCAGAACGTCCTTCTGCTCGCCGGTGAGTACCGCGCCCTGGACCGCGGCGCCGATGGCCACGACTTCGTCGGGGTTCACGCCCTTGTTGGGATCCTTCCCGAAGAACTTCTTGACGATCTCCTGGATCTTCGGAATGCGTGTCGATCCGCCGACGAGAAGCACCTCATCGATCTCGTTGGGCTTGATGCCGGCGTCTTTCAGCGCCTGCTCCATCGGAGGAATCGTGCGCTGGATCAGATCGTCCACCAGCTGCTCGAACTTCGCTCTGGTGAGCGTATAGTTGAGATGCTTGGGGCCGCTCTGATCGGCGGTGATGAAAGGGAGATTGATGTCCGTCGACTGCGTAGTGGACAGCTCCATCTTTGCCTTCTCGCCCGCTTCCTTGAGGCGCTGGAGCGCCATCGGATCCTTGGAGAGATCGATCGCCTGGTCGCGCTTGAACTCGCTGACCAGCCAGTCGATGACGCGCTGATCGAAGTCGTCGCCGCCGAGGTGCGTATCGCCATTCGTCGACTTGACCTCGAACTGGCGCGAGCCCTCGACGTCGTACAGCTCGAGGACCGAGATGTCGTACGTGCCGCCACCAAGGTCGAACACGGCGACTTTCTCGTCCTTCTTCTTGTCGAGCCCGTAGGCCAACGCGGCCGCGGTCGGCTCGTTGATGATGCGCAGCACGTCGAGGCCCGCGATTTTGCCGGCGTCCTTTGTCGCCTGGCGCTGCGAGTCGTTGAAGTAGGCAGGAACAGTGATGACCGCCTTCTCGACCTTGTACCCGAGGTAGTCTTCCGCGGTCTGCTTCATCTTCTGGAGGATCATTGCCGAGATCTCGGGGGGCGAATAGCGCTTGCCCTGGACTTCGACCATTGCCACGTCGTTGGATCCGGCGACGACCTTGTAGGGGACGCGCTTGGTCTCTTCGGCTACTTCAGAAAGCTTCCGCCCCATGAAGCGCTTGATGGAGAAGACCGTATTCTGGGGGTTCGTAACCGCCTGACGCTTGGCGATCTGTCCGACCAGCCGCTCGCCGTCCTTTGTGAAGCCCACGACCGAGGGGGTCGTCCGCCCGCCCTCGGCGTTGGGGATGACCACTGGGTCTCCGCCTTCCATAACTGCCACCACCGAGTTGGTAGTGCCGAGGTCGATTCCGATTACCTTATCTGCCATCGCTTATTTCTCCTGGCTCAAGGCCGTTGTGGCCTGCACCGTCTGGTATTGCCTGAACTTTGAATTCTGATTCCGAGTACCCTCCCAGAGGCAAGCACGGGGCCGCTTTTCTCTGCCATAACGGCGCATTTCGCTAGGTTTGTCCCTTGTTGAGCCAGTCAACTTGCCCGGTTTGGGGGCGATTGCCATCTTGGCGGGGCGCGAACAGGCCCTATCCCCGGGGGTCCTTCACCTCCGGTTCGTTGCTGCCCTACCGGCGTATGAGGAGAGACTGAGCGAGTGATCCCACTCGGCGACGAGCTGCCGACAACCCGTACTCCCTGGATGACCTATGCGATCCTGATCGCGATGTTTGCGACCTGGATCTTCGTCCAGGGTGCCGGCTTCGACCAGCAGGCTCTGGCGGCGAGCGTGTGCAATCTGGGAATGGTGCCGGGCGAGATCACCCATTTGGCGCCGATCGGCGAGGCGGTCCCGCTCGGACGGGGAATGGTCTGCGCGGTCGACAATGATCCCATCAACATTCTCACGCCCGTCATCTCGATGTTCCTCCACGGGGGCTGGGGCCACATTCTCGGGAACGCTCTTTTCTTCTGGGTTTTCGGCAACAACATCGAAGACAGCCTCGGCCACTTCCGTTTCCTGGTCTTCTACCTGGTATGCGGACTCGCCGCCGCCGCCGCGCACATCCTCGCGCAGCCGGCTTCGCCCCTGCCCACCGTCGGGGCATCGGGCGCCATTTCGGGCATTCTCGGGGCGTATCTCGTGCTCTATCCCAAGGTGCGGGTCAGGATGCTTTTCTTCTTCATCATCTTCTTCAAGGTGATTCCGATCCCCGCGTGGCTGGTTCTCATCTGGTGGTTTTTCTGGCAGGTCATTGCGGCGCTCCCCGACCTCAAGAACGGAGCCGATCTGACCGGCGGCGTGGCGGTCTGGGCCCACTTGGGCGGGTTCATTACCGGGGTCGTGCTGGTCAAGATTTTCGAGAACCGCCGGTTGGTCATACGACGGTCGACAGTCGCCTAGCCC
>DASXGU010000172.1:0-6185 GCA_036488915.1 Gemmatimonadaceae bacterium | reverse complement strand
GCGGACTACGACGGCGACGGCGCGATAGATCTTTTCGTGGGTGGCAGGAGCGTTCCCGGACGCTACGGCCTGGATCCGCGGAGCGTGCTGCTCCGAAACGACGGCCATGGCCATTTCACCGACGTCAGGGACGCCGTGGCGCCGGGTCTGTCGCACGTGGGGATGGTGACGGACGCCCTCTGGAAGGACATCGACGGCGATGGCCGGCCCGACCTCATCGTCGTCGGTGAATGGATGCCGATCACCATCTTCCACAACGCGGGCAGGGGCAGACTCGAGAAGATGAACGTGCCCGGGCTCGAGAAGAGCAACGGCTGGTGGAACCGCATCGTGGCCGGCGATTTCGCCGGCAACGGCCGCGTCGATTTCATCGTCGGCAACCTGGGCCTGAACTCACGACTCCGCGCAACGCCGGCCGAGCCGGTGACGATGTACGTCAAGGACTTCGCGGGCAGCGGGTTCGTGCAGCAGATCATCTCCTACTACAACGGCGGCAAGGTGTATCCATTGGCGCTCCGCGACGATCTGCTGCGATCGATACCGTCGCTGGCGACTCGATATCCGACGTATAAGTCCTACGCCACCCAGACGCTGGCCGACGTTTTCCCGGCGAAGGAGCTGGCCGACGCTGTCGTGCGCAACGCCTACACCTTTGCAACGTCGCTGGTGCGCAACAACGGCGATGGCAGCTTCACCCTGGTGCCATTGCCGGCGGCTGCCCAGGTGTCGCCGGTATATGGCATCGCCGCCGGCGACTTGGACGGAGACGGCAAGACCGATCTACTGATGGCTGGAAACTTCGACGGCGTGCAGCCGGCGATCGGCTCGCTGATGGCGGGCTACGGCGTCTACCTGCGCGGCGACGGCAAGGGACACTTCACGCCCCTGCGCGAGCTGGACAGCGGATTCATGGTGCCGGGTCAGGCGCGTGACATCGCGCGGGTGCGCACGCGCAGCGGCGACATCTACATCGTATCGCGCAACAACGACCGGCCGCTGATATTCCAGGCCGGGAAAGCAGCGACGCGCTAGTTGGTGTGCTTTGTCGTGATGACGATCACACCGTTAGCGGCGCGCATCCCGTAGAACGAGAGACTGGCGGCATCCTTGAGGACTTCGATCGACGCAATGTCGTGCGGATTGATTCCGTTGAGCGCGCCACCCGGGCCGGGCTGGATCGCCATCCCGTCGATCACGTACAGAGGCTCGAGATTCCCGTTTATCGAAGTCGAGCCGCGGATGCGAATCGCGATGCTGCCATCAGGGGTGTGGCTGACGGTGATTCCCGGCACCTTTGCCTCGAGGGTTCTCTCGATCGGCTCGCCGCCAGCACGCTCGAGGTCGTCGGCGCTCACTGTCGTGCCGGGCGAGGCAGAGGCCTTTGCGGGATACGAATTTGGAGCGAAATCAGCGGGGGGGATGGGCGTTCCGGAGGCGCAACCGTAGGTTAGCCCAAAAGAAAAAGCGCAGAATACCAGGCGCGGTGTTGATGACGTCATGTGACGTTGGCACAAGGCCAGGAGAGCAGTGATCAAGATAGGTGCATTAGGTATGCCCGCTATCAGGTTTCTTGTGTTTATGGTGTCGGCTAAGCCAATGCGGTTCGAGACTGGGGTGCTTTGACGCTTCCTGAATGCAGACGAGGTGAAGATGTACGCGCAACACTCGACAACGGGAATGCCGTTCACCGAACCTACGATGACGCTCACCGTCGGCGCGGTGCTGGACTGATCACGAATCTGCGCAGTGCCCGAACATTTCGGCGATGCGCCATGCTCGCCGCAGTCGCGCTGGCGGGTTGCGAGCGCGCCGAGCGGGTGCAGCCGTTGTTCGAGCTGCTCGGGCCAGAACGGACCGGGATCACTTTCGCCAACAACCTCCCCGAGCGCGCCGACTTCAACATCCTCAACTACCTGTACTACTACGACGGCGGCGGCGTCGCCGTCGGCGACGTCGACGGTGATGGCCTCATGGATCTGTATTTCACATCCAACGTCGGCCCCAACAAGCTCTATCGAAACAAGGGCAACTATCAGTTCGAGGATATCACGGATCGCGCCGGAGTCGCCGACTCGATCGGCTGGAAAACCGGCGTCACCATGGCTGACGTCAACGGCGACGGCAAGATCGACATTTACGTTTCCGGCGTCGACTACCTGGGAATGCACGGCCGCAACGTCCTGTACATCAACAACGGCGACGGGACTTTCACCGATCGAACGAAGGAGTACGGCCTCGAGCACAGCGGATTCTCCACCCAGGCACTTTTCTTCGATTACGACGGAGACGGCGATCTGGACATGTACCTGCTGGACCACTCGGTGCACGCCCAGCGGGGCATCGAGGGGATCGGCCAGCAGCAGCCGGCGATCCCCGGAACTGGCGATCGCCTCTTTCGCAACGATGGCGGCCATTTCACCGATGTCACCGCTGCCGCGGGAATCCACGATGGAGCGGATGGCTATGGCTTGGGTGTCGTCGCCAGCGACTTCAACGGCGATGGCTGTCCCGACCTCTACGTTGCCAACGACTTTCAGGGCAACGATTACCTGTACCTCAACAACTGCAACGGCACCTTCACGGAGTCGATCGCCAAAGCGACCGGGCACACCAGCAGATTCTCCATGGGTGTCGACGCCGCGGATTTCGACAACGATGGCCGGACCGACATTATCTCGCTGGACATGCTCCCGGCCCGCGAAGACATCCTAAAGACGACCGCGACGGTGGAGTCGTTCGAGCTGTTCAACATGCGCGTGGCGGCCGGATACGAGCCCCAGTACGCGCGCAACGCGCTCCAGCTCAATCGCGGGCGCGGCCGCTTCAGTGAGATCGGATTTCTCGCCGGCGTCGCGGCCACCGACTGGAGCTGGGCTCCGCTATTCGCCGACCTCGACAACGACGGAAGAAAAGATCTGTTCGTGACGAACGGCGTCTATCGGCGGCCCAACGACATGGACTACATCACTTATGTCGGAAACGAAGCGGTCCAGGCGTCGCTTCACGACACCATCAGCAAGGCAAACCTCGCCCTCTTGCAGAAAATGCCTCACGTGCCGCTGGCGAACTACGCGTTCCGCAACGATGGCGATCTGCGGTTTACCAACGTCGCCCAGCAATGGGGACTGGGGCAGCCCGGCTTTTCCAACGGCGCGGCTTACGTCGATCTGAACAACAGCGGCAATCTCGACCTGGTGGTCAACAATATCGGCGCGCCGGCGTCCATCTATCGGAACAACGCGCGTACGGTGAACGGCTCGCACTACCTGACGCTGCAGCTGCGCGGCTCAGGCAAGAACACCGCCGGCATCGGCGCGCGGGTGGAGATCAGTCAGGCCGGGGCGAAACAGACGCTGGAGCAGATGCCGACGCGCGGCTTTCTGTCTTCCGTCGATCCACGATTGCATTTCGGACTCGGCGCCAATCCGAAGGTCGACACGTTGACGGTGATCTGGCCCAATCGACGCTCGCAGACGCTGACCAATGTCGCTGGCGACCGCATCCTGACCCTGTCGCAGGCCGACGCCACCCAGACCTACACGTACAATCGCGTCGTTCCGGCGCCGCTTTTCACCGACGTCACCGCCGGTAGCGGCGTCACCTTCAGGCATCGTGAAGACGCGTTCTTCGACTACAATCGCGAGCCCTTCATCCCACACCTGCTGTCGACCGAGGGGCCGAGACTGGCCGTCGCCGACGTCAACGGCGACGGACTCGACGACTTTTACGTCGGGGGCGGAAAGTGGCAGGCGGGGAAGCTTTACATCCAACAGCCCGACGGAACCTTCAAGGACAGTCCCCAGCCCGCATTTGCGGCCGACAGTCTCCCCGAGGATACCGGCGCCGCGTTTCTGGACGTCAACGGCGACGGCTTTCCCGATCTGCTGGTGGCGGGCGGAGGCAATGAGTTCTGGGGTCAGCAGGAGGCACTCCGTCCGCGGTTGTACATGAACGACGGTCACGGAAACTTCAGCCGGGCCGTCGGCGCCCTGCCCGACATTTTCCTGAATGCCTCGTCGGTTACTGTCGGGGATTTCAACGGCGATGGCCGGCCCGATGTATTTCTCGGTGGCAGGGCGGTGCCGCGTGCTTACGGGCTGATTCCCACGAGTTACCTGCTCGAGAACGACGGCAATGGGCACCTGGTCGACGTCACCGGGCAAAAGGCTCCGCAGCTAGCCGACGCGGGGATGGTGACGGGTGCAACCTGGATAGACTACGACCACGACGGGAAGCTCGACCTCGTCGTCGTCGGCGAGTGGATGCCGGTGCGCGTCTTTCACCAGGAAAACGGGAAGCTCGTCGATCGAACCAGAGAAGCGGGGCTGGCCGGCACGAACGGCTGGTGGAACACCGTCGCGGCCATCGATCTCCGCGGTACCGGGCGTCAGGACCTCGTTCTCGGAAACCTCGGCCTCAACTCATACCTGCACGCATCGATCGAGGAGCCGGTGCGGCTTTACGTCAACGACTTCTCGCACACCGGCGGCGGCAACGTCGAGCAGATTCTCACTTCGTTCCAGGACGGCGTGAGCTATCCGATCCTCGGGCGTGACGAGCTGCTGAAGCGGATCCCGTCGTTGCGGGCAAAGTTTCCGACCTATAGCGCATTCGGCGCCAGCCGCGTCGAGGACATTTTCCCGGCGGCAGACCTCCGCGACGCGCAGGTGCGCGAAGCCGATACCTTCGCCAGCGCCGTGGCCTTCAACAATGGCGACGGCACGTTCGCCATCAGAGCACTCCCAACCGAGGCGCAATTTGCCCCGATCTACGCCGTGGCCAGCGGTATTTTCGGTGTAGACGGCAAAACCGATCTGATCGTCGGCGGAAACCTGTATGGGATGACGCCGATCCTCGGGCGCGCCGATGCCAGCTACGGGCTGATGCTCAAGGGCGATGGCACAGGCCGCTTCAAACCGGTCGACATGACGCAAAGCAACATCATGATCGACGGACAGGTGAGGGATATGCGGCTTTTGCGCGGTGCCGGTGGCCGTCGATTCATCGTCGTCGCCCGCAACAACGACGCGGTGATGGTGCTGCGCGCGCGGTAGCTCGCGCTCGCTATCTGATCCGTTGCCAGGGAGTGTGCTGGTGCGGCCACTCGAATCGCTCGGGGTGGAAAATGTGCGCAAGAAGCTCGACGCCTTCCGCCACGCGCGGCCCCGGGCGCGCGAAGTAGGCATTGGCATCGACCGCGTATACTTCGGCGTCGAGAGTGCGGGGAAGCCGTGTCGCAACTGTGATCGCCTCGGTCAATCCGTAGCCGCAGGGCGCGACGATCATCACCTCGGGCTCCGACGCGGCGACGTCATCCCAGGTTATGCGCTTCGAGTCGCCTCCCGGCTGGCCCAGGGGGTCGTCACCACCGGCGGCGCCGACCATCTCCGGCACCCAGTGTCCGCCGCAGAAAAGCGGCTCGGTCCATTCCAGAAAGGCGACCGGACGCCGAGTACCGGCGACGGCGGAAGTTGTTGCGTGGATGCGGCGCCGATTCTCGGCGACGAGCCGATCCGCTGCCTGCTGCCTGCTCGTTGCTTCCCCGATGGCGACAATGTTCTGCTCGATTTCCGCGATGGTGCGCGGCGTCAGCCACAGCACTTCGGGCGGCCGCGACATGTCGCGCAGCGCGCGGCTGAGCTCGTTGCCCGAAGGCGCGCAGACCTGACACAGGTCCTGGGTGAGCACGAGATCGGGATGCAGCTCGTCGAGCAGTCGCTCATCCACCTGGTAGAGACTCTCACCGCTGGTGAGTCGGGTCGCGACGGCGCTGTCGATTTCTTTCTGCGACAATCCCTCCAGTGACAGTGCCGGCCGGCTGACGACCGGCAGCGCCCTCACTTCGGGAGGATAGTCGCATTCGTGCGAGCGTCCCACCAGATCCGCTCCGGCGCCGAGCGCGTAGGTGATTTCGGTGGCGGCAGGGAGGAACGACACGATGCGGGGCATGCCGAAATCTACTTCGTTTCCGGCAGCTCCCGGGGAAGGAGATCGGCGTAAGCGAAGCGCTGATCCCGAAGCACGATCTCGCCGACGTTGTACTCGACGGGCGCGTCGTAGCCGGGACCGAAAGAGACGAAGGTGTGAAATTCTCCCCGCTCGCCACACGGGTCGACGCCCGGCGGCAGATCGGCAAGAAGGGAATCGTCGAATGGGCGCTGCGCGAAAGATCGATCCAGCTGGGT
>DASXGU010000132.1:0-5935 GCA_036488915.1 Gemmatimonadaceae bacterium | reverse complement strand
CACGCCCGACGGCGGCACCCTCGCCAGCATTTCAGACTCGTCGGCTCTGGCCCGTTCCTCGACAGGATCGGTGCGGCGATCGACCGCTGCCCAATTGAGCAGCGCCGGCGCAAACGGCAGCACCAGCGCGATCAGCCCAAGCGGTGCGCTGAGGCGCCGCGACAGTGCGACGGCGCCGAAACCCGCCCACAATCCCCAGCAGACGAACGCCCAGAAAAAGAAGTAGTCGCGCTCGCGTGCTTCGTGCGGCGCGTTGGGCGCGAGTATTCCCGCGCCAAATGACGGCCCCGCCTTCAGGTTGAGATAAATGACGACGCCGAGGGACGCTACCACGAACAGGACCATCAGCGCTCGCCAGCTGCGGCGATCAGCGGCGCGGTGAGCAAAGAAGCCGAAAGCGCCAACCAGCGCGTACAGCACCGTAACGGGAGTTCTCCACCAGCTCGGCGGCGCATCGGACGCCAGACCCTTGGCGAACTGCCAGTCCGCATACTCGAGCACGTTGCCCAGCTGCAGGTAGAACGGCGCCTGCCGGGGCCAGAGTGGAGGCACGTCATATTGATGTCGCAGCAGGACGTCGACGAACGGACCGAACGCGGACGGGTTGCCCTGGTTGATGGCCGGGTCGCGATGTGCCCTGACGATCAGGTACAGAACGCACGTCATCCCAACGAGCGTGACGAGGAGACCCCCGCGCAACAGCTTGGCGAGCGAATGTGCTTCGCGTCGACCGTCGGCGTAACGCCGGCCTACCGGGACCGCGAAATATCCGTCGCTGGTACTGAAGACCAGCAGCACCGCGCTCGGAACGACCAGCAACGCAGTCAGGTGCAACGACCAGGACAGCCCGGCCAGATACGCGGCCAGGAGTGCCCATCGAGCGTCGGAGTTTTGCCCGGCACGGTCCGCCGCCCACAAAAGCATGCAGCCGAACAGCAGAGCGACGGCATACACCTCGGTCTCGGTGGCGCTGAGCCATACCGTGGACATGAGTCCGGCAGTCAAGCCGGCCGCCGTCGCGGCGAAGCCATCGCCGGTCCACCTGTTGAACAAGCTCGTCAGTATGCCGCCGGCAAACGCAGTGCTTACGGCCGAAAGCAGATTTATGGACCGGGCGAAGCCGAAGACCGAGCCGAGCGCGAGGCTCCAGACTTTCCCGATCAGAACGTAGAGCGGAGTCCCGGGCGGATGCGGGATGCCGAGGGAATGAATGGCCGCCAGAAACTCACCCGAATCCCAGACGGTCACGCCCGGGGCGAGGGTGAGCATGTACACGAACAGCAGAAGTACGGCGGTCGTCCAACCCGGCGAAGGAAACCGTCTTATCGGGAGTGCCTCGGTGAGAGTCGCGCTAAGAAATTAATTCAGCGGCTCGCGGGCTGCCCGCGGCTGAGCCGTTCACTCGGAGACGACGTCGGATGGTTCCGGCGTGAGCGCCCACGCCGCGTCGAGCGCCAACCGGTTGGGACGAACGCGATGGACCCGGAAAATGCGCGCACCCGCGAAGAAAGCGACGACGTTGACGCCAACCGTCGCCATGTCGCGGTCGTCATTGGAAATGAGCTGCGGCGCCAATGTCGTTCCACCCAAAGCCCCACCCACTTCACCGGTGTAGCGAATCAGCTCGCCAATAACGCGTTTTCGCGACGCGCCCACGAGCACCGGATAACCGAGTGAAACGAGTCGCGGCAGCCCGACCAGCGCGGCGAGCGAATGCCCGGTTCTCTTCGAGAAGCCGATTCCCGGATCGAGCGCTATGCGACCGGGATGAATTCCCGCGCGCTGCGCATTGTGGACGCTCTCCTCCAGATCGCCGATGATCTCGCCGACCGGGTCCGGTCCGTACACGGCTTTGTCGTAACTGGCCATTTCCGCAACCGTGCCGCGTGAATGCATCAGCACGATGCTGCAGCCCGATTCGGCGCAGACGCCCGGCATTTCAGGATCGAGCGACATCCCCGACACATCGTTTACGATCGACGCGCCCTCGGCGAGGGCCGCCTTCGCAACCTCGGCTTTCACGGTGTCTACGGAAATGGTGGTCTCACTCCAGCGGGAGCGGATGGCGCGGATAGCAGGCAGCACGCGCTTCAGCTCTTCACGCGCGGTGACTGGCTTCGCGCCGGGCCTCGTCGATTCTCCGCCGATGTCGATGACATCGGCACCCTCCGATATCATGCGATCGGCCTGCTCGATGGCGGCCTCGGTGGAAAAAAAGTTACCCCCGTCGCTGAAGCTGTCGGGGGTAACGTTCAGAATTCCGAAGATCGTGGGCCGCAGGGACTTCGACGGCCAGGCAAAACTCACGCGGGAGCTACCTCCGGACCTCCGAAGAGAGGCGGCTTGGATGGCTTGGGATGCAGCACCGGCGCGGTGAGCGCGGGCGGGGCCGCCGGCGGAGGCACCACTGGGCGCGGCGGCAACGTTTCACCGCGCGCCAAAGCGGCGACTTCGTCGCCGGTGAGCGTCTCGCGATCGAGCAGTGCCGATGCCACCGTGTGCAGCAGCTCGATGTTCTCCTGCAGCACCGCGGTGGCACGCGCGTAGGCTTCCCTGATCACTCGCGTCACCTCGGAATCGACGAGCTGCGCGGTCCGCTCCGATACTTCGCGGCGCGTCTGCAGCTCGCGGCCGAGGAAGAGCTCCTGCTCGTTGTCGCCGACAAGCACTGGGCCGATCTCGTCCGACAATCCCCACTGGGACACATAGCGGCGAGCGAGTCCCGTCGCCTGCTGGATGTCGCTGGACGCGCCGGTGGTCACCCGATCGCGCCCAAACACCAGCTCCTCGGCCACTCGTCCGCCGTAGGCTTTGACGAGGTTGGCCTCGAGCTGCTCGCGGGTCACGGAAACGCGGTCGTCCTCCGGCAGCGTCCACGCCACGCCCAGCGTCCGGCCGCGGGGCACGATGGTGACTTTGTGAAGGGGATCGTTGCCCTTGACCTTGATCGCGCAGATGGCGTGGCCACCTTCGTGATAGGCGGTGAGCTTCCTCTCCTCGTCCTTCATCACCATGGATTTGCGCTCGGCGCCCATCATGACCTTGTCCTTCGCATCCTCGAGATCGGCCATGTAGACCTTGTCGTGGTTGCGCCGGGCAGCGAGCAGGGCGCCTTCGTTGACCAGGTTTGCGAGGTCGGCTCCGGCCATTCCCGGCGTTCCCCGCGCCAGTGTGGTGACGTCGACATCGTCGGCCATTGGCTTGTTGCGGATGTGCACGCGCAAAATGCCCTCGCGCCCGCGCAAGTCCGGCGAGTCGACGACGATTTGCCGGTCGAAGCGGCCGGGCCGCATCAACGCCGGGTCGAGCACGTCGGGCCTGTTGGTAGCGGCGATCAGGATCACGCCGTCGTTGGACTCGAAGCCGTCCATCTCGACGAGCAGCTGATTTAGGGTCTGCTCCCGTTCGTCGTGACCGCCGCCGAGTCCGGCGCCGCGATGGCGTCCGACTGCGTCGATCTCGTCGATGAAGATGATGCAGGGCGCGTGCGCCTTGCCCTGCTCGAACAGATCACGCACACGGCTGGCGCCGACCCCGACGAACATCTCGACGAAGTCCGAGCCTGACATCGAGAAGAAGGGACGTCCCGCCTCACCGGCGACCGCGCGGGCGAGCAGCGTCTTGCCGGTACCCGGCGGACCAACCAGCAGCGCGCCCTTGGGCAGACGCCCGCCGAGCTTGGTGAACTTCTGCGGGTCCTTCAGGAACTCGATGATCTCCTGGAGCTCGACTTTGGCCTCGTCGGCACCGGCGACGTCATCGAAGGTCACCTTGGGCGTGTCTCCGGTGAGCAGCTTCGCTTTGGATTTGCCGAAGCTGAACGCCTTGGCGCCACCTGCCTGCATCGAGCGGAACAGGAAGAACCAGATTCCGAAAATCAGGAGGTACGGGAAGAGCCCGATCAGGATCGCAGTGAAGGATGGACGCGCGTCTTCGGCCTGGATCTGGACCCCGTGCTCCCGCAGCCGCGCGACTTCGTCGCTCGAGTTCTCGGTTGGGAGCATCACCTTGAACTTCTGAACCAGACGTCCCTTGACGGGCACCTTCGTCTTGAACTCACCGGTGAGAAGCCGGCCGGCCTGAATGGTGACCTTGTCGATGTTGTTCTTCTGCAGCTCCTGGTCGTACTGTGGCGTGTACGAGATCTCGGGAGCAGCGTCGGCGCCCTTGCCTGAGAACTGGATGATCGCGACCGGCACCAGTATGACGAAGACCCAGAACGAGAGCTGCTTCGAGAGCTTGCTCCAGTTGGTGGGTTTCTTCGGCGTTTTGTTGTTCGGCATCTGTATCGGCATTACTGCAAGCTCGCTATGTACGGCAAGTGGCGGAAGTTCTCCGCGTGATCCAACCCATATCCAACCAGAAACTCATTCGGCGCATCGAAACCAACGAACTTCGTGTCGTACTTCAATCCGTCGGCGATTCGCTTGTGCAGAAGCGCGCATATCTCCAGCGATCGCGGGCGCCGCTCCTTCAGTATAGCCATCAGACGATTCAAGGTGCGCCCGGAATCAACGATGTCCTCGACCAAAAGGATGTCTTTCCCTTCCAGCTCCGTCTCGGGATCGTACACCAGCTTGACTGTCCCGCTTGAAACCATCCCTTCTCCGTAACTCGCCGCCACCAGGAAATCGACCTGCAGAGGACGTGTGATCTGGCGTACGAGGTCGCTGAGGAAGATGAAGCTTCCTTTGAGCAAACCGAGCACCAGCAGGTCACCGTCCGGGTAGTCGGCGGTGATCTCCTTGCCGAGCTCGGATACCCGTCTGGCGATGGCCGCCTCGTCGAAGGCGATGCGTTTTACGGCCCTCCCAGATAGTCGAGGATCTGATCTTCCAACCAGCGGCCTCACGGTGCTGCTCATGCACTGACCTCCGGTCTCTGGTGCTGTCCGGTGCGGGGTGCTCGCCAGCGGCGCAAGAGCAAATGGTCGCGCCGCATCACGATTTCGACCCCTCCGGAAAGCTGAATCGCGCCTCCGTTTTCTCCTCTAATAGTAAACTCGGCAGCACGGTGGGTTCCTCTCCTGTCCATCACGACGCGCGCGCGCGCCGCCAGCGCGGGCCAAAGCACGCGCAGCGAATCGGCGTCATAACCCGCCAGGCTGTGACGGCTGATTCGAAGGCCTCCGTCCTGCTCTGCCGCGGCGTCGACCGTCCCGGCCAGATCCTCCAGCGAGCGGCGCCATTCAGCGGACTCGCTGGCCAAGGCCAGCAGCTCCGCCGGGAAACCGGGATTGCGGCGCACGATCGAGGGCAAAAGGTCGAGCCGAACGCGGTTGCGCAGGTGTCTGCGGTCCAGGTTCGAGGGATCCTCGACGAATCTGACCCCGTGCTCGAGCGCGTAAGCGGCGAGGGTCTCACGCCGAACGGTCAGGAACGGGCGAATGACGTCGGAAGCGGCGTATAGCCCAGCCAGTCCACGCGGGCCGGCATCCCGCAGGATGCGCATGAAGACGGTCTCGACCTGGTCGTCGAGAGTGTGGGCGGTTACGACCTTGGCCCGGCGCCTGGTGGCCACATCGCGCAGGAACTCCCAGCGCCCGCGGCGCCATTCTTCTTCGCGCGTGCCGACGATTCCGGCGCGCCCGGTCGCGGACCGAAAACCGGCGCTGCTGGCCGCGCGCGCGACGAGGGCTGCGGCCGCGCCGGCCGCTTTGCCGGTGCCGTGATCGAACGTGGCGACCGTGATAGTCCTGCGGATCGGCGCCGGCAATCTCGATGCGGCGGCGAGCAGGGTCATGGAATCGAGGCCGCCGGACACGGCCAGAACCGTCGGCGGGTCGCCGGACAGGGCACACCCGACCGCGCGCTCGACCTCGGACGCTTCAACAGCCGCGAAAGCCATGATAACTTTAATTTACCTATTCACAGGGGAGTCTCGCTTGGAAACGCACGGCCCGCTCGGCACGCTGTGGGTATCGCTGGGCTTGATC
>DASXGU010000092.1:0-5878 GCA_036488915.1 Gemmatimonadaceae bacterium | reverse complement strand
CGGCGGCTCGCCGGTGTATCGGGCCCTGGCGGCGCTTCCTCCGGGGACGACGGGTGGCCGAATCAAGATCACCGAGCAGGGTGAGATCATCTCGCAGCAGTTTGGACTGGTGCCTGTTGCCGAGCGAACGCTGGAGGTGACAGCCGCGGGCGTGCTTCTCCACGAGTTCAGCGACTGGCGCAAGAAAGTCGGAGTCAAGGAGGTCGAGGATTTCCGCGACGTCATGGACCGACTCTCGGCCAGGTCTCGCGAGGTGTATCACAAGCTCGTTTATGAGAGCGATGCGCTTTTCGAGCTTTTCCGCATGGCGACGCCGATCGACGAGCTGGCGAACGCGCGCTTCGGCTCCCGTCCCGCGTACCGGCCGGGCGCCGGCGCCGGCATCGAGGGAATCCGCGCCATTCCGTGGGGCTTCGGCTGGACCCAGATCCGGCTCATGCTCACCGGATGGCTCGGCGTAGGAACCGCGCTCGGCGAGGAGGTCTCGACGCGCGCCCGGCTGCGACGTTTGCAGCGCATGTCCGAAGCGTGGCCCTTCGTCGACGACATGCTCGGCAAGGCCGAGATGGTCTGCGCCAAAACCGACATCGAGATAGCGCGCGCGTACGTTCGACACCTCGGCGGGGACCTGAAGCTGCTGGACCAGCTGGTGGGTGAATACCACCGCGCCGTCGAGTCATTGCTGCTGATTCGCGGCCACCGCCAGCTGCTCGATGACAATCCAGTGCTGCAGTCGGCGATCGCGCTGCGCAATCCTTACGTCGATCCGCTCTCGCTGCTGCAGATATCGCTGCTCCGGCGAAAACGCACCGAATCCGCCACCGACGACAGCGCCAGGGAGTCGATCGACGACGCACTGGCAACCACGCTCAGCGGAATCGCCCAGGGACTGCGTAATACGGGTTGAGTGAATCGTCCGGAGATGCGCGCTCCTTGAGCCGCGCCGTGTCGACGACTATATACGAACAGCTGGTCACGCACTCAAAGGACGGTGCAGTTGCAGCAAACTCCCGAATCCTCCGGTTTGACATCCGACACGCGCCAGCCTTCCCGGCCCGGCGCCCAGGAGCAGCGCGCGGAGATCGAGCGGCTGTCCCAGGAAGTGCATCGGGTGACCTCGCTGGCGAGCAAGCTCGTTGCGGTCAGCACCGCGTTGTCCGAGGCCCAGTCGGTCGAGGACGTCACGCGTGTCGTCCTGACGAAAGGCGTCAACGTGCTCGAGGCCTCGCGTGCGATGCTCGTGCTGCTGAACGGGAAACAGCTCGAGCTGCTCGGCGCCATTGGTTTCACTGAGCAGCTCCAGAATGAGCTCGGGTCGATCACTTTGGAGAGCGACGTCCCGCTGATCCAGGCGCTGCGCCAGCGCTCGATCATCTGGATCGAGTCCGCGGAGGAGTTTCGCGAGAGATTTGGCGACGCGTTTCGCGGCTTTACCGAGCTGGCCGACATGCAGACGTACGTCGCTACTCCGCTCATTCACGGTGGCGAGACGATGGGGGCGATGGCGCTGCACTTTCGGGAGACCGGAGCGCTGGGCGCGGCCGATCGTGCATTCACACTACTTCTCGCTCAGGCCACGGCAACTGCGCTCCACCGCGCGCGCAGCTACGACGCCGCGCAGGCGCTTCGCCACCGCGCGGAAGTCGTCGCCGAGGCGCGCGCCGAAGTGCTCGGAATCGTCGCGCACGACCTGCGAAATCCGCTCAGCCTGATCGTTACCACCACCGAGCTTCTCCAGGAGGAAGATCTGGAGCCGGCTCGGCGGCAACAGGTGCTCGACATCGCCATGCGCGCGGGCAAGCAGATGAACCGCCTGATCGGAGATCTGCTCGACACGGTCCAGCTCGAGTCGGGCCGGCTCTCGCTCGATCTCGACGATGTCGAGGTGTCTTCGCTTTTCCGGCAGGCCGAGGAGACCTTCGGGCCGCTGGCCAAGCGTCGACGGGTTTCGCTCACCTGCGTTCCGGCTGACGATGCCGTCCGCGTTCGGGCCGATTCTTTCCGGGTCTCGCAGGTATTGGGCAATCTGATTGGCAACGCCATCAAGTTCACGCCGGAAGGCGGCGGGGTCGCCTGTCGCGCCGTTTCCACCGCCGGCGAAGTGATCTTCAGCGTCAGCGATACCGGGCCCGGCATCCCACCGGAACAGGGAGTACACCTGTTCGAGGAGTTCTGGCAGGCCCGCAAGAACGACAAGCGCGGTGTCGGTCTGGGCCTCACCATTGCCAAGGGAATCGTCGATGCCCACGGCGGGCGGATCTGGTATGAGTCCAGTCTCGGGGAGGGCACCACGTTCTCGTTCGCCCTGCCCGTTCCGGCGGTCAATCCCAACGCCTGAAAGGCAGTCGCGGCACGCACGCTGGCGTCGGGGCGGCGATCAACTAGGTTATGGCGTCCGCCATTTGTTTAGCTACTATGGAGGCGGACCCAAAGGAGACACCGATGACCAGCGGCGCATCTTCCATCACCAAGCAGACCTTCTACCGGACCTCGGGCGCCTGACCCGCGACAGCGCGGACTACTCAGCCCTCCAGGCGCTTCTTCTCGCTGAATCGGCGCCGGGGTCTCCCGACGCCGCTTTCGCTCCACGCATCGCCTCTCCGATGCAGCGCGTGGCCATCGAAGCAGACACGCGACCCCTGCTGGTGCTGGCGGGTCCGGGGGCCGGAAAAACCTTCTGTCTGATCGAGCGGGTGAGGTATCTCGTCGATCATCTGGGTGTGGATCCCGCCAGGATCTGCGTTTTCACCTTCACCAACAAAGCCGCGGGCGAGATCGCCGAGCGCCTCGAGAGCGAGCTCGGTACAAGCGCGGAAAGGGTGAAGCGCGGGACCATCCATTCCTTCTGTTCCGAGCTGCTGCGCGAGTTCGGCGATCAGGTTGGACTCCAGATCGGTTTCGGAATAGCCGACGAGGACGATCAGGCGGCGGTCCTGCGCCGCCTCAGGATCCCGCGCAAGCTCACCAACGCGGTGCTCAAGGCATTCGCCCGCTACCGTTTCAGCGGTGAGCCGCTTCGTCCGCGTGACAAAAGAGTTTACGACGCCTATGAGCGCGTCATGGCCCGCCGCAACATGGCGGACTTTGACACCCTCGTAATCAAGGCCGTCGAGCTGTTGCGGATCGACGCCATCGCGGCGCAGGTTCGCGGCCGCTGGGACGCGGTCCTCGTGGACGAGTTCCAGGATCTCAATCGCATCCAGTACGCAGTCGTCCGGCATCTCGCTGCCTCGCATCGCAACGTCTTCGCCGTCGGCGACGACGAGCAGTCGGTCTATTCATGGACAGGTGCAGATCCGGGAATCTTTCGCGCTTTTGCCACCGATTTTGCCGTTCCCGCAGATCGGATCATCCAGCTGCGCGACAATTGGCGTTGCCCGGAGGCCGTGGTCGGCTCGGCACGGCGGCTCGTCGCCATGAACCAGGCGATCTTCGAGAGCCGGACATCGCAGTCGT
The DNA here is from genome assembly GCA_036488915.1 of Gemmatimonadaceae bacterium. GTDB lineage: Bacteria > Gemmatimonadota > Gemmatimonadetes > Gemmatimonadales > Gemmatimonadaceae > UBA4720. Next base: position 2,422 of record DASXGU010000092.1, on the reverse strand, counting down.
GCCAACACACCTCGCCGTTTCCGGTGTCGGCCTTCGTCTTTCCAAACGACCAGGCAGAGACCAACTGGATAATCAACGATCTGCGTCGGGATCGGGCTGCCCACGACGGAGTCCTGGCCTGGGGTGACGTCGCCCTTCTCTACAGACAGCACACGGTGGGAAGCGCGCTCGAGACCGCGTTCCTCAATGCCGGTATCCCGTGTCGCCTGGCGAAGGGCAGGGCGCTGTCCGATGACGAGATCGTCGCTTACGCGCTTGCCGCCCTCCGAGTCATCTCCAATCCGCAGGATCCGATCGAGAAGGAAAAGTTCTATCAGACCGTGCTGCCGCCCGCGCTGTTCGACAGCGCGCGCGCCCGCGCCGAGGAGAACGGACGTCATCTCATCGCGCAGCTGGAGCACATGGCTCGCACGCTCCCGCGCGATGACAGCGATCGCACCAAGATCTGGCGCGGTTATTACTCGCTCCAGAACCTCGCCGCGCTGGGCAAGCGACACACGTCGCTGGCGGCGCTGGTCGAAGACATCCTCTCCGAGAAAGTCGGCACTTATCGCACCGTTCTGGAGGACAATCACGAGGATCTTTCGGATCCCGCTTCGCACGAGGAAGTCGTGCGTCTCGCCGAGCGCATCGAGCGTGCGGCGGGGGAAGGGAAGCCGGCCTGGATTCCACGCTGCAACGGCGTCGAGATTCCTGGCAGGCGGATGCTGGCAGAGATGGGAATCGGCAGCATCGCGCTGGGAGGCGACCCACCGCCCGGCGCCGAACAGGTCACGCCCCGCGATTTCCCGGAGCTCGGACTCGGCCTCGGCTTGTTCAAGACGGCGCAGCTGGTGCGAACGCGCGCGCTGGCGAGCACGTTCAACGATTTTACAGCCGTCGACATCGAGACGACGGACAACAGCGTGGAGCGCGCCGAGGTCGTCGAGATTGCCGCCGTTCGGGTGCGCCACGGAAGAATTGTCGACGAATTCAGAAGCTTCGTGAAGCCTGGCGCGCCCATCACCGCCGGTGCGCTGAAGACCCACGGCATCTCGGAGAGCACCGTTGCCGACGCTCCGTCTTTCGAGGCGATGTGGCCGGCGTTCCGCGATTTCTGCGGCTCGGACATTCTCGTCGCCCACAACGGCTACCGGTTCGATTTCCCGATCATCCGCCGCATGGCGGCCAAGCTTCCACGCGGCCGCGATTTCTCGATTTACGACACCCTGCCGCTCGCGACAACGCTGTTTCACACCAGCCGGAAACAATCCGACCTCGCCAGGCACTACGGAATACACACCGGCCAGACCCATCGCGCGCTCGACGACGCCCGCGTGCTCGCGCAGCTGCTGCCGGCGCTGAGCAGCACCAAGATCGCGTATGCACGCAAGACCGCGCTCGTACACCTGCTCGACCAGCTCGGCGTCGCGTTGGCGCTGAGCGATCGCGAGTCGATGTGCGAGGAGGCGAAGAGGTTCGTGGAGATCGTCCCGCCCTACTCGCTCGGCCGCCACAGCGAATGTCTGGAGATCTACCGCGCCGAGCGGGAGCATTGCCGGGAGCATTCGCTGCCGACGCTCGACAAGCTGATCTCGCTGCTCGGCGGGCATCAGCTCATGGAGCGCTTCCGCTCGGAGAAGACCGCTCGAAAGCGCTACCCCGAGACGATGGGCAGGCTGCGAGTGATCATCGACAGCTGCCGCGAAGGCACGCTCCCCGCCCAGATCTGCGCTTTCCTCGAGCGCATCGTGCTCTCGAAGTACGACGAGAGCGTCGACACGGCGAGCTCACGGGTGAATCTTCTGACCCTGCACTCCACCAAAGGGCTGGAGTTCTCCCGCGTCTACATCGTCGGTGTGGAGGACGAGCTCTTTCTCCCGGTTCCACCAAGCGGTACGCACAGCCGCCTCGAGATCGAAGAGGCGCGGCGCCTTCTCTACGTCGGGATGACGCGCACCAGGGATCGTCTGGTGATGACGAAGGCCAAGTCGCGGGGCCAGCGCAACACCGGCGGCAACCGCTTCCTCGACGAGATGGGAATCAGCCTCTCCATCCCACCCGCCTGACGCTATCGGGACGTCGAGCGCGTAACGCGCCAGATCGTGTTCCCGACATCGTCGGCGACGAGCAGCGCGCCGCTCTTGTCGATCGCCACGCCCACGGGCCGTCCCATCGCTTCGCCGTTCGGCTTGATGAATCCCGTCAAGACGTCGAGTGGCTTTCCGCTCGGCCTGCCGCCCGCGAATGGAACGAAGATCACCTTGTAGCCGCTGAATGGTTTGCGATTCCAGGAGCCGTGTTGCCCGACGAACATCCCCTCCGTGTACTGCGGCGGCAAAGCCCGCCCGCCCGACCAGGTGAGGCCGAGAGATGCGGTGTGTGAGCCGAGCGCGTAATCCGGGACGGTCGCGCGCTCGACGAGCTGCGGCCGCTGCGGCTT
>DASXGU010000050.1:0-5274 GCA_036488915.1 Gemmatimonadaceae bacterium | reverse complement strand
TCTGGCACTCCTTTCCGCTGCGGCTGCAGCCCCACGATGTAGACTCCGCCGTTGTAGGCGTGTCCGCCCGTCATCACGCCTTCGGTGAGGACGAATGGTGCCGCCGTCACCACACCGCGCTGGGTTCGCACCTTCGCCAGCACGCCCGGCCAGTCGGAGATCTTGAGGTCTTCGCCGTAAGTCATCACCCGAATGTCAGGACTGCCGACGAGAATCTTCTCCCGCAGGTCGTGCTGAAGCCCGTTCATCACGCCAATGATGATGATGAGCGCGCTCACGCCCACCAGCACACCGCCGATGGCGATGATGCTGATCAGCGACAGCAGCTTGGATCCGCGTCTGCTGCGCAGGTACCTCCACGCCACCTGCAGCTCGAGTTTGCTCATTCCGGCCTCATCGTCGGAAACAAAATGACGTCGCGGATGTTCGTCGCACCCGACAGGTACATGAACAACCGATCGACACCTATTCCTGCGCCGCCCATAGGCGGCATGCCGTATTCCATCGCTCTCAGATAGTCCTCGTCAACGCCCGGCGCCTCTTCGTCTCCGCCCGCTCTCAATGCCGCCTGCGCCTCGAAGCGCCGACGCTGATCGAGCGGGTCATTGAGCTCGCTGAACGCGTTCGCCATCTCCTTCCCCTGCGCGAACAGCTCGAATCGCTCCGTCAGCTTCGGATTGCCGCGCTTGGGCTTGGCCAGCGGCGACAGCTCGACCGGATAGTCCACCACGAACGTCGGCTCTATCAGCTTCGACTCCACCAACGCCTGAAACATTTCGTCCAGCACTTTGGGACCACTCAGGGTCTCGACCTTTTCTACCCCAACGCGCGTCGCGAGTGCGCGGAGCGCGGCGTTGTCCAGTGTGGTGACATCCACGCCGGCAGCCGCGACCAGCGACGGCATCCACTCCACGCGCCTGAACGGACGTGTAAAGCTCGGGACGTTCGTCGACAGATCCGGAACCGACCGCACCGCCTCGGCTGCCGTCTCCAGCAGCTTCTCGACGAGGTCCATCATGCCCGTGTAATCCGCATACGCCTGATAGAACTCGAGCATCGTGAACTCGGGGTTGTGAGTACGATCGATGCCTTCGTTCCGGAAGTCGTGCCCGATCTCGTACACTCGCTCGAGCCCGCCGACGACGAGGCGCTTGAGATAGAGCTCGTCGGCGATCCTGAGGTACAGCGGCATGTTGAGGGCGTTGTGGAGCGTCGTGAACGGCCGGGCGGCGGCCCCGCCGTAAAGCGGCTGCAGAATCGGGGTCTCGACCTCCAGAAAATCTCTCTCGTCGAGGAACGATCGGATTGCCCGCGTCATCTTCGAGCGGGCGATGAAAAGCGCGCGGACTTCGGGGTGCACCGCCAGATCCGCGTAGCGCTGGCGATAGCGCTGCTCGGGATCGGCGAACCCGGAGTGCCGAACCACCTGGCCGTTCACTTCTTCTTCCTTTCCGAACGGCAGCGGGCGCAGCGACTTCGCCAGCATCTCGACCCTGTCGACGCGGACGGTCACCTCGCCCGTGCGCGTCCGAAACAGCGGACCATGCACGCCGATGATGTCTCCCAGATCGAAGTTCGCGAGTGTCGCATAGTGCTTCTCGCCCAGCTGATCTTTCTTGAAATAGAGCTGGATCTTGCCCGTCGAGTCGGCCAGGTGCGCGAAAGTCGTCTTTCCGTGAGAGCGCCAGGCGACGATGCGGCCGGCGAGGCTGACCGCTGGTCCTTCCTCTCCTTCGCCCAGCAGCGACACAGCATCGCTCGCCGAATGCCGTCGATCGAAACCGTAGGCGAAGGGCGGGACGCCGGCCGCCTCCAGGGCTTCGAGCTTCTCGCGGCGCGCCTGGAGGACGAAGTTTATCTCGTCCGTCACGCCGCCGCCGTGGCGGAGCCGCCGCCCTGCTTCAGGTACGCCTCGATGAAGGGGTCGATCCCGCCATCCATCACCTTCTGGACGTCCGGAATCTTGAGCTCGGTGCGATGGTCATTCACCATCGTGTACGGCTGGAAGACGTAGCTCCTGATCTGGCTGCCGAAGCTGACGTCCGATTTGGTGGCATCGAGCTCGGCCTTGTGCGCTTCGCGTCTCTCGATCTCCGCCTGGTAGAGCTTGTTCTTCAGCATCTTCATCGCCGTCGATTTGTTCTTGAACTGGGAGCGCTCCTGCTGGGAAGCCACGACGGTGCCCGTCGGTATGTGCGTGATACGAACCGCCGAACTGGTCTTGTTGACGTGCTGACCACCGGCTCCTGAGGCGCGATAGACATCCACGCGAAGATCCTCTTCGCGAATGTCGATGTTGATCTCCTCGTTGACGACCGGATAGACGAATACCGACGCAAAGCTGGTGTGGCGGCGGGCGTTGGCATCGAAGGGCGAGATGCGAACGAGCCGATGCACTCCCGTCTCAGGCCGAAGAAAGCCGTACGCGTACTGACCGCGAATCTCCAGCACCGCGCCCTTGATTCCCGCCTCTTCTCCTTCGCTTTCGTCGAGCACGCCGACTTCGAAGCCGCGGCGCTCGGCCCAGCGAACGTACATGCGCATCAGCATCTGGGCCCAGTCCTGGGCCTCGGTGCCGCCGGCGCCGGCGCTGATCTCCAGCTGCGCGTCCCGGAAATCGTCGGCGCCCCGCAACAGCGACTTCACCTCGAACGCCGCCAGATCGTCGCGCAGCTGCGCCGACTCCCCATCGAGCTCGCGCTCCATGTCCGGCTCCGGGCTGTCCTGCAACAGCTCGTCGAGCTCCAGAGCGCTCACGGTTCGATCGTTCAGTTTGTCGTAGGGGTCGATCCAGGCGCGCAGCGTCTTTACTTCCTGAAGCGTTGCCTGCGCTTTTTCCTGATTATTCCAGAAGCCGGAGTCGGCCATCTCGGCCTCGAGCGCGCTCAGCCGAGTGCGCTTGCCGTCGATGTCAAAGATACCTCCGCAACTCCGCCAGTCGCTCCCTGCTCTGCTTCAGACCGCGACCGCGCTCGCTTTCCGCCATTTAACCGGACCCCCGCGTCCTTAGAAGATTTTCTTGCCGGCACCCAGCACTTCGTTGAGTGCTTCCTGGAAGTAGGTGGTGCTCTCGGCAAGCTGCTGCCCTACCTGCGCAATATACTCCTCGAAGCTCTTTTTTATCTCTTCGCGAAAGAGCTGCTTGAGGGTGCCATCGCGCAGACCTTCGGCGTGTTTGGCGGGATGGTAGGTGATGATGTCCGAGACGAGGGCGCGGGCCAGTCTCTTGGCGCGCTGGTCGGGGTCCTTGGAGAGGAACGGGTTGAGGGGACGCCGCGCGCCACTGTCTCCGGCGCTCTGCGGGGCACCGGGCCGGGACGCCACCGGAGCCTGCGGCGGAGTTGGCGCTCTGGCGGCGGCGCTCGACGGTACGAATGGCGCGGCACTTGGCGTCGCCGGCGACGGTGCCTGTCTGGGCGTCGGGGCCGGACGCGGTACTGGCGGCGGCGAAGCAGTCCTCTGCGCGAACTCCGGAGCGCTGGCCGGTGACGGCGGGGTTGCCGTCGCCACAGGCGTCGAACGCTCTGCCTCCGAGCGCGGACGCTGAGACGCAGGAGCCTCTGCGCGGAAAGGCGGCGCCGGCGGAGCCGGTGGCGGAGCCGGTGGCGGAGCCGATTGCGTCGGCCGTGCGCTCGGGGTGCTCGGAGCGCTCGGAGGCGTCGTCGGAGCCGCGGAGCGCGCTCCGCCGCCGGACGGTGTCGTTTGACCCGACGGCGCCGGAATGGAGATCACGCCGCTGCAGACCGAGCATCTCGCCCGCACGCCCGACGGCGGAACCTTGGCAGGGTCCACACGGAAGATGGAGCGGCAATCGGGGCAGCTGACGTTCATTCGTTCTCTCCAATCAGGCGTACATCGCGTATCGCCGGCAGCGGCTCCTGTGGCGTCACGCGTTCGTCGCTGCGTCGATCAACCGTATAAACCGAGCCAGGAAGACTCTTCGCATACGTTTTCATCTCGGTGGCAAGTTGGCTTGCCTGACGTGCCGAGGTCAATGTGCGGCGAAGGTTCGTAACAACGCCAATCGAAAGTGTCATCAGCGGCACGCGATCCAGATGCCCTCGGCGATCCTTGCCGAAGAAGTACCCCGCGCGGCGATCCTGCTCCGAGTATTGATACGGAGCCAACAGGTCGAAAGTGGCGACAATCTCGCCGCACACCGACGGAATCGCGTTATAGGGAATGATGAAGATAAAGTCGTCGCCGCCGATGTGCCCGATGAAACCATCCTCACCGCACGTTCCTTTCACGACGTCGTGCAGGAGCTTGGCGAGGATGCGGATGACCCGGTCGCCCTCGTTGTAGCTGTATCGATCGTTGAATTCCTTGAAGTGATCCAGGTCGGCATAGCAGACGGCGAAAGCATCTCCCAGCGCCAGCCGGCGGCCGATCTCGGCCTCGATGGCCGAAGTGCCGGCCAGGCGTGTCGATGGATGCACGACGAGGTCGCGCTCCGACCGAATGAGCATTGCATCGAGCCGCCGCACTGCCTCCTCGATCTGCATTCCCTCTCGAATGACCTCGTCGGCGCCCGCATCGAACGCCGCCGAAAGGGCCTCGCTTTTCTTGGAGGAAAGCACCACGCATGGCACCACCGCGGTGTACGAGTCTTTCTTGACGCGGTGGAGAGCCGCGAGCACGGGGGCCGGATCGCGACGCGCATCGAATACGACGAACCGCGGCCGCGCCCGCAGACCGATCGACATCAGCTCGTCTCCGACGCTGATGTCGACCACTGAGGCATCCTGCCCGTCGATCCAGGCGCTCACGTGCGAGGGCAGACTTGCACCGTCGGGTGAGAAGCGTATCGCGTTTGGCTGCTGCAATCGTTGGCTTCCGGCTCGCTGGTGGTTCTGTTCTGTCAGAAGAAAAAGAACGCTACTCCGAGCACAGCGTACGCGAGAAGCAGCAAGGCTCCCTCGAGCCAGTTCGTTTCCGCGTCCCTGATTACGGAGGACGTTACTAAAACAGCCAATGCAATGCTCGCCACTTCCATAGTCGTGAAGGCGAGATCCATCGGCCGGTGGAGCACTATTCCGAGAAGAACCAGCAGCGGCGCGATCAACAGCGCCACCTGTATGCTCGAGCCAATGGCGACGTTGAGCGCGAGATCCATGCGGTTCCGCATCGCCATTATGATCGCCGAGCTGTTCTCGGCCGCGTTGCCGATGATGGGAATCAGGATCAGTCCGACGAAGAACTCGGAAAATCCCAGCACCTTCACCGCCTGCTCCGTAGCCGACACCAGGATCTCGGCCACCACCCCGATACCGG
>DASXGU010000024.1:0-11077 GCA_036488915.1 Gemmatimonadaceae bacterium | reverse complement strand
CCGTGCTCGTCGCACACACCCCACGGACTCTCGGCCCCCATCCGACAGGTCCCCATTTGGTGCGCGCTGAAAAGCGGGAGCCGGTTGGGCGCCATTGATGCGGCGTTGATGCGCTTGCAGAAGGATTCGATCGACTGAGTCCGGTCCCGATCCCAGGCCAGGCGCTCGCTGTGGAGCGTAATGATTCGCTCGGCGCCGGCAGCCTGGTGCATTCGCGCCGCCGTCGACATCCCGTGCGCCAGGAGTCGCTTCTCCTGCTTGCCGAGCCGGTAGTCGAACCACGGCTCGCCCTTCCGCGTCAGGCCGACGCGCCCCGCGCTCGAGTCGCGCGTCAGAACGATGAAAGGTGCCGCCCGCCGCAGGTGCTGCATCTCGCGCCGGTGATCGCGCGCGCCCGCCCACGGAATCCCGACTGAAAGCAGCCCCGGATGCGCGGGAGCTGCCTCGATGCGATAGCCGTAGCCGTCGAAGAGATTGCTGAATTCGTCGCAGACCACTGTCTGCGGCGCGCCCCTCCACGGAAAGATGGCGTCGCGGTAAAGCCCGGTCACCGCTACGGTCGGATGGAGGAAGAGGTGAGAGCCGAGGTGCGGCGATTCCACCCCCGAGCGCATCAATAGTGCGGGCGTCTCCAGCGCGCCCGCGGCGAGCACCACCCTCTTTGCCGCGATCGTCATCCCGCGCCCGCCGCCGCCCTGATCAGCAAACGTCCCTTCGACGCCCGTCACGCTGCCGTTGCGCTGGGTCAGCCGTCGCGCGGCGAACGGCGCGACCACCCGGGCACCGGATCGAATCGCATCCATCAGGTACGTCATCGACGCGCTCTGCTTTCCCCCCACGCGGCAGCCGAACATGCAGTTGCCACACTGCGACAAGTCGCAGCCGAGTGAGTTGCGGGCGATCACGCTCCAGCGGTAATCGAGCGATTGAGCGCCGCGACAGATGGTGTCGTTGTTCTCGTTGATCTCGCTTTCATCGGTGGACGCTCCAATGCGCCGCCACACCGCGTCCAGTGATTCCGTGAACGCATCCTCGGTGAAGAAATCGCATCCCGACAGCTCGGCCCATTCGGCGCGAACGTCATCGGGCGTCCGAAAGCAGGACTGCCAATTCACCGTCGTGCCTCCGCCCAGCGACGACCCCGCCAGGAGCGACATGCTCAGGTCCCGGGTGCCGGCCAGGCCTGCTTCGCGAAAGAGCCGCTGCATTCCGACCAGCTCGTGCTGGTCGAAATCGCCACCGCTCCAGGTTTCAGCGGCCTCGACGACTATCACGTTCTGGCCGTCGGCGGCGAGCTCCGCCGCCACCACGCTGCCGGCCGCGCCCGACCCGACGACGCAGACATCGCATTCCAGCTTCGAGTCGCCGTTGACGGTAGAAACCGGAATCCGCGGCGCCGTCGCCTTGATGTTGCGCTCGGGCTCGTAGCCGATCGCGGCCAGCAGCGCATCCGATTCAGGCGTCCCATTGGCGGCGTAGGTGTGCAGCATCACCAGGCTTCGCGCGCCCTGGAACGCCGAGCGGATTTGGGGAACCCGGCTCGCCGCCAGGCGGCTCAGCACCCGCTCACGCCGCGCCAGCGACAGCCGCGAGAAGCGCGTCGTGCCCGACGAATAGGTCGCCATGAACAACGGATTCTCGAGCAGCGTCAGGAAAATCCGGAAGGCAGCGCGCTTGGTCGCATCGATTCGGTCGAGCGCCGCCGCGACTCTGGCGCTGACGCCGAGGTCGGCGGCCGACATGCTGAACAGCGTAGGCTCTTCGTCGCTGGCGAAGGCGAGGGACGGGACGAAGGTGTCGCAAAGCGCGTCCAGCGCTTCTGTCTCACGCTTGGTCAGGGTCATGAAAAACACGCCCTCCGCTGTCGGAAACGGCTGCCGGAAAGAGTTCGCCCCCTCCAAACTACGAGTAAATGGGTGCCGCTTGCTATCCAGACGCGCGAAAGAAATCTTTTGTCCACGACGAGGAGGCTTTTCTGGCTGGTTACGACTTCACAACCCGGGTGCGCGGGGCCCTGATCAAGGCCCGCGATGAGGCGCATCGCCGCCACCACGACTACGTGGGTACGGAGCATCTTCTCTTCGGCCTCTTGGCCGAAGACGACGCGCTGGTCATGGACGTCCTCGAAAACCTGGGCGCCAGGGCGAGCCAGATCGAAGCGGCGCTCGACGGCATGGTGAGAAACGGTGAGATCTCCTCACATCCGCGAATCCAGGACCTGCCGTACACGCCGCGGGCGCGGGTCGTGCTCGACCAGGCAATCGCGACGGCCCACGAGTTCGGTGACGGATACGTCGGCACCCAGCACCTTTTGCTCGGGCTCATTCGCGAGCGTACCGGGCTCGCCGCCCAGGCTCTGACGGCGAGCGGGATGACCGAGCCGATGCTGCGGCGCGAGATCGTGCGACTGCTGCAGGGAGAAGGCGTAGCCGCCGCGCTGGACATCGGGGCCAGCGATCAGCGTCGCGAGACCCAGGTGCCGTTGAGCATCGCCGTCGAGGTTCGCTACGAGGATGGCACTCTGGCGAAGAAGATCTTCACTTCACCCGACGAGGCGATCGGATTTCTCCGCGACAAGTCGCGGGACTAGCTAGCGCTCCAGCTCCATCATCCGCTGTACTGCGACGCGGATCGGGAGGAAAGTCGCCGCCAGACAAATGAGCGTGGCGCCGCCAAAGCCAAGGATCATCTCGAGTGGCTCGGGGTCGAGATGCAGCATGCGCGCGCCGACGAATTGATACACGGGCCGCGCCTCGAGCACGATCACCAGGCCAATGAGCACCACCGAGGCCATCATCAGCACCAGCCCGCCGAACGACGTCGGAATCTGCGCCGCGTTCTCGGTGTTGAATTTGGGAAACAGCGCACCGAACCCGAGCGCCAGACCGGCGATGGCGAAAGTCATCAGAGTGATCGTGAAAATCGAGACGGCCATCATGAAGCTGCTCACCTGCAGTAGTACGTCGGTGGCGAAGACGAGAATCAGCGCCAGACTGAGCAGCGGCACGGTCCCCACCCAGAACTTCGACCACAGCAGCTGACGCATCTCCAGCGGGCTCGAGCGCAGCAGCCACAGCGTCCGGCCCTCGAGGCTGATCCCCGGGAAAATGAATCGAGCAGCGATCGACGCCAGCACGAATCCCGCCAGTATCAGGTTCACGAACGGGATGATGTTGGCGAGAAAGAAAGTGATGCCCTCGCCGCGCAGCGGCAGGAACTTGATGTTGAAGACGTACACCACCACCAGAACCGTCAGCAGGATCAGCTGCGACCATTGGGTGGTGTCGCGGAAGAAGAGCCGCATCTCCTTCAGCACCAGCTCCCGTCGCATCACGCCCCAGGGGCCGAGCATCCTGCCCACCAGTCTACCGAAGGTGCCCTGGCGAACCCACCGCTCTCCGCTCTCCTGCGATTTGCTGAATCCGCGCGTGTAGAGCCAGCGGTGCAGCAGCGCACCGAAAACCACTACGGCTGCTGCCGTCGACCACAACAGGTAGAACGGGAGGACCTCCGGATCATCGCGCAGCCACGACATGATTCCCTGCGCCGCCCACTCGCTTGGCATCATCGACGACGTTGGTGTGCGCAGCACCGATATGAACTCGACCAGCGAGCGGAATCCCTCTGGCCGGGCCAGTCGCTCCGGGCGCACCAGTCTGAATACGAGTACCACGCCGGCGGCCGCCAGGATGGCGATGACACTCAGGATGTCTCGCGTGCGTCGCGCCGGGAAAATGTTGACTAGCAGCAGCGTGACGGCGCTGCCGATTGCGGCAGGGATCACAAGAAAGGGGATGACGGCGATCGCGGCGATGAGCGGATAGAGGAATCCCCCCTCGTACGTGATTCCGTAGGCCGTGAGCACCGGTGTTGCCACCAGCACCACCATCCAGCTGGAGTGCCCCGTCGTCTCGAGCAGCTTGGCGCCGTACAGCCGCAGCCAGTCCACGGGCGCGGCCACGAGGAGATCGAGATCCTTGGCGAGGAAGAAGCTCGACAGCGCCGTCACGACATTGGACAGAATCAGAATGCCGAACAGGCTGACGAACATCAGGCCCAGGAGCTTGGCGGCGAGCAGCGCGCCGATCTCGGGGATGCCCTTGAAGTACTTGAGCAGGCGGTACAGCAGCCCGAACGCGAAGGCCCAGAAAATCGCTCCGATCAGAACGAACAGGATCAACCGGCCCGATTTGTTCTCCGTCTTGCCCAGCGGCCGCGCCCTGGCCGCCAGGTATTTGGGCGACAGCAGGTGAAACAGCCCCGGCGATGGGGGCAGCTCGTCATGCATCGAGCACTTCCATCGCGTCCCGCGCCGCGCGCTCGCCGGTGAGCTTGAGGAAGATCTCCTCGAGGCCGCCACCCCCCGTCGATTCAGCGCGCAGATCCTGAATCGTTCCCACCGCGCGGATCTTGCCGTGCTGGATGATGGCGATGCGATCGCACATCGTCTCGGCGACTTCGAGCGTGTGGGTGGACATCATGATGGTGTGACCGCGGCGGACGTACTCGCGGAACAGATCCTTGAGGATGCGGGCCGCCTTGGGATCGAGACCCACCATCGGCTCGTCGACGACGATCACCTGCGGTCGATGGACGAACGCGCTGGAGATGATGAGCTTCTGGCGCATGCCGTGACTGTAGCTCTCGACCAGCTCGTCGCCCCACTCCTCGAGATCGAACAGCGCCATCAGCTCGCGCGCGCGGTGCTCCACTTTGTCGCCGTCCTGCCCGTACAAGCCCGCCACGAAGCGCAGGAATTCCGAGCCCGTCAGCTTCTCGTAAATGAAAGGTCTGTCGGGGATGAAGCCGAGTCGCGATTTCGCGGCAATCGGATCCTCCGCCAGGTCGATGCCAGCCAGATGGATGCTGCCTGCGGTCGGCTGCAGAATGCCTGCGATCATCCGCAGGGTCGTCGTCTTGCCGGCGCCGTTGGGTCCGAGGAATCCGAACAGCTCGCCGTCGGGGACGCTGAGGTTTATCGAATCGACGGCTGTGAAGGAGCCGTATCTCTTGGTGAGGCTCTTTAGCTCTATCATTTATTTGGCTTTGAAATTCCTGAAGGCGATCTCGAAGGCAGTACGAAGAACCGAAAGATTTCCCGCCTGGCCGGCAACGAGCCGGCCTTCGGCGTCGAACCATCCGACCAGGCCGTTGGGCGCGCCCTCGATGCGCCAGGCGCGCACCGTGTCACTGTGGGCATCCATCCAGCCGCCGCCCGGAGCGGGCACGGCGCTGTCGACGACGGTGAACAAAGACTCGGCGCGGATTTGGAGCTCGGGACGAATCACCAGCCGCGTCGTCGGATCGAACACCGAAACCAGCTGCTTGCGGCCGATGGTGTGCGGTCCGCCGAGCATGAACGCGACGGGCGCAAGGGAAGGCGTGAACAACGGTGGGGCAAAGTTGTAACGGGCCGGTGGATGCCCACCGGTTCGCATCGTCGGAGCGATGAAGAGCGACGTGTCCTGCTCGACCGATGCATTGATGGCGAGAGGTTGCTCGGGGCGAGCGATGTCGATCGACATGTCGGTCAGACGAAATCCGCGCGTCAGCGTCGTGTGCCAGCGCGCCGAGGTTCGCTCGACGGACTTGCCGGCCGGGAGATCACCGACGAAATACTCTTCGCTCACCAGCGTGGCGGCGGTGGTATCGACGGACGAAGAGGCGCCGCCTATTTGCCGGCCGTCGCGTTCCACCGTGTAATAGAAAGTCGCCGGCTGGAGTCTGAGCGCCACTTCGGTTAGAAGCTGCGCCTCGCTCCGATTGGCGTTGCGGCGGAACATCATCCCCATGCCGGCGGACCACAGCGCGACGATGAGCACCGCGACCGCGGCGCGCCGGGAATTCCTGATCGATGTGGCGAGCGAAAAAGGGGGGGAAGTCACCCCTATAAGACGATTTAGACGATCGTTAGACTCGTCTCGGCGTTGATCCACCCGAGGTAGCGCTCGAGGCCCCCTGTTACAGGCACCGCAAGCAGCTCCGGAACCTTATACGGATGCAGCTCCTTGAAGGCGCGCTCTAGTCCGTGGATGGCCCCGGACCGCGTTTTGAGCATCACCACGACCTCGGTCTCGTCGGCGAGCTTGTCCTCCCAGCGGTAAAGCGATCTGGTCCCGGGAAGGATGGTGCCGCAGGCGACTAAACGTCGCTCCAGCAACGCCTTGACGAATTTTGCCGCCTCGTCGGTGGTGGCAAGAGTGGTGAGTACTACGACGGCGTCGGTGTGGCCCATTGGTCGGATTTGTGTATCAGTTGCACGAATCTAATCAGACATGCTTAACAAGCACTCCGTAACACCACATCTTTGGCTCCGGGGTATTACCAAGAGCAATGGCACTCGATCCGTCGCTTTATCTCAATCGCGAGCTTAGCTGGCTCGAGTTCAACGCGCGGGTCCTGCACGAGGCCTTCGACGCGCGGAACCGCCTGCTCGAGCGTCTCAAGTTCCTGTCGATCTTCAGCACCAACCTCGACGAGTTCTACATGGTGCGCGTCGCGGGAATTCGGAGACAGGTCGCTGCCGGCCTCCTTCATTCGTCACCCGACAGCGTTGCCCCGGCGGAGCAGCTGAACCTGATCGCGGAGCGCGTGGCGGAGCTCATGGAGCTGGAGCGCAAATGCTTCTACGATGTGCTGCTGCCCGAGATGGAGAAGAACGGCATCCGACTCGTATCGATGAGCGAGCTGACGCCACAGGAGTGGCTGCGCATCGACGAGTTCTTCGAGTCCCAGGTCTTTCCGGTTCTCACGCCTCTGGCCGTCGATCCAGGTCACCCGTTCCCGTACATCTCCAACCTGTCGCTTTCGCTGGCCGTTCAGATCCACGACCCGGCGTCCGGGGCTTCGCGGTTCGCCCGCGTGAAGGTGCCGAAGAGTCTGCCGCGATGGATCCCTTTTGGACGACCGAATCAGTTCGTCCCGCTGGAGCAGGTGATCGGCGCAAACCTGAGCGCGCTGTTTCCGGGCATGGAGATCGAGGGATACCACGCGTTTCGCGTCACCCGCTACTCCGATCTGGAGCTGGCCGACGCCGATGACGACGACGATCTGCTCAGCATGATCGAGGAGCAGGTCTTCCAGCGTCGGTTTGCCGAGGTGGTTCGCGTCGAAGTCGAGCGCGGCACACCGCCCGAGCTAAAAAAGCTGCTGCTCGAGGAGCTGCTCGAGGATCAACCGCCGGAGATGCCCGCGCTCACCGAGAGTGAGCTCATCGAGGCCGGGCCGCTCCTCGATCTGGGAGATCTGATGTCGCTGGCGATGCTCGACATCGCCGCGCTCAGGGATCCGCCGTTCATTCCGATGACGCCGCCGGAGCTGCGCGATTCGGCGCGCTCGATCTTCGACGCGATCCGTGAGCGCGACATTCTGGTGCATCATCCCTACGACTCGTTCACGGCGACCGTCGAGCAGTTCCTGACATCCGCGGCGGTAGATCCGCACGTCCTGGCGATCAAGATGACCCTCTACCGGACGTCGGGGGACACGGCCATCGTCCGCGCGCTCACCGAAGCGGCCCAGCGCGGCAAGCAGGTGGCCGTTCTCATCGAGCTGCAGGCACGCTTCGACGAGGTCAACAACATCACCTGGGCACGAACGCTGGAGGGGTTCGGCGTCCACGTCGCCTACGGATTGCCGGGGCTCAAGACCCACACCAAGACGGTGCTCGTCGTGCGCCGCGAGCCCGACGGCAGCATCCGCCGGTACTCGCACATCGGCTCGGGCAACTACAACTCGAAGACCGCCCGCATCTACACCGACATCGGCCTGCTCACCAGCAGTCCGCTGATCGGCGCCGACCTGACCGATCTCTTCAACGCGCTCACCGGCTTCGCGCACCTGACCACCTACCGCAACCTTCTCGTCGCGCCGACCAACATGCGCCAGCGATTCATCGAGATGATCGATCGCGAGGCGGCCAACGCGCGAGAGGGGAAACCGGCTCGCATCGTCGCCAAGATGAACGCGCTGGTGGACCCCGGACTCATCGAGCACCTTTACGCCGCGTCGCAGGCGGGGGTGACCATCGATCTGATCGTGCGCGGGATCTGTTGCCTGCGCCCCGGAGTGCCCGGCGTCAGCGACGGCATCAGAGTGATCAGCATCGTCGGCCGGTTCCTCGAGCACTCGCGAGTTTACTATTTCGCCAACAACGGACAGGAGGAGCTGTACTTCGGGTCCGCCGACTGGATGCCGCGAAACCTCGACCGCCGCGTCGAAGTGGTCGCGCCGATCGTCGATCCCTTGCTTCATCCGCGGGTGTGCTCCCTGCTCGAGACCAGCCTCGCCGACAATCGAACCGCCTGGGATCTCCACCCGGACGGATCGTACGTGCAGCGGAAGCCGGGAACTCACCCGACGATCTCGATCCATGAGCGCTTCCTCGTCAACCCGTGGGGACTGGAGTCGCTGCCATCGGGAAGGGAAAACGGCGAGACGACCGCGGAATACGCCCTGCGGAGTCAGTCCGCCGCGCCGACCTCGTCTTCATAGGTCGTTACCGACCCATCCGGCGCCACGATTTCCACTGGGACGCCGGCAACTTCGGCCAGCAGATTGGACTTCCGGCTCGCGCCCCACAATTCCAGCTTTACGTTCCCGTCGGGACGGCTCGGCACCGCCGTCAGTCGCAGAGCCCGCTCCATCCATCGGGCCTTGATCTCGCCGACGGCGGCCGAATGTCCCCGGTCGAAACCGTCCGCTACGCGCAGCAGCGCCGCCAGCCTCTTGATCGTCTGACGCATCGGTCGATCGAGGCCGCCGTAGTTAACGTGCTTCTTCTTCGGCTCGGCGCCACGATGATACCGCGCCACGTTGGCGACGACGATCTGCTCCGCCGGCGTCATCCCCAGCAGCTCGGCGTGCTCGATCAGATGGTACGAGTGCTTGTTGTGCTTCTCGTAGCTGATGTGATAGCCGATGTCGTGGAGCAGCGCGGCGTCCGCCAGCAGCCTGCGATCCTCGGGGGCGCACCCAAGCCGCTGCCCGAGCGAGTCGAAGAGCTGGAGTGCCAGCTTCTGCACGTGCTTCGAATGCGGCTCCTCGTAATGCGAGCGCTCGGCCAGCTCTCGCACGGATCGATCGCGCGCTTCACCTGGATCGGCGGGAAAGGGAACCACCTGCGCGCTCTCGAGGAGCAGGCCCTCGCGTATCCCGTAGCTCGAGACGACCAGCTCCCTCGCCTCGAGCCGCGCGGCGACCTCGGCGGCCACCGCGAGGCCGCTGACGATGATGTCGCTGCGCGCGGGGTTCAGTCCCGGCACCGTCTGTCGCTCCGCCGGCGACATGTTGTGCAGCAAGTCGACAATGTGCTCGAGATCGACCCGCGGAATCACGGTGCCGTGCACCGTCTTCGCGCTCTCCATGCCGCTCCGCGCCAGATGGATCGCCGCCAGGCTGGTGAACGTTCCCCCGGAGCAGATGATTCGCGCCGCGTGCCAGTGTCTCGCCGACAGGTGCTCGCGCAGCTCGGCGCGCACGTGCTTCCGCAGCTTGCGCAGCGCTTTCTTCTTCTGACCGTCGTTGAGGTACTGCTCGGTCATGCGGATGGCGCCGAAAGGCAGGGAGATCACCCGCTCGATCAGGCCGTCAGCGCTGAGGGTGAGCTCCAGCGAGCCGCCGCCGATGTCCATCACCACCGCGCGTCCGACGGCCAGCTCGAAATGCGCCAGGGCGCTGCGGAAGGCGAGCCGCGCCTCCTCCTCACCGTCCAGAACCCGGACCTTGAGTCCGGTTTCGCCCCGAACCAGGTGCAGGAACTGAGCACCGTTCTGGGCATCGCGCACGGCACTGGTCGCCACTACTTCGGTGCGCTTCACTCCGAGCTGATTGGCCAGAGTGGCCATTCGCGTCAGCGCGGTGAGCGCGCCCTGGACCGCCGTCTCGCTCAGCAGTCCGCGTCGGTCGAGTCCGGCGCCCAGCCGGGGCGCGGCTTTCATCTCGTCCACCACTCTGATCGCGCCCGTCGGGGAGACATCGGCGATGGTCTGGCGAATCGAGTTCGAGCCGATGTCGATCGCCGAGACGCGAATGTCTCCTTCGTTGCGCGGCGATGTCGGACTCGCGCTGCTGAGCGTCAGGTGCGGATTCGGAGACGAAGCCATGACTCAAACTTGTAGGACAGCCGGCCCCGGCGGTACCTCCCGGTCTCGAGACCTAGATGCATTTTCGCCCACCGGTGTCCCAGACCCGGCCGTCGACTCCGATGAACGCGTAGCGATACTCTTCCGGCGTCAGCTCGAGCTTCAGGAGGCCGAAGCGACCGTGCACTTCAATGGCGGAGTTCCGGTGACGTGGCTGATCTGCGCTGGTCAGCGCGCCACCCCCGGTGCCGGCGATGATTTCTTCGATGCCCCGAGCTGAATCGGCCACGCCGTCGGGCCGCTGTGGGATGAATCTCTCGTAGTGGTGCTCGTGACCGGAGAGCACCAGATCGGCGCCGTGCTCGTAGAGGATGTTCCAGACGGTGCGCATCTCGGGAATATTGCCATAGTGCCCCGAGTTGAAGAGCGGACGATGGAAATACGCCAGCGTGCACCGGGCACTATGCGACGCCAGATCCTGGCGCAGCCATTCTTCTTCTGCTTTCGCCTGCGCGGCGTTCCCCGCGTCGAAGTAGAGCTCGCTGTTGAGTGAGACGACGTGCCACCCGTTGAAGTCGTAGCTGTAGTAGCCCTTGCCGGGTGGGCCGGCACGGTCGCCGAAAAACTGAAAGTAGGGATCACCGCTGCCGCTGTCGTAGTCGTGATTCCCCGGCGCGGGATGAATCACTCTCATCACGCGGGGAGAGCCCCACGTCGGCGCGAAGCACCGTGAAAAATCGTCTTCCACACCGTTAGGTCCGGACGGATACGCGTTGTCACCCAGGGTGAACACTTCCGTGCGAATGCCGGCGGCGCTGTCGCTGACCAGAATGCTGTCGAGCATGTGACCGGTAGCTTCGTCACCATCGGTGCCGCAGACGGCGATGTCGCCGGCGCCGACCATCACGGCGGCGCCGGCCAGCGGTACCTCTTTCTTTGGTGGACCGCCGGGAGGCGGCGTCGGTTTTTCGTCACGCGAGCAGGCGAGCGCGAGC
>DASXGU010000021.1:0-13305 GCA_036488915.1 Gemmatimonadaceae bacterium | reverse complement strand
TACCGGCAGCGCTTCCTCGCCTCCCTTGCCGGTCACCTGCATGCGCAGGAAAAAAGCAATGGATTTGCCCGGATTGGTGAGGGTGACGCGTGCCTGTCCGGTCCCACCGCTGCGCGTGAAGCTCGCCCTGGCGTTGACCGCCGCCTGCGGCATGCCGCGCAGCGCGGTGAAGTCGGCATAGCGATTCACCGGCGTCATGTACCACGTCGATGAGTCGGAGAGAACGTCCATCCGCGTCGACAGCCAGTAGAAATTGTTGCTGATCGGGCTGCCGTCGGCGGCGTTCAGCCGGAGGTCCGCGAAGTAGGCGCCTGTGACGCCGGTCGGCTCCGGCAGGATGAAGACGCGCATGCTGCTGTCGGCGGGAATGTCGATCACCGTATCGCGGGCGAATTTCTCGGAGCCGTCGAGTCCGAGAACTCGAGCGCGCAGGCGCGCGCCGTGAATGGCCGTTCCCGTTTTGTTGCTGTTCACGATCGCCACCGAGCGATCGTCGTAGGAGTAGATGACGTGGACCGGCTCATTCGCCTTCTTGGTGCCGAAGTAGCCACCACCCGGGCGCAGATACCAGTCGAACAAATGCCAGTAGATTGACGGCCACGCGTTGTTGAACATCCACTGGATGACACCCGTCGATACGTACTCGTTGCGCCGGTAGGCCTCGAACATCGCGCGCTCGCCCTCGTACGACATGAGCTGCGACGTGATGGTGTAGTCCTCGGCGGTCGTCGGTGAGCCGTAGCGGGTGGAGAGAGCCGCGTTGAAGCGGTCGAGCAGGTGGGTGAACTGTCCGCCCGCCGCGTGATAGAACCAAACGGTGTCGAGCGGCCACTTGATGTCCTGCTCCGGGATCATGCGGCGCATGCTCTCGATCGGTGGAACCGCCGCGCCCGGACTCGTCTCGGTGTTGTATGCCCACGCGCCGCCGTGGGTGCTGTCCTGCATCCAGTACCCCGGTGGAACCCAGTCGTAGGGCCCCGTCATCTTGACGCCGCTGGCACCCGTGACCGTGGTCGGCTTGGCGCTGGCGGAGGAGATGGTCGGATTGGGCCAGACCTCCTGCTTCTCGATGTCGAGGTACATCTGCTCGACGTTCGCCGGCGGCGGATTGTCGCTTCCGTTGAGCCACGTCAGCGCGCTGGGATGACCGCGCAGCCGGCGGATCTGATCGCGGAGCGAAGCCGCCGCGACCGTGGTCTGCTCCGGCCCCCACTTCGCCCATTCCTCCCAGGCACTGCAGCACACCCAGCCCGTCATTACGAGAATGCCTAGACTGTCGGTCTGATGCCAGAAGCGGTCGTTCTCGTAATTGCCCTCGAGCCGCAGCGTGTTGAGATGCATGTCGAGGGCATAGCGCATCTGGGCATCCTGACGCTCCGGCTGCTGGCGGAAGAACATGTCGGGCGCCCAGCCACCGCCCCGGATCAGAATTCGGCGGCCGTTGATGCTGAAGAGACGCCCGCCTTTTGGCGTCGGTGCCGACGTGATCTCCCGAATGCCGAAACGAAGCTGCTGGCGATCGGCGACCCCACCGTTGCTGGTGAACTCGAGGGAGAGGTCGTACAGCTCGGGCTTGCCCATCTGCGCCGGCCACCACAGGCGTGGATTGGTGAAGCGGAGCTGTGGGAAACTGTCGGGGCTGAATTGCACCTGGGCACTGTCATTCGCCGCCAGAGTCACCGGCTTGCTGAAGGCGACGTTTCCGATGCGGCCCCGCAGCGTGCCCGTTACGGGCGCGCCGGAAAGGTTTCTCAGTCCGGTGACGACCGTGAGGTCGGCACTGTGGAGGGTGGCGGCGTCAACGTGGCTCACGACTTCGGGGTACTCGATCACCACCCCACCGCTCGCCCGCAGGTACGCCGGCTGCCACACGCCCATGTCCTTGTCGGGGGGCGAAGGATTCCAATCCACCCACGTCGTCTGCAGGTCGGCCGGCTTCGGCGCGAACACCTCGACGGCTAGCGCATTCTCGCCGCTCTTGTTCAGCGCATCGGTCACGTCGAACTGATAGCGCCGATAAGTGCCGGCCACCGCCGACGAATCGGCGAGGCGCTTTCCGTCGAGCCACACGTTCGCCCGGTAATTGATGCCGTCGAAGTTGAGCGTGATCCGCTTCCCCCGCATGGACGCCGGCACCCGGAAGGTCGTGCGGTACCACCACGGCACCGCGTACGGGCTCTGTGGATCCATGTCCGTGTGCACGAAGTTCGCGCCGATCTTGAACGAGGTGCCGGGCAGGTCCCGCAGATTCATGCCGAAGAAGGGATCGCCGTAGAGACTGTCCTGGACGAGTGAGCCCACGACTGTCGATGGCACCGTCGCTCGATACCAGTCGGCCGGTTTGTAAGCGGTCGACGAAATCGTCGCCCCGTCGACGCCGACTTTCGCCGATGACTGAATGAGCCAACCGCTGTGCAGCGGCAGCTGCTCCTGGCCGCGCGCGGCCTGCGCCAGGCAGAGAGCACCGACAACCATTCCACCAGCCAACAGCCATATCCGCTTCACGAAATTGCCTCCGCCAAGAATGGCCAGCCGCGTGTCCTTCGCGACCAGATCAGGAAAGCCACGCATCCCAGAACGAGCACCGCCAGACCAAAAAAGATCACCTGGACCGGGGTCGTCACGAAAACGAAAATCCAGCCGAGCAGCGCCACCAGCGCGGGAATCGGATAGAGCCACATGCGGTACGGTCGCGGCATGTCGGGCGCATTTTTTCGCAAGAGAATGAGACCGACGATCTGACCCATGAACTGCACCAGGATGCGCGTAACGATGAGGGCGTCGATCACGGTTCCGAGCGAAAAGAACCCGGCCAGGATCGAAAGTACACCCAGAACCAGGAGGGACACGTAAGGAAAATCCTTGGTCGGATGCAGCTTTCCGAACACCCGGAAGAAATATCCGCTCTCGGCGGCGGCGAACGGAATCCGCGAATACCCGAGCAGCAGCGCGAAGACGGAGCCGAAGGCGGTCCACAAAACCAGCAGCGTAAAGATCGTGGCCACGGCATTTCCGTAGATCTTCTGCATGAAGATCGAGACGATGAAATTCGACTCCGGGGTGTCGCCCGCGGGGACGAACTCCCGCCACGGCACCACGCCGATGATCGAGAAGTTGATGCCGATGTAAATGATTGCCACCGCGATGGTGCTGATCAGGATGGAACGTGGAATCACCCGGCCGGGGTTTTCGACCTCGTCGCCGATGTAACAGACGTCGTAGTAGCCCAGGTAGTCATAGATGCCGATGCGCGACGCAGCGCCGAGCCCGAGGAAGAACCCGAGCGAGAAATTGAACGCGCCAGGCGGGAAGTCGAAGGCGAGCTTCGGGTTGAAATGCGTCGCACCCGCGAAAATCACCGCCAGCACCGTGATCAACGTGCCGATCCACAGCGAGATCGTGATTTTGGCGATGGACTCGATGCGCCGATAAAGCAGCACGATGTTGAAGATTCCGACGACGGTTACGAGCACTATCACCCACGGCCGCGTCAACCCGGTCCAGAGGAAGCTCGCGTACTGAGCGAAGCCGATGTAGCCGGACGCGATCTCGAGTGGCCCGCTCAGCACGAACTGCCAGACGAACAAAAATCCCATCAACCGGCCGAATCGCTGCCGGCCGAACGCCTCGCGGAGGTAGTGGAAAGATCCTCCCGACCCCGGCATCGCCGCGCCCAGCTCGCTCCAGACCATGCCGTCGCAGATCACTATGACCAGGGCTACGATCCAGCCGAGCATCGCCTGTGGTCCGCCCAGCGCCGACATCAACAGCGGGATTGTGATGAACGGGCCCGCCCCCATCATGTTCGTCATGTTGAGCGCCGTCGCGCTCAGAAGATTGAAGCGACGCTCCAGCTGCCGCTCTGCCGCCGGCGCGCTCATCTCGATCCCGCCATTCTATCTTCCTCCGACAAAGATTCTGAGACTGGCCGGCTCGGTTTGCCGCCCATCGGCGTCCGCCGTCCACGTGATGGTCTGCCATTCTGATTTCTGCAGACGCGGCGCGACGAGTCGAACGCGAACGGGATAGTCGTCGCCCGGTGCAACCGAAAAAGTCGTCATCGGCCACGGATGCGAGTGTTGCGCGGATACGCTGTCAATGCTCCAGCCAGGCGGCAGCTGCGTATGCAGACGGAAAGTAACGGCACGGTCAGTCGCATTGTGCAGCGTTACGATCACCGGAAAATGCGCACCGCCACCGACGCCCAGCTCCGGCGCGAGCAACGTCTGCATGACGTCGAGATTGTGGGCGGGGTAAAAGCGCCGGTAAAAGCTCCAGGCCTGGCCGAGCTCGATGGAAACCGGCGTGGTGGCCTCGGGCCGATAACCCCGCACCGGCGCAAAGGGCACGGCGCCCCGGGGAATGCCCGCCATGATGTCGGCCGTCGGAGCACCGCCGACCACTGACTTTGCCAGCACGAACGGCAGGGGCTGGTCGAAGTCGTGGAGGTCGCCCGTCGCCAGCGCCTTCGCCGGCTCGTCACCGAATTGGGTGCGGTGGAACGACTCCTCTTTTGCGGCAATGCGCGCATAGGAGACGTGCTGCGACGGCGAGACCTCGGTCATCGAATACTCTGGACCTTTGCCCTTCATGAAGTCGAAGTGCGAGGCGTCGGTGTAGTAGTAGAGCTTCTTGGGCTGCCAGGCGCGCAGCCCCTCCATCAGGTTGCCGTACCACAGCCGGTCCTCGGGCGCGGCGATCTGCTCCGGGAACCAGGTCGGATCGCCGGCCAGGTCGAACGCTTCGGTGGCGATGATCCCCGATGCCTGATGATCCTCGTGATTTTCTCCGACCACGGTGGCGGGCAGCATCGCAATCACCACGTCGGGGCGCGTCAGTCTGATAAAGCGCACCGCCTCGCCGAGGGCGCTGCCGTGATTGGCAGTCTCGAGCGAACGCAGTGCGTCCGGCAGATCCTGGCTCGGCGTGTCCGGCGCCCGCAGGAAAAAGACGTTGGTCACGCCGATCGAAGCCAGCGCTTGCCGGGTTTCTATCTCGCGGATCTCGCCAAGCGATCGAGCCTGTTCCCGGCCGACGAGGTTCTGACCGGCGTCGCCGCGCGTCGTGAACACCACTGCTACGCGCCGATGCTCGTCGAGCACTGCTTTGCCCAGATATCCGGCGATCGTCGACTCGTCGTCGGGGTGCGGCGCGACGACGAGAATGTCGGCCTTGAATCGATCGTCGGCGGGAATGCTGGCGGGCGTCTGCGACGCCGCTACACGACCGAGGGCCGACGCAGCAATGCAGGCGATGAGAATCTGACGAATTGATCGTTTCATCCGGGAATCCCGAAATTGCGTGATGGCAGGCAGCGGCGCGAGTGCCAGAACTCTGTCCGGCGTCTCATTTCCTCGTGCCGTAACGGAGGCCAAATCCGATTTGATACAGCGGATGCGCGGTGTCGTGGGGAACCGCTGAGCTCTGGGCTTCGACCTCCTGCATCGATGACGGCAGCTCGAAAGGCAGCCTGCCCTCGGGCTGCGCCGCGCCCGTTATCACATCCAGCAGCGCCGCATCGCTGACGCCAAAATTCGCGATCAAGGCGCTGACGCGATCCTTGAGCCCCGTGAGTATCGCCGGCCGATCGAGATACACCGTCACGATCGTCGGGACCGCCGCGCTGATGCGCTTTATCTCCTCATACTCCGCGTTGCCGTCGCGATAACCAAGGTCGCCTTCGTGCCCCATCGCGCCGAAGACGTAATTGGGGTGAAGTGTCTGAAAGGGCGCGCTGGTCCTCACGATCGCCAGCTCTGCCCGCGCCAGATCCGATACCACAGTGAAGCCGTAACCCGAGGCCGTCGCTGAATCGATGCCGTGCAGAAAGACCCGCTTGGCGCGCGGCGCCAGCGGCAGAATGCCGTTCTTGTTCTCCAGCAGCACCAGCGAGCGCCGCTGCGCCACTGCCGCTTCACTCTGAAACCGGGCATTGCCGACGATCCGCGCCGCGGCCTCGGCATCGACGTAGGGATTCTCGAACAGGCCCTGCCTGAACTTGAGCTGCGCTATGCGCAAGACTGACTGGTTGAGCCGAGCCTCGGAGATTTTTCCGCCGCGCACCGCCTGGACGAGATACTGCGCTTCTTCGGTTCCCCCGAACTGGTCGACTCCCGCGTTCACCGCCTTGGCGAAGCGATCGACTTTCGGCAGATCCTCCACGCCCCAGGGCATGGCCACCGATGCGAAGTTCGGCCGCTCGCCGGGCGGGGAGCCATTGCGGCAGATTTCGGAGCAATCATTGGTGATTGCCCAGTCGGTGAGGATCATGCCCTGAAAGCCGTAGCGCCCGCGCAGCAGATCGCTAAGTAGCTGGCGATTGAAGCCGGCTCCTACCTGCTCGAGTGGGCGTCCATTCACTGTGGCTCCCTCGAGAATCGAATAGGTCGGCATCACCCCCGCGACGTGTGCCGCGAACGCGCCAAGAAACGGCTTGATGTGAAGATCGAGATTCCCCGTGCTGAAGTCGGCGTATCGCCCGTAGCTGGAATGACTGTCGAGGCCGTTTTTCTGGGCGCCATAGCCGACCCAGTGTTTGACCACCGTCACCACGCCGTCGGAGGCGACGCCGTTGCTGCCGTGCTGAAATCCTTCGACGTAAGCCTGAACCATCCGCGCCGCGAGATCCGCATCCTCGCCGAAAGTTCCGGAGATGCGAGTCCACCGGGGCTCGGTCGCCAGGTCCGCCTGTGGCGACAGAGTCTCCTCGATTCCCGCCGCTCTGTACTCCTGGCGCGCGATGTCGGCGAAGTGCCGCACCAGCGCAGGATCGCCGATCGCCGCAAATCCAAGCGTCTCCGGCCACTGGGAGAAACGGCCGGACTGCACGCTGGCGCCGAGGGTGTACTGAAAATGATTTCTTGGATCTGTGCTGATGGTGAGCGGGATCCCGAGCCGGGTTCCCTCGGCGATCTCCTGCAGCTGGTTGTTCTGCGTCGACAGCACGCGGGGATCGCCGCCGAGCCTGGTGATGAAGCTGTTGACGCCGACGTCGCGAATCAGCCGGCCCGTGGCGGCCGTATCGTAGCCCGTGCCCACTCCGGCGCCTCCCGCCGGACCGACGCTTCGAGCCGTTCCGTGCATCATCATGCCCGCTTTTTCCTCGAGCGTCATCCGACCCAATAGATCGTTTGCCCGCTCGGCGGGCGTCAGCCGCCAGTCTTCGTACGGGTCGAGCACTCCGTTGCCGTTCAGATCCCGGAAGCGGTTTCCCCCCTTCTCGATGATTTTCTTGCTGCGCGCGACGACAATTGGCTGGCCAAGTCTAGCCGTGCTCGATCCACGCTCGCCCCCCGCGGCCGCAATCACCGCCAGTGGACAGACTGCGGCGATCGCCAACGCAATTCGTCTCATTCGGAATTATCCCTCATTCACGCGGAAGCATTTATCGTCATCAGAATCTGGTCTCGGTCGACCCTGGCCGTGAGGTCACTGAGCCTGCCGGCCACGCCATCGGCGGAGTCAAGCGCGTCCGTGGGGTAAGTGGCCGCGATCGCGATCGCGCGCATTCCCGCGTTTCTCGCCGCCTCGATCCCCGCGGGCGCATCCTCGATGACGATGCAGTCCCGCGCGCTGACGCCGAGACGGCCCGCCGCAGCCAGGTAACCTTCAGGATCGGGCTTTCCGTTCGAGATGTCTTCGGCGCAGATCATCACTGGCGGCATTGGAAGTCTCGTATGTCTGATCCGGAAGTCCGCCACGGCCCGCACGCCGGAAGTCACCACTGCCCAGCGACCGGATGGCAAACTCTGGACGAGCTCACGCGCCCCCGGAACCTCATATACCCCCTCCGCCGTCATCGCTTCGCTCGACTCGAGCTCCGCGACTTCCGCGTCGGTACTCAGCTCCGGGGCGACCAGCCGGACAGTCTCCACGGTGCGACGACCGTGCGCAAAAGCGATCACCCGATCGCCATCCAGCGCATGGCGCGCCGCCCATTTACGCCACGTACGCTCGACACATTCGGCGGAATTCACCAGCACGCCGTCCAGATCGAACAGGATCGCCCTGCACCGAAAGGATCGGGTGCGGGTCACGATCCTTCGTGTTCGCGCGGGTCGCTCAGGACAGAGACGCCATGTCGATCACGAACCGATAGCGCACGTCGGCCTTCATGATGCGCTCGAACGCTTTGTTGATGTAGGCGATGTCGATCATCTCGACATCCGACACTATTCCCTTCGCCGCACAGTAGTCCAGCATCTCCTGGGTCTCGGCGATGCCGCCGATACCCGATGCTGCAATGCTTTTCCGCCCCGACATCAGCGTGAAGATCCCGACCTCGGCGGGCGTTGGGGGGGCGCCGACGCACATCATCACGCCATCGGTCGCCAGCAGCGACAGATACTGGTTGTAGTCGTGCGGGGCCGAAACGGTGTCGAGGATGAAATCGAAGTAGCCCGCCAGCTCCTTCATCTTTTGCGGATCGCGCGTTAGAGCGAACTTGTGGGCGCCGAGGCGGCGCGCGTCCTTTTCCTTGTCGGGCGAAGTGCTCAGCATGGTCACCTCCGCCCCGAAGGACGCGCCGAACTTGACTGCCATGTGCCCGAGCCCGCCGAGCCCGACGACGCCGAGCTTGTGGCCCTTCCCCACCTTCCAGTGCCGGAGCGGCGAATAGGTGGTGATGCCGGCGCAGAGCAAGGGCGCCACCGCGGGAAGTGGCAGCTTGTCCGACAGCGTCAGGGCGAAGTCTTCATCGACGACGATCTCCTTGGAGTAGCCGCCGTACGTGATCTCGCCGCTGATGCGGTCGTGGCCACTGTAGGTCCCGACGTTTCCGGGGATGCAGTACTGCTCCAGCCCTTTACGGCAATTGACGCACTCGCGGCAGGAATCGACCATCACTCCGACCCCGATCGGATCGCCTATGGCAAATTTCTTCGCTTTGTCGCCGACGGCGAGCACACGCCCAACGATCTCGTGCCCGGGGACGACTGGGTAGATGGTCTGCTTCCACTCGTTGCGCGACATGTGCACGTCCGAGTGGCAGACGCCACAATAAAGAACCTCGAGCTTGACGTCGCGCGGCCTGAGCGCGCGCCGCTCGATCTGAAACGGCGCCAGCGGAGAGGTTGGCGATTGTGCGGCGTAAGCCCGGGTGATCGATCGCTCGGGCTTCGCGCGAGAAGAGCGGGGAGCCCTGGAGGTTGCTGTGGCTTTTTTTCCGGCCATCCTGCTTCTCCTTTTGTCGCAGCCAGTGGTTTACAAGCGCGGCTTTCAATCTACGAAAACGGGTGGGTGTCCGCGCTACTCGATCTTGATGTCGCGGAGCTCCGGGTCGAGAGGAGGATACTCCAGGCCGAGCTCGTCGAGGGTATCCGCGATCTTCCGCGAGATGAGGAGATCGCGCGCATCTTCGTCGTCGGCCGGCACAATGTACCAGGGCGCCCACCTGGTACTGCACTTGGCGATCGCGTCACGATATGCGGCGGTATAGTCGGTCCAACGCGCGCGGTCGTCCAGATCACCCGCTCTGAACTTCCAGTTCTTCTTTCTGTTCTCGAGCCTTTCCTCGAGTCGTTTTTTCTGCTCGCCGCGCGAGACGTGCAGGAAGAACTTGAGGATGACCACCGAGCTGTTTGACAGCATTTTCTCGAAGTCGTTGATCTGATCGTAGCGAGCCGACCAGACCTTTCGCGGCACGATCTTGTGTACCCTGGTGACGATCACGTCCTCGTAGTGCGAGCGATTGAAGATTCCGATCAGGCGCCGACGAGGTACGCGCTGGTGGATCCGCCACAGAAAATCGTGCTCCAGCTCGATCTCCGTCGGCACCTTGAAGCTCGTGACCTCGCAGCCCATCGGGTTGACGCTGCGAAAGACTTTCCGAACGGTTCCATCTTTACCCGAGGCGTCCCGCCCCTGCAGGACCACCAGCAGCGCATACCGGCCGTCGGCGTACAGCACCGACTGCAGCTTCTTCAGTCGCTTGCGCTCGTGCTTCAGCGCCTTGTCGAGCTCGTCTCCGGTGGGAATTCCGCGCGGTGGGGCGGCGTCGGGATCGCCGAGCCTTATTTGCCGCGCCGCACTTATTGGCTCGAGCGAAACCGTCATCGATCGAGCGGGCCCAGCGGCTTCCTGTAAGTGTGTCGATAAACTCTGATTTTCATTGATGCGCGACCCCCGCGCTCGCATAATACAGCCGCGCCGGACCAGCCGCATCGAAGACCCGGCCGACTTCGACTCCAGAGGCTCGCATGAGACTGCAAATTCTCTCGTCCCTGTTACTGGCCGCCACGTCCACGCTCCCGGCACAGGCGCGAACCATCGCCGAGCGTCTCGGGTATCCGGCGGACTCGAAGCTGTTGATCATCCACGCCGACGACCTCGGTGCGGCGCACTCTGCCGACGCCGCCAGCTTCGACGCGCTCGACAGAGGCGCGGTGTCCTCGGCGAGCATCATGATGCCGACGCCGTGGGTCACGGAGGTTGCGGCGTACGCTAGAACCCACCCCAACGCCGATCTCGGCCTCCATCTGACCCTCACCAGTGAGTGGGAGACTTATCGCTGGGGCAGCGTCGAGTCGAAGGACAAGGTGCCGAGCCTTCTCGACTCGGCCGGAACTCTCCCCAGTGACGACGCGCCCGTCGCGCTGCATGCCAGGCCCGAAGAAGTGGAGCTCGAGCTGCGCGCCCAAATCGAGCGAGCTCTGGCGCTGGGGATTCGTCCGACGCACGTCGACAGCCACATGGGAGCGCTCTTTACAACGCCGCAGCTCGCCGCCACCTACGTGAAGGTCGCGCACGCGTATCACCTGCCATTTCTCGCCGTCCGCGGAAATCCGCAGGGCGGCCCGCAGACCACCTACGCCCCGAACGATGTGCTGCTGGACAACGTCATCATCGCCGGGCCCGAAGTCCCGCGCGACAAGTGGAAGGATTTCTACCTCAACGCCGTCGCCAGTCTCAAGCCGGGGCTCACCGAAATGATCGTCCACCTCGGGCACGACGACGCCGAGCTCCAGGCCGTGACGGTCAACCACGAGCCGTATGGCTCGGCGTGGCGGCAACGGGATTACGATGTCGTCACCAGTCCGGAATTCCGCAAAGCGCTGCAGGACAATCACGTGATCCTGGTGCACTGGCGCGACCTCGGCAGGCTCGTGCAATAACGCCGGTCGGCATATCGCTTGCCTTTCCCTCGGCAACAATCGCGAGGAGGGCAATGAATTC
This sequence comes from Gemmatimonadaceae bacterium, assembly GCA_036488915.1. GTDB lineage: Bacteria > Gemmatimonadota > Gemmatimonadetes > Gemmatimonadales > Gemmatimonadaceae > UBA4720. Next base: position 2,133 of record DASXGU010000021.1, on the reverse strand, counting down.
CAACTTCGAATTGTTTGAAAGCCCTCCGACTATGCCGGAGGGCTTTCGCTATGAGAGCGAGGTTCTGACCCGCGAGATGGAAAGCTCGCTCCTCGATAGCTTTCGCGACCTGCCATTCAAGGAATTCGAGTTCCACGGCTATACGGGGAAACGGCGCGTAGTGTCCTACGGCTGGCAGTACGACTTCAACGAAGCCCGACTCAGGAAAAGCGCCGGTATCCCGGATTTCCTGCTCCCGGTGAGGGCGATCGCCGCGCGATTCGCCTCGCTCGAGCCCGAGGCGCTCCATCACGTGCTGGTGACCGAATACAGCGCGGGAGCGGCAATCGGCTGGCATCGCGACAAGGCGATGTTCGACGACGTAGTGGGAATCTCACTTCTCTCGCCGTGCAATTTTCGGCTGCGTCGCAAAGTGGGCGAGAAGTGGGAGCGCGCGTCGATCATCGCCGAGCCCCGCTCGGCTTACCTCATGCGCGGGCCATCTCGCACCGAGTGGGAGCACAGCATCCCACCCGTCGGATCGCTACGCTACTCGATTACTCTCAGAAACTTCCGTGAAGCCGAACCCTGAAGAGCCGGATTCCCCTGGCCAGCTGGTTCGCAGCTAATCCGATCGGGAGATATCGAGCGATGCCCGCCGAAGTGGGATGATCTCGGGCGCTTTCTCAGCCACCCAGTAGCGCTCGTCGCGCGCCAGGATTGCCAAGCCTTCAGGCGGATCGACTGACGCAGGCCCAACGATCCGTCCACCGGGCTTCACCACCTTGATGGCGGTGGCCAGAATCTCCGCCGGAAACGTCTCATCGAGCGCGACGCCGAGCGCCGATCCCGGTGCCAATGGTATTTCCCTGGTCACTCTGAGTAAACCGACCGTCTCCGACTCCTCCACCGCGCTGGCGGGATTGAGCGCGAGCACCCGTGCCTCTGTCATGACGCTCACTTCCTGCGCCGCCTCGGCCCAGCTCGCGCCGAGTACCAAAGTCGCACCGGGCTCGGTGGCGTTGAGAAACGCGCCCATCCTGAGCGCGAGCTCTTCGCGACTGTAGCCAAGCGGAAAGTGCTCGGGAATGGCGCGCGCATCACCCGGCGCGCGAAAATCGGCGACCCCGTTTCTGATCGCGTACTGGGCGTGGCAAACGGGGCAGCCGAGGGTTCCGTCCAGAACGAAGCGGTTCGAGATGGCCTTGAGCGACGCCACCAGCCACGTGTCCTCGTGGGTATTTATGCAGCGCAGCAGGTCGAGCATCTCGATGAACACGGCGACTAGCTATGCGAGAGTCTCAGCTCGTCCACGTTCACCCGTTCCTCCTGAGTCAGCACGAACATCACCGCCCGCGCGACGTCCTCGGGCTCGAGCATCGGGCGTTTGGAATGCGGCTTCGTCACCGGGTCCGTCAGGGTCACCGCATTCCAGATTTCTGTGTTGGTGGCTGCCGGCGAGATGAGCGTAGTCCGAACGCCGGTCCCGCGCAGCTCGGCGCGAAGGACTTCGTGCACCGCCCGCAACCCGAACTTTGCCGCCGAGTAGGCGGCGTTGCCGCTGAAGATGGTCCGGTCGGCGATGGAGCCGATACTTACGACATGACCGGAGCTTCGCTTCTTCATCTCGCCGAGGAACGCGCGAACAAACAGGAACGGCCCGACGAGATTGGTGTTGACGATGTCTACGAACGCCTGAGCCGTGGTTTCCTCGGCGACCGCGACGCTGAAGATCCCGGCGTTGTTGACCAGAATGTCCGGCCCGGCGCCAAGCTCGGAGACGATGCGCTTCGCGGCGCGCTCGACGCTCTCTGGATCGGTGACATCGCAGGCGACGGGAATCGATCCCTTGATCCGCTGCGCGCGCTCGCGCAGGGTCGATTCGGTTCTCGCTACGAGTACTACTCTGGCGCCGGCCCCAGCCAGTGATTCGGCGATCCCGGCGCCGATGCCGCGGGAAGCGCCGGTGACGACCGCTGTTTTCCCGCGGAGCTCGCTCATGTTCTACTCGCTGTGCGCCAGCCGCAGGAATTCATCCCGGGTCTTGGAGTCTTCGCGGAACGCTCCCCTCAACGCCGACGTGATGGTCTTGGAGTTCTGCTTCTCCACACCACGCATCATCATGCAGAGATGATACGCCTCCACCACCACTCC
>DASXGU010000090.1:0-5172 GCA_036488915.1 Gemmatimonadaceae bacterium | reverse complement strand
GGTTCCTGTCGGGGTGGAGCAGCTGCGTCTCGATGCCCTCCGCCTTGAGCGCGCTCTCGATGTAGACCGCAAGAGGCAGCTCGTTGCCAGGCGGATTGACGGTCTCGAACCTGATGATCGTTTGAAGCTTCGCGATCGTCTCGGCTCTTGCGCCCTCCCAGTCAGGGCTCAAGCAGATCCTCGATCTTCCTGATCAACGGAGCGAATGAGAGTCCATTTTCGCCGGCGCGACCGGCGATCTCGTCGGCGTTCTCGCGCTGGCCCTCGGCGAAAAGCTCGCGGACCATCCACGGACCTGCGCTCGGGTTCCGGAACCAGTCGGCGTCGAATCGCGAAGTCAGCTCCTCGTTGAGCACCGATTGCAGCTGCCACGCGCGCAGATAGCGCGCCGAGTAGTAGCGGGGATCGACATCGACGAACGCATCGGCCCGATCGTACTCGAACCCGGTGGCATCCCCCAGCAGCGAGACGTACAAATCCGGAAGCTCGTCCCAGGCCACGTCGCCGCTGTACAACGCCCTCTCGTAAAGAAGCTTCGCCGAGTAACGGCGGAGGAAGTGGAGCTCCTCGAGGCCGGCCGTGCGCAGGAATTTTGCGACGCGGTTCTGCCCGAGCCGCGAGTAGCGCAGCAGCCACCCGCCGTCCTGCATCAGATGGTCGAACAACATCGCATAGGCTTCGGTCACGGAGTTGTCACCGAGCCAGCGATACTCGAATGGATAGTCGCTGCTGGCGTAGCCAAAGTGCAAAGCGTGTCCCAGCTCGTGCAGGAAGGTGTTGTAGTCGCTCTGGCCGCCGTGCGGTCTCAGCACCAGGTACACCTCTTCGGGCACTCGCACCGGCGAGCAGAAGGCGCGCGATCGCTTGCCCGGCCGTTCTCCTACGTCGAAGACGATGCGCCCCTTCGCCGTCGCATCTATTCCCATCTCGCTGACCTGCCGCCTGATCACGGATTCCATCTCGCCAGCGGGAAATGCGTCGTCGTACTCGAACGCCCGGAAAAGCGTCAGCGCGTCGGCGCGCTTCGCCTCCGATCGCCTGATGCCGAGCGACTTCCTGAGGGCCTCTCCCAGGGCGTCTTCCCACATTCCTTCGGTGTCGCGAAGAAACTGCTCGCACTGGCTACCGAGCTGCGCCAGGGAGATCCCGGTTACCGCCTCGAACGACGAGTTGTAGTCGCCGGCAACCCCGAGCGACTCGATGTACTCCTTCTCGCGCCGCAGCCGCTCGAGCCGCAGCGGGGCGTGCTCCGTCCTCACGAGCTTTGCTCGCGCCGCATCGATCGCCAGTCGCAGCGCTCGGTCTCTGGTGTTGGCGATCTCAATTGGCGCCGCCTGGTACTGGATTGCCCGCCCGTCGGGCGAATGGATGACGGCGGTGTTCTCCCACTCGATCTCGCGCTCGTCGAGAGCGGCCAGGGGCTTTGCCGCCTGTGACTCAATCTCCCACTCGAGCAGCGACCGCGCCGACCGTCTTTCGTCGGACTTGTCCGGAGCGCCCCGAAAGGCGCCGAGCGTCAGCTCCAGCGCTTCCACGCCGAGTATTAGGTCGTACTGCTGGTAGATCGGCTGCAGCTCCGCCGTCGTCTTCAATCCCGCGTAGGCCATGTAGCTCTCGCGCGAGATGGCTTCCATGAACGCCTGTCCTTCAGCTCGCAGGCGCCGAAGGTCGAGGTCGCTCACGGACCAAGCTTGCGGGTCAGATAGTCGCGGAGCTGACCCGCTTCCACTCGGTCCTGCTTGAGGGTGTCGCGGTCCCTGACGGTAACGGTGGCGTTGGTCAGGGATTCCCCATCGATGGTGATGCCGAAAGGAGTTCCGACTTCATCCTGGCGCCGGTAGCGGCGTCCGATCGCCCCGCTGTCGTCGTAGAAAACCGGGAACGCCTGCCGCAAATCGTCGGCGATGCGGTGCGCCATCTCCGGCATTCCATCTTTCTTGACCAGCGGAAAGATGCCGGCCTTGATCGGTGCGATCGACGGGAGCAGGCCCAACACCGTGCGGCCCTCGCTCTCGCCTTCGACCGACTCCTCGCGGTATCCATTCACCAGCACGGCGAGCGTAGTTCGGTCGGCACCGACCGATGTCTCGACGACGTAGGGCACGTAGCGCCGGTTGTTGGGCTGGTCGAAGTACTCGAGCTTCTTGCCCGAGAACTGCTGATGCTGGGTCAGGTCGAAGTCGCCGCGATTGTGAACGCCTTCGATCTCCTGAAAGCCGAGCGTGCCGCCGAAATCGAACTGCACGTCGAACGCCGCCCGCGCGTAGTGCGCGAGCTCCTCTCTGGTGTGCTGATGGAACTGGAGGCGCGATTCGGCCAGCCCGAGCGAGCGGTGCCAGTCCATGCGCTGCTCCTTCCAGTACTCGAACCACTTCATGTCGGTCCCGGGCTCGACGAAGAACTGCATCTCCATCTGCTCGAACTCCCGCGTCCGGAAAATGAAGTTGCCGGGCGTGATCTCATTGCGGAACGCCTTGCCGATCTGGGCGATCCCGAACGGCACCTTCTGTCGTGTCGACTGCTGGACGTTCAGGAAATTCACGTAGATGCCCTGCGCCGTCTCCGGCCGCAGGTAGACGACGGCGGCCGAATCCTCGACCGGCCCCATGAAGGTCTTGAACATGAGGTTGAACAGCCGCGGCGCGCTCAGCGTGCCCTTCATGCCGCACGACGGACACTGAGCATCCGGAGCGCCCGGCGTGCCCTTGATTTTCGGATCGTCGGCGCGGAAGCGCTTCTTGCAATTGCGGCAGTCGACGAGCGGATCGACGAATCCGGCGACGTGACCGCTCGCCTCCCATACCCTTGGATTCATGAGGATCGCCGCGTCGAGACCTTCGATGTCGTCCCTGGCCCGCACCATTGCGTGCCACCAGCGATCCTTGAGATTCTTCTTCAGCTCGACGCCGAGGGGACCATAGTCCCAGACGGATCCCGTTCCGCCGTATATCTCGGAAGACTGAAAGATGAATCCGCGCCGCTTCGCCAGCGACACGAGCTTCTCCATTACATCCGGGTGGTTGGGCATCGGGGAAAACTAGTCGCGCCGAGCGTTATGTATCCAGTTCCGCGCTCAATTCCGGCTCGGCGGGCGCGCGTTGCCCCAGCAGCCGCGCCACGATGCGATCGCCGTGGTAGCGGCCGTTCTCGATGAAGACCTTGTTGGCATCGTAGCCGGCGACGACCACGCCGGCGATGAAAATGCCGGGAACCGCCGTCTCCAGCGTTTTCGAGTCGTGTTTCGGAACTCCCGTCGCCTCGTCGATGGGCACTCCGGTGGCGCGCAGAAGATCGAGGCTGGGGGCGAAGCCCGTCATGACATAGACCCGGTCGGCCCGCACCCGCTGCTCGCGGCCTCCGGTGTCCAGCACCACTTCCTGCGGCTCGATCGCCCTCACGCGCGCGTTCCACCTCGTCGCAATCAGCCCTTCCTTTACCCGATTGGTGAAATCAGGCAGCACCCAGGGCTTGATCTTCTTGTCGAACGTCGGACCGAAGTGAACGAGTGTCACCGACGCTCCCGAGCGCCATAGATCGAGCGCCGCTTCCGCCGCGGAGTTGCCGCCTCCGACTACGACGACATCCTGGAGAAATGCTTCGTGCCCCTCGCGATAGACATGCGTGACGTGGGGCAGGTCTTCGCCCGGCACTCCCAGCTTGTTGGGCGAGCCGAAATAACCTGTCGCGACCGCCACGGCCCCGGCCCGGGTTCGATTCTCCTCGCCCGCCGCGGTACGCGACACCACGGTGAAGTCTCCGGCCTTTCCTTCGATCACCGTAACACGCTCGCGCTGGCGCAGCGGAATGCCGAAATACGTGACCACGGTCCTGTAGTAGGCGAGAGCGTCGCGTCGGGTCGGCTTTTCGGTGGCGATGACGAATGGCAGTCCGCCGATGCTGAGCTTCTCGGCGGTGGAGAAAAACCGGGCGTAGGTTGGATAAGCAGCGATGGTGCTCACCACCACGCCTCCGTCGAGCACCAGCGGCTTGAGACCGGCGCGCTGCGCCGAGACCGCCGCCGCCAGCCCGCACGGACCCGCGCCGACGATCACGAGGTCCGCGTCGATCGACATTATCGGGATCCGCTCAGGCCACGCCGACGGTGCCCGCCGGCAGCGCGCCCTCGACACCGATGATTTGATCGCGCCGCGTGCCGACGCTGACGTAGGTGATCTGGGTCTCGACCAGGGACTGGATGCGATCCAGATAGCGCCGAGCTTCGGTCGGCAGATCGGTGAGACTGCGCGCGCCGGCAGTCGATGTCATCCAGCCTTCGAACCACTCGTACCTCGGCACCGCGCGCTCCAGCAGCTCCAGATCGCCGGGAAACTCCTCGTACGTTTCGCCGTCCGCTGTGTAGCCGGTGCACAGGCCGATGCGATCGATGGTGTCGAGGACGTCGAGCTTGGTGACCGCGAGGTCGGTGAGGCCGTTGACGCGCGCCGCGTAGCGCACCACCACTCCGTCGAACCACCCGCACCGCCGCGGACGGCCTGTGGTGGCGCCGAACTCGTTGCCCAGCTGACGGATTCGCTGGCCCAGCTTCTCGTCGAACTCGGTTGGCAAGGGGCCGTTCCCGACGCGGGTCGTGTACGCCTTCACCACTCCGATGACCGAATCCAGCTCGCCGGGGGCAATGCCGACGCCGGTCGCCGCTCCGCCCGATGTCGTGCTGCTCGACGTCACGTACGGGTAGGTGCCGTGATCGATGTCGAGGAGCGAGCCCTGCGCGCCCTCGAGGAGCACCGCGGCGCCTCCGACGATGGCCCGGTGCACCTTGAGCCCGACATCTTCGGCCAACGGCAGCAGCCGGTTCCTGAATTGGTCCAGAACGCCGAGCGTGTACTCGACGTCGGCACGCTTGTCACCCGAGATGGCCAGCTGGATGTTGGCGTGGGCCACACCCCGCTCCACCAGCTTGCGCAACCGCTCGGGGTTCCTCAGGTCGAGGACGCGAATCCCTCGACGGCCGTATTTGTCTTCGTAAGCCGGGCCGATGCCCCGCCCGGTTGTCCCGATTTCCTTGCTGGCCGAGCTTTGCTTGTCGATCAGCTTGTGGTACGGAAGCACGAGATGGGCGCGGTCACTCACGTACAGGCGCCCTTCGACATCGATCCCGTCCGACACCAGCTCGTCGATCTCGGAGAACAGAGTCTCGACGTCGAGAACCAC
>DASXGU010000071.1:0-3036 GCA_036488915.1 Gemmatimonadaceae bacterium | reverse complement strand
CAGCTCGATTTCCTCGCGCTGCCAGGTGAACGATTCGTGTTTGATAGCGACGCTGAGTCCGCGCAGATGAGGTCGCTTCTCGAGGTCATAGAGCAACAGTGCCGCGTTCGTTTGCACGTCTAGGCGCTGCGACAGAGCCTCAACCCGCGTATCCTCGCCGCCTGCGCCCGTCGCCACCACCAAGGACATCTCGATGCGCACCGCGCTGCTAGCCGCCTTTTCGAGTCTCGTATTGCTCGCCACCATAGCCCGAGCGACATCCGCCTCCCCCGCACCCCTCCCCGACGTCGACATCGCCTTCCAGAAGTACATCCTCCCTAACGGCCTGACCCTTATCGTCCACGAGGACCACAAGGCCCCGATCGTAGCGGTAGATGTCTGGTACCACGTCGGCAGCAAGGACGAGCACCCCGGTCGCACCGGCTTCGCGCACCTCTTTGAACACCTGATGTTCAACGGCTCCGAGAACCACAACGACGAGTTCATGCGCCCGTTGCTGGCCGCCGGCGCCACCGCCTTGAATGGCAACACCTGGCTCGATCGCACCACCTATTTCGAGAACGTGCCGGTAAACGGCCTCGACCTCGCCCTATGGCTCGAATCCGATCGCATGGGCCACCTCTTGGGCGCGATTGACCAGAAAAAACTCGATGAGCAGCGCGGCGTCGTCCAGAACGAGAAGCGCCAGCGCGAGAACCAACCTTACGGCAAGGTCGACAACCTCATTACGACCAGCACCTATCCCGCCGGCCACCCGTATTCCTGGACCACGATCGGCTCCATGGAGGATCTCAACGCCGCCTCGCTCACCGACGTGAAAGACTGGTTCAAAACTTACTACGGCGCCGCCAACGCCGTGGTGGTCGTCGCGGGCGACGTCCACCCCGAAGATATAAAAACCCGGGTCGAACACTATTTCGGTGATATCCCGCCCGGTCCGGTGTTGAGTCACGCCCGCAGTTGGGTCGCGAAGATGAGTGGCGAGAAGCGCGCCGTCCTACAGGATCGCGTACCGCAAGCCCGGATCTATAAGACCTGGAACATCCCGGGATACGACACCCGCGACTTCACCCTCCTGCAACTGGTCGCGGACATCCTGGCCCAGGGCAAGAACAGTCGTCTCTACAAGCGCCTCGTCTACACCGACCAGGTGGCCACCTCCGTGGGCGCCGAAATCGGTCCCTTCGAGATCGGCTCACAGCTGCAGATCACCGCGACCGTAAAGCCGGGCGGCGACCCACGAGTCGTCGAAAAGGCTCTCGACGAGGAGATCGCGCGATTGTTGGCCTCCGGCCCAACGCGCGACGAGCTCGATCGCACCAAGACCGCCGACTACGCTTCTTTCGTACGCGCCGTGGAACGCATCGATGGCGCCGGCGGCAAAGCGGCGATCCTGGGTGAGAGCGAGTTGTATGGCGCCTCACCCGACTTCTATAAGAAATCTCTCAAATGGATGCGCGACGCCACCCTCTTGGATGTGCAAATCGCTGCCCGCGCCTGGCTCTCTGATGGCGTATTCGTTCTGAACGTCGAACCGTTCCCCGAATACCACCCCGTTGCCAGCGACGCCGATCGGAGCAAACTCCCGGTCGTGGGCACGCCTCCTGCGCTCGCACTACCGCCGCTCGCGCGCGCAACACTCTCGAACGGCCTCAAAGTCGTCCTCGCCGAACGGCACAACGTTCCGGTAGTGCAGCTCAATCTGATCGTGGATGCCGGCCATGCCGCCGACAGTCTCGCCAAGCCGGGAACGGCCAATCTGGCGCTGGCGATGCTCACCGAGGGAACCAAGACCCGCGATGCTCTGCAGATTTCCGCACGCTCCGAGGCGCTCGGCGCCCGCCTCGGAGCCGGTTCCTCTCTCGATACATCCTTCATCTCCTTGAGCGCCATAACGAGTCGGCTTCCCGAATCTCTCGAGCTCTTCAGTGATGTCCTGCTGAATCCGACTTTCCCCGACAAAGAACTCGCTCGCCTCAAAGCACAATCGCTTGCGGCGATCCAACAGCAGAAGTCACAGCCGCGCGGCATCGCCTCACGATTATTCCCGCGTCTGATTTATGGCGACGGACACGCCTATTCGAACCCATTCTCCGGCATCGGCTCCGAGGCGACCGTAAGCTCGATGACCACGGATGAGTTGCGAGCTTTCTATCGGCGCTGGCTGCGACCGGACAACGCCACGCTGCTGATCGTCGGCGACACGACGCTCGCACAGATACAGCCACTGCTGGAGCAACAACTGGCTGGCTGGAAGTCCCCGGCCGGGAGCCTGCCCGGCAAGCCGCTCGGCGTCGTCGCGCCCCAACCCAAACCGCGGGTCTTTCTGGTCAACCGCACGGGCTCTGAACAGTCGCTGGTGATGGCGGTAGAGCTGGCGCCGCCGCGAGCGGCCCCGGACAATGTCGCCCTCGAGACCGTGAACACCATTCTGGGTGGCAGCTTCATCTCCCGAGTCAACATGAACCTGCGCGAGGACAAGCACTGGTCCTATGGCGCCGGCAGCGGCCTCATCGACGCCAAGGGCCAGCGCGTCTTCCAAACCTCCGCTCTGGTACAGACCGACAAAACCGCCGACTCCATGCGAGAGATGCTGAAGGAGTTACGGGACATCACCGGCTCGCGCCAGCCCACCGAGAAGGAAATCCGTTTCGCCCAAGACACACTCGTACGCGCGCTACCCGGACAAAACGAGACTTCGAGCCAGGTCGCGGCCTCCTACGCCGACATCCTCACCTACGGATTGCCTGATAGTTATCTGAACGACTTCGTCGGTGAGGTCGAGGCGCTGACACCTGCGCAATTGCAGGCAGCCGGTGCCGAATTGGTGCATCCGGAAGCCCTCACGTGGATCGTGGTCGGCGACCTGTCCGTGATCGAGGCAAATGTACGGAAGCTGGACATCGGCGAGGTCAAAGTGCTCGACACGGATGGTCACGTGCAGCGCTGAGCGACGCACTTGTGATTCCAGTCGGTGACAGGTGGGGGTGCCGTTCCGTATATTCGAGCCCCGACCATGTCGACTACGTCACATCT
>DASXGU010000056.1:0-4225 GCA_036488915.1 Gemmatimonadaceae bacterium | reverse complement strand
AACAGATAAAAGCACGATGGGATCCCGGCAACGTCTTCCATCACGCGCTTTCGATTCGCGCGCAATGAAGGCACAGAACGATCTACAAATTGATAGTCGGGTCACGAGCGCCGAAGAGGCGATCGTGGTGCGCGGTCTGCTGGAGTTCAATGAAGCGCGGCTGGGTCCCGCCGATGATCACCCAGCGAACTTCGTCGCGCGCGACGCCGACGGAAACGTAGTGGGAGGAATACTCGGCCGGATGCGCTGGCGCTGGCTCTACATCGCGAAGCTCTGGGTCGATGACAGCGCACGGGGGCGCGGCATCGGCACCCGACTGATGCAAGCAGCCGAGGAGCTGGCGAGCTCCCGCGGGTGCACCGACGTCAGCCTCGACACCTTCGATTTCCAGGCTCGCCCCTTCTACGAGAAGCTGGGATACGAGCTGTTTGGAACTCTGGAGGGATTTCCGCCCGGGTCCAGGCAGTATTATTTGCGCAAGAAATTGAAACCCGTGACCTGAATGCAGCAATCAGTTCTGGGGCTCGTCGAGCCGACGCGTCGGCCCAGAAAAGGCAAACGTGTGGTCAAACGCATCGCCCGCGCATGACTCTTGAGGTGAAAAAGGCGCCAATTTCATCGGAGCATGCAGTGGTGAGAAAAGTGTTCAGCGGAGGCGCGAAAGCGCTGGTGGTTGGGTCATCCCTCTTCAGCGCCATGATCGCATGCGGCAGGGCGGCCGATTCGAATCGGGACACTACCCAGACCGCGCAAAGCAGCATGACCTCCCCGTCGACGAATCCGGATTCCCCGGTAGTGGTGAGAGGCGTGGTGCAGAGCGCGACGCCCAATCAGGTCGTTCTCAAGGTCGACACGGGGGCGGCGACAATAAAATTGAGCCAGCCTTTTCACCTTTACGCACGCGGCCCGAGCGACCTCGCGCACGTCACTCAGAACTCCTTTATCGGAGTGACGACGGTCAAGCAGCCGGACGGCTCCGAGCGCGCAACCGAGATTCACATCTTTCCTGAGGATCTGCGGGGCCTTGGTGAAGGCAGCCGCATGATGGCGCCGAACAACGACGCGGCGCCCAGCCGGATGACCAACGGGAACGTTTCACAGTCGCGAATGACCAATGGGAACGTGTCGCAATCGCGCATGTCGAACGGCAACGTCAGCAGCACCAACGGCTCGAGTCTCGTCGTCCAGTACAAGGGGGGATCGCAGAACGTGACCGTTCCGCCCAACACACCGGTCACCGAGCTGAAGCCGATGGGCCGCGCGCTGGTTGCGGGCGACTCTGTGGCGATGGTGGTGAAGAGAGCCGCGGATGGTTCACTCACGTCAGACAAGGCGATCTCCACCAAGAGATGATAAGTTTTTCGCCCATGAGACCCAAAGAGCTTTCCCTACGCGGCCTGATCCTCGGCGCGCTCATCACCACGGTCTTCACCGCGGCCAACATCTATCTTGGCCTCAAGGTCGGCCTCACCTTCGCGTCGTCGATCCCGGCGGCGGTGATCTCGATGGCGGTCCTCAGCGCTTTCAAGGATTCGTCGATTCTCGAGAACAACATCGTCCAGACGGTCGCGTCGGCGGCTGGCACGCTGTCGGCGATCATCTTTGTCCTGCCGGGACTGGTGATCGTCGGATATTGGACCGGATTTCCGTTCTGGCAGACGTTCCTGATCTGTCTGAGCGGCGGAATTCTCGGCGTGGTGTTCACCATACCGCTGCGTCGCGCGCTGGTTACGACGTCGGATCTTCCCTACCCCGAGGGAGTCGCGGCCGCCGAAGTGTTGAAGGTTGGATCCGGCACTCGCGGCGAGACCAAAGACGAGACGGGTGAAGCGAAAGAGGGCCTGGTTGCGGTGATCCTCGGATCCGTCGCCTCGGCCGGGCTGGCCGTGATCAGCGCCACGCGTATCGCTGCCGGTGAGCTGACGGGGTTCTTCGCCCTGGGTGGGGGCGCGTCGACGGGCTACGACATCGCATGGTCGCTCGCTCTTCTCGGTGCCGGTCATCTGGTTGGATTGTCTGTCGGAATGGCGATGCTCGTGGGACAAGTAATTTCATGGGCCATCGCCGTTCCGATCCTGACGGCGATGCAGCCCGCGACGGTCGGACAGGCTCTCGCCGATCACACCATCGCCATCTGGCGTACCCAGGTTCGCTTCATCGGCGCCGGGGTGATCGCGGTTGCGGCCATCTACACGCTGGCCAAGCTGACGAAGCCGGTAGTCGGAGGACTCGTGAGCACGCTGGTCGCATCGCGCGCCGCCGCAACGGCTGACGACCGCGATCGCGACATCGCCCCATCCTGGATCTACGCGCTGACCGCCGGCTGTCTCGTGATCTCGGCGTATCTGGCCTACACCTTCGCCAAATCCACCGTGCTGGCGCCGAGCGCGCTCAAGCTGACGATAGTCGCGGTGCCGTTCGTGTTGATCATCGGCTTCGTGATCGCCGGGGTGTGCGGATACATGGCCGGACTCATCGGCGCATCCAACAGCCCGATATCCGGGGTCGGCATTCTGTCCATCGTGATTTGCGCCTCCGTGATCATCCTGGTGGTCAGTCCGACCGCCGACACGCGGCAGGCGCTCGTCGCCTTCGCGCTGTTCGTGACGGCGATAGTGTTCGCCTGCGCCACGATATCGAACGACAACCTTCAGGATCTGAAAACTGGGCAGCTGGTAGGCGCGTCACCCATGCGTCAGCAGATCGCGCTCATCGTCGGCGTGGCGGCGGGTGCAGCAGTGATTCCGTCGGTTCTGAACCTGCTGGCCAAAGCGTATGGCTTCGCCGGAGCACCGAACGTCAACGTCGTGGCGGCGAACCCACTGCCGGCCCCGCAGGCGACGCTCATCTCGGCGCTGGCTCAGGGCGTCATCGGCGGAAGTCTCGAGTGGAAGATGCTCGGCATCGGCGCGCTGATCGGCGTTGGTCTCGTCCTCCTCGACGAGCTGCTGGGTGTGATGAAGAAGCTCCGCATTCCCCCCCTGGCGGTGGGCATCGGCATCTATCTGCCGATGTCGGCCACCTTCGCGGTGATCATCGGCGCGATATTGGCCCATTGGTACGACGGGCGGACGCGCTCGATGCCAAATCCAGATCGCGCGCAGCGGCTCGGCACGCTGGTGGCTTCGGGACTGATCGTCGGAGAGAGCGTCTGGGGCGTGCTGAACGCCGGACTCATAGTTGGATTCTCGAAGGACGCGCCGATCGCCCTGGTGCCGGAGAACTTCGCGCTGGCGTCGTGGCTCGGAGTCATCGGCTTCGTCGGCGCTGTGGTGTGGCTCTATGGCTGGATGCTGCGCCGATCGGCCGTCAGTCCCGCCGAGGTGCGCTGATTCTTTCTTGATTCGCGCCAGCGCGTCCAGGTCGTCGCCGATCATGTCCTTACGGGGGGTGTTGGCAGCATCCCTGATACCGGCCTGCGCCCACGCGATGCCCTGCTCCGCCCTGCGTGCCGTTCCGTTGGAGAGCGGCACGACGATCACGTCGGCGCAGCTGGTGGATTCGGGCAATTTCGTGCCTCCGCGGATGCTGCGACGGGCGTCGCCGGAGTTTTTCACCGCGTTCAACACGCTCCCGACGTTTTGCCGCGTTCAGGCGGTGGCGCGACCAACCCCGGACTCCCGGATCAGCATCGAGGTGTGGATGCCGGCGACCGGCTGGAACCGGCGCTACGTCGGCGCCGGCAACGGGTCTTTCGGCGGGTCGATCAACTACTACCGGCTGGGAGAGTCACTTCACACCGGATATGCAGCTTCCTCGACCGACACCGGGCACCGTGGCAGACCGGCGGACTCGTCGTGGGCGAGAAATCATCCGGAGAAAAAAGCCGACTTCGATTACCGCGCGGTTCACCTCACCGCACTGGCGGCCAAGGCTCTCATCCAGGCGTTCTACGCGACGCCGCCGATGCGATCGTATTTCGCCAGCTGCTCCAACGGCGGCAGACAGGGGTTGATGGAGGCGGAACGCTACCCGGCCGACTACGACGGCATTCTTTCGGGCGCACCGGCCACGCACTGGGGATTCAACACATTCGTCACGGGCAATTTCTCCGCGTTCCAGAAGCGCGGCGGCAAGATCATCATCTACCAGGGCGGGAACGACAACCCCGAGAGTAACCTCGAATTTTTCTCCGCCGTAACGCGGCGGATGGGCGCCGAGACCGTCCGCGACTTCCTGCAGCTCTATCTATTCCCGGGGATGGGCCACTGCGGCAGCGGCGATG
>DASXGU010000037.1:0-3020 GCA_036488915.1 Gemmatimonadaceae bacterium | reverse complement strand
AAGAGGGGCCGTTGGTGTCGTACAAGGACAAGAAAGGCAAATACCAGGGCCAACAAGGAGTGACGCTGCCGCGGTTGTAACGTGGCCCTCGGCTTGCCGAAAGTGATTGGACAAACCGCAATTGGAGGACGCAAGGCTGATGCAGAACCGCGACGGCTTACAGAAGGGCCCTCAGGACCATGCCGAGGGCCAGCACGGATCGAAAACCCACCACAAGTTCATCGAACAGCTTCACTCGCGGAATGGCCACGCGCCGGAAGAAAAAATCGCCGAACAGGAGCACCCCAAACATCTCGCCCATCACAACGCCGCGCACCGCTTGTTCGAGGAGCGGGAACAGCACGACGAGGCCGAGAAGAACAGCGAGAAAACAAGGCTCAACCGCGAGGTCGAGCGACGACACCTCGACCCACTGGATATTCCAAAGAGCTGAACGACCAGCCCGGCCCGAAAGGCCGGGCTGATTCGTTCTATGACCGGGTGCCGAGGAAGCGGGCGCGAACGAAATCCCGATTCATGCGTGTGATGGTGTCGATGCTGATCTCCTTCGGACATGCTTCCTGACACTCCCCATGCAGAGTGCAGCTGCCGAAGTGCTCGATGTCCATCTGGTCGACCATCGCCAGCGCCCGGCGGTAGCGCTCCGGCTGTCCCTGAGGCAGCAGCCCGAGGTGCGTGATCTTGGCGGCCGTGAACAGCGAAGCCGACGCGTTGGGACAGGCGGCCACGCACGCGCCGCACGCGATGCACGCTGCGGCATCCATAGAAGCGTCGACGCTCTCTTTCGAGACGAGGATCGAGTTGGCGTCCTGCGCGCCGCCGGTCGGAGCCGTGACGAAGCCGCCCGCCTGGATGATCCGATCGAAAGCCGAGCGATCCACCACCAGATCCTTGAGCACCGGAAACGCGCGCGCCCTCCACGGCTCTATGTAGATGGTGTCGCCGTCCTTGAAGCTGCGCATGTGCAGCTGGCAGGTCGCCGTCCCCTTCATTGGGCCATGCGCCACGCCGTTGATCATCAGACTGCACATTCCGCAGATCCCTTCCCGACAATCGTTGTCGAATGCGATCGGCACGTCGCCGCTCTGGGTCAGCCGCTCGTTCACGACGTCCAGCATCTCCAGGAACGACATGTCGGGATTGATATCCTTCGCCTCGTATACGACCATCTTGCCGGGCTGGTCCGGACCAGCCTGTCGCCAGACGTGGAGCGTGAGGTTCATCACTTGTAGCTCCTCTGGCTGAGCTTCACGTTCTCGAACACCAACGGCTCCTTGTTCAGAACCGGAGGCGTGCCCTCCCCAGCGTACTCCCAGGCCGCGACGTAGGCAAAATGTTCGTCGTCACGCAGGGCTTCTCCGTCGCGGGTCTGGAATTCCTCGCGGAAATGGGCGCCGCACGACTCTCTGCGATCCAGCGCGTCAATGCACATCAGCTCGGCCAGCTCCAGAAAATCCGCCACCCGACCCGCCTTCTCCAGCGCCTGATTGATCTCGACGTCACTGCCCGGAACGTTCACATCGCGCCAGAACTCCTCTCGCAGAGCGGGAATCTTCTGCAGCGCGGTCTCGAGGCCCTGCTCGTTGCGCGACATGCCGCAGTACTCCCACATGATCCGGCCCAGCTCGCGATGGAACGAGGTTACGGTACGAGTTCCTTTTATCGAGAGAAACTTTCTCGTCCGGTCGGCGACCTGCTGCTCGGCCGACTTGAAAGCCGCGTGACTGGTATCGACCTTCTCCGGTTTATTGGCGGCCAGGTAGTCACCGATCGTATTGGGAATGACGAAGTAGCCGTCCGCCAGCCCCTGCATCAGGGCGCTGGCGCCGAGCCGGTTGGCGCCGTGATCCGAGAAATTGGCCTCGCCCGTCACGTGTAGTCCGTCGATTGTGCTCATCAAGTTGTAATCCACCCACAGCCCGCCCATGGTATAGTGGACCGCGGGGTATATGCGCATCGGGACCTCATACGGATTCTCATCGGTAATCCGCTCGTACATCTCGAACAGATTTCCGTAGCGATCCTCGATCACCGCTCGCCCCACTCGCTTGATGGCGTCGGCGAAATCGAGATAGACTCCCAGTCCGGTCTCGCCGACGCCCCTGCCCTCGTCGCACACTTCCTTGGCAGCGCGGGAAGCGATGTCGCGCGGCGCCAGGTTGCCGAAGCTCGGATACTTGCGCTCCAGAAAGTAGTCGCGCTCGTTCTCGGGGATCTGCCGGGGTGCGCGCTTGTCGCCGGCCTTTTTCGGCACCCAGACGCGACCGTCGTTCCGCAGCGACTCGCTCATCAGCGTGAGCTTCGACTGGTAGTCACCGCTCACCGGGATGCAGGTCGGATGGATCTGCGTGAAGCACGGGTTGGCGAACGCGGCTCCCCGTTTGTAAGCGCGCCAGATGGCCGTCGCGTTCGAGCCCTGCGCGTTGGTCGAGAGATAGAACACGTTCCCATAGCCGCCGCTGGCGAGCACGACCGCGTCGGCAGCGTGCGACTCCACCGCTCCCGTAACCAGATTGCGGGTGACGATTCCGCGCGCCTTGCCGTCGATCACGACGAGGTCGAGCATCTCCGTGCGCGGAAACATCTTGAGGCCGCCGCGCTTCACCTGACGCTCCAGCGCCTGGTACGCGCCCAGGAGCAGCTGCTGGCCGGTTTGTCCACGCGCGTAGAAAGTTCGCGACACCTGCGCGCCGCCGAATGATCTGTTGGCGAGAAGTCCGCCATACTCCCGGGCGAACGGAACACCCTGCGCGACGCACTGGTCGATGATGTTTACGCTCAGCTCGGCCAGCCGATAGACGTTGGCCTCGCGCGAGCGGAAGTCACCACCCTTGATGGTATCATAGAAGAGGCGATAGACGCTGTCGCCGTCGTTCTGATAATTCTTGGCGGCATTGATTCCGCCCTGCGCCGCGATGCTGTGCGCCCGGCGCGGCGAATCCTGGAAGCAGAAGCACTTCACGTTGTAGCCGAGCTCGCTCATCGTCGCGGCGGCAGCCCCCCCAGCGAGACCCGAGCCC
>DASXGU010000010.1:0-42937 GCA_036488915.1 Gemmatimonadaceae bacterium | reverse complement strand
CTGGTTTATCTGGACGATTTGTGCCGAACCGTGGGCAAGCCCGCTGGTGTAATCTCGGCCACGCGCGGGAATCACGGACAGTCTGTCGGCTTCGCCGCCCGTAGCTATGGAGTTCCCGCCGCTGTCGTCGTGCCTTTCGGCAACGCGGTGGAAAAGAACGCAGCCATGCGCGCGCTGGGTGTCGAGGTCATAGAGCGTGGCCACGATTTTCAAGCCGCTGCCGAGGCCGCCGACGAAATCGCGGTCCAGCGGGGCTGGCACCGGTTTCCATCTTTCCACCGGCTGCTGGTGCTGGGCGTCGGCACCTATGCGCTGGAGCTGCTCAGGGCAGTCCCTGATCTGGAGACCATCTACGTTCCTGTCGGCATGGGGAGCGGCCTGTGCGGGGTAATCAGCGCCAGGGACGCGCTCGGCCTGTCGACCGAGGTCGTCGCGGTGGTGTCGGAGCGCGCGCCGGCATTTGCGCTCTCGTTCGAGCAGAACAGAATCGTCTCGCACGAAGCCACCACTCGCATCGCCGACGGAATGGCGTGTCGTACTCCCGCTGAGGAGCCGCTGGCGATTGCCCGGGCCGGCCGGGCCCGCGTTGTCACGGTGAGCGACGACGAAGTGGAATCGGCGATGCGCGCGTTGTTCGCCGATACCCACAACACCGCGGAGGGTGGCGGCGCCGCGGCCCTCGCCGCGGTCATTCAGGAGCGCGAGAGAATGCGGAACAGAACCGTTGCCGTGGTGCTGTCCGGAGGCAACGTCGACTCCAATGTTTTCGCCAAAGTTCTGAGCGCCTGAGGTCGTCGCCTCACGCTCCCACCGAGAAGATTCCGTTGGTGGCGTCGATGTGGATCGGCCCGAAGCGCGCGAGATCGCTGCCGAGTATTCCGTCGCAGCCAATGAGTCCAGAGTACTGCGGGCCATAGACCACCACGTTCTGAACCCGGAGCGCGGTACCGCCCACCTCGATCACTAGCTCGGGGATGATGCGGGAGGTGCTGGCGCCGGTTTTGGCGAGGCCGAATACCTGACTGCTGGTCGACGTCGTTACGGCGCGCACTCTGTCCAGCACGGCGGCGTTGAGGAGGGTCCCCTGCGCGCCGGTGTCGAGCGCCAGGTGCAGCCGCTGCCCATCGGACGTGCGGACTTCGACCAGTGGCTGGCCGATCCACATCAGATTCTGGGTCGGCGGCCGAGTAGACAAGACTTCAGGCCGTGCCAGCTCCACCACTCCCTTGCCCAGGTCCAGCAACACGTCGAACCGGCGAATGAAATCCCATCCGACGATTCCATCGACGTGAGAGGTCGGGCCGGCATGACTGGACGCGCTGCTCAGCGCCATCATCGACGCGTCCATGAGAATGGCTGGTGTATTGGTGAGGACGATGCCGCCGATCTCCATTCGCCTCACCAGCGCCGGCCGCACTCGCGCGGTGCCACCGAAAGTCCGGATCGTGAGAGAGTCACCGGATACCGTCGAAACTCCCGCCGCCTGCGCCACCTCCGAGCTGAGCACGGTGATGCTCGAGCCCGTGTCGAGCCAGAACTCGTACTCCTTGCCGTTGATCTTGACCCGGATCGCCGGTGTGCCGGCCGCCGTCGCGCGCACTGGGATCGAGACGGGGCCCGGCGGAAACTCTATCCCCTGCGGCTCCAGATTGGCGAAGGCGTGCCCCCAGCGCTCGAGCTCTTCGGTGTTTTTTCTATCCTCCGATTTGAGCGCCGAGTTCGCCGGGAGATCCCTCAGCATCGTCCATTTTCGCTCGTAGAGCAGCGTGTGAGCGAGCATCATCTGGGAGGCGACGCCGACATTGAAATCGCCGGTGGTGCTGCCCAGCGCGATGAACGCACTCTCGGCCCCTGCTTCATCTCCGCTCGCCAGCAGAGAGATGCCTCGGGCAAAATCGAATTCTGCGGCGCTCCGAGCCGCCTTCTTCAAGCCATCGAGATCGAGATCGGAGACGGCTCCCCAGTAGGCTTCGGAGTACAGGTTGGGAGCGGAGGCCGTTGCGGCGGGCGACGACGAATCGGCGTCGGTGCCCGATGGCTGTGAAACCGGGGGAGGCGCGGACTTGTCCCGGTTCGTGAAAAGTGAATCCCGCTCGACGGTGCTCGAGGCCCGGGCCTCGGCCGAGCTCAGAAGTGCAAGCAGACTTGCAACACACAAGGCGCGGGTGTGCAAATGGTCGAGCGAGAACAGGCGCTCCACTGCCACGGCGCCACTGCAGACTGGACGCATACGGCCCTCTCCGGATGGAATCGGAGCTCACTGCGCTGGTGGGCCGTAGCTATAGCCTCCGATAACAATTTAGACGTATCTCTCGACACGAAGGTTTGTAAATGTTTTGTGAACACAGTCGAGCCGCTGCTCAGAACGACATCCACCGCGTCATTTTCAGCGGAAACGCCGACGAACAGGACGCGGGCTTCCGTACGCCTGGTCGCGGGGACGCCGCGCTGCGGGCGCTCGAGGCTTTCGTCCCGCGCAGAACGTGCCCACCTGCCGCGCTCGACTCGGCGGCAGTCGGCGGCCTGGAGTCGAGCCGCGCCGGTTGGGACTGAACCAGGCTCTGCTGGGGTGCCGGCAACAGTGCAGTAATTAACAACAACAGCAAGGGTCAGCTCCTACTAGTTATTTAGTAGAAGCTAGCCCTTGGGCCGGATGGTGTCAACTAGTTTGCTAGTAGGTCGCCGAGATCTGCATCTGGAAGCCGAGCGAGTGGAGCATGCAGTGGAACGCGCCCGGCTCCGGCATGAAAGCGGCGGTGGCAATCAGGACTCCGGCGACGAGGGCCAGACGCGCCGCCCGCAACCGTCCCGATCTCCGGTCGGCGGTGATTATCTGCAGCCGCTCCTCCAGCGAAGACAGCGGACGCGACAGAGCGGGAAGCGGGAGCCTGCAGCCGGCGGCACGCGAGCCAGCCTCCAGAAGCAGCAGACCGTACGTACGCCGATCCGGGCCGCGCCTCAACACCCGCGAGTCGCAATCGACTTCCAGCGCTACCCGCAGACGTCGCGCAATCCACCACACCACCGGATTCCAGGGCTGAGCGACGATCGCGGGCAACACCAGGCCGCTGAGAAAATGGTCGCCCGCTCGCTGGTGCTCCAGCTCGTGCGCCATGATCAGCGAGCGTACCATCTCGCTCTCGGCGAGCGCCCATTTCGGGACGACGACGGCGCTCTTGACGAAGCCCACGATCGCCGGGCCTTCTGCGTCGGAGACGAGAACCGTGTGGCCGTCGAGCGATGCGCTGTGCCAGGCGCGCCGCCGCTCGATCAGCCGCAGAATAGCGATCACAAACGCTGCCGCCACGACTCCGGAAGACACCCAAAGGAAAGCGGAGAGAATCGGATCCCAGTGCATCACCGAGTCGTAATACCGCATGTAGACACTCGCCGGGCCATCGAGCCAGCTGGGCCCCCGACGGTGGTGGATCAACCCGGTCGCCCCAATCACCGATCTGTACATTGCCATCGTGCTGATTCCGAGCGTTGCCGCCATTGCCGCGAACCAGATCCATCGAGTGGGTTTGCCGATGACGCGTGCCGCGCTTTCGAGCGCGTGAGCAGCCAGGGTGCACAAACCACCGAATAGAATGCTGTACATCATCCATCCGAGAATCATCGACTTGCCTCCTTCAGCCGGGTATCGAGAAGCTGGCGCATGCGCTTGAGCTCTTCCGGCTTGAGTTTGCGTCCCGAAACGAGCTGGGTCAGCAGCAGCTCCGCCGAGCCCGAGAAAACCTTTTCGGTGATGCGACGGAGTGCCGACTGGCCGGCTGCGTCGCGGGGCACCAGCGGCGCGTAGCGGTGCGCTTTGCCCTCCTCGCGAT
Source organism: Gemmatimonadaceae bacterium (assembly GCA_036488915.1). Lineage (GTDB taxonomy): Bacteria > Gemmatimonadota > Gemmatimonadetes > Gemmatimonadales > Gemmatimonadaceae > UBA4720. The sequence goes on along the minus strand of DASXGU010000010.1, from coordinate 39,110 downwards.
GACCGACGTACCGCTTGGCTTCCAGGGTCCTGAGGACAGTGAGCACGGTGGTGTAGGCGAAATCCTCCTCCAGCTCCTCCCGGACCTCAGCCACGGTGGCCGACCCCTTGTCCCACAGGATGGCCATTACATCCAGCTCGCGTTCGGTAAACGTGACGTCCATACACCCTGCTACGAGAAGACTAGTAAATAGTGGCAGCAGGCGCTGCCTGCTGTCAACTAGGATATTAGTAGCGGTTGGCTTTCGGAAGTGCGATTGGCCCTGTGTCGCTCATTTGGACCAGGCCGGCGGGCGAATGGTTGCCCGGTGCGAAGAACCTGCTGGCGGCCACCTGCACAAAGATGATGGGGACAGAGCCGATGTGAGATCGGGGGTTTCGACCGTCCGAAAACCGACCGGAGGCGGGGAGTCAACCCCGTCAAAAAGGGGGTAGGCAAAATTACGTCGGTACCGACGCATTTTTGCGTTGCCACGATTTTTCCGACTCGTCAAAAGAGTGTAGTCGAACGCCTGGCAATCACCCGGGGGAGGCCCCAAGATGTCCCAGAATCGGAAAGGCTTTACACTCATCGAGCTGCTTATCGTCGTCGTGATCATCGGCATCCTTGCCGCCATCGCGATCCCGAAGTTTGCGAATACGAAGGACAAGGCGTACGTCGCGGCCATGGAGTCGGACCTGCGCAACCTTGCCACCTACGAAGAGCAATACGCCGCTGACAACAACGGCGCCTACTTCTCGGGCACCGCCACTATGGCGACGCCGCTGCAGGGCTTCACGCCTTCGCAGAACGTGACCGTCAACGCGACGGTGAACGCTGGCCCGCCGCAGACCTGGAGCGCCACTGCGACCCACTCGCAGTCGCCGAAGACCTGCGACAACTCAACGGGCTCGATCGTCTGCGCCTGAGGAAGCGGGTAATAGAACAAAAAAGGGGCGCCGGAAGGCGTCCCTTTTTTCTTGCGGCCGACCAGGCCCCTGTTCCCATCGAACACACAAAGAGGCGCCGGTCAGAATCGAACTGACGAATAGCAGATTTGCAGTCTGCCGCCTTACCACTTGGCCACGGCGCCGTACCGGAAAGTTACCGGGTTCTCAGTCCCCAGAGCAATCGCGCCGCAAAGATCCCGAGGGCCAATCCCGCCACCACTATCACGAGCAGCACCAATATCGCCAGGACGATTCCGGCGAGCACGCCCCGCCTTTCAGTCCTGGCGTCCCCGCGCGCCAGATGCCGCTCCAGCAGCGCCACGTTTTTGATGTTCGACTTCCACGCCGCGTCGAACACATCTCCGACGGCCGGCACCGCGCCGAGCACTGTGTCGATGCCGACGTTCAGCAGCATCCTCGCCAGCGTGAACGCGGGAACCTCGGCACGCGCCGCTTCCAGAATGATGTAGCCGGACAGAACGGCGCCGATCAGATCGCCGATGCCCGGAATCAGCCCGATGATGGGATCGAATCCGATCTTCCATTTCGTGCCGGGTATGCCGATCGAATTGTCGAGCAGCCTCGCCAGCACGCGAACGCGCCGCAGACGGCTCTCCGAATCGGCGGCGAGCATTCCCTGTCCCATCGCCATATCGAGCCGGGGATTGGTTCTGCTCATTGCGACGTTTTCGCTTCCAGCGCCGACATCCGCGTCGCCCCCGGATATGCGCGGTCGCCCTTGATGGCGCCCCACAGGATTCGATTGAACAGATTTTCGTCGGCCATGTCCGCCTTTTCCAGCGCCAAGAGCTTCGACGCCTCCGCCAGCGCGCCCCGAGCCGGATTCTTCTCGTCCAGCGGCACGCTCGACCGGAGCGCGACATACGGGGTCAGATCGGGCGTCGTCTCCCAGATCTCCCGCAGCGGCCGCCCGTAATTGTCGAACTGCGACATCCTGGCGAGTCCCAGGATGTCTTCAATCGTCGCCAGCACATCGGTCGTATTCGCGAACCGGTGCGTGACTCCGAACCTGTTGTACGCCGAGATCACCAGCAGCGGCGAGCGATGCGAATCGATGTGATCGGGACCATCCTGCGCATCGTCCTCCAGCACGAACACCACCGTGTTCTTCCAGAAGGGACTATGGGAGAGCGCGTCGACGATTCTTCCCAGCGCCAGATCGTTGTCCGCCATGTACGCGCGCGGCGTCGGCTTTCCCGCCCGCGAGCCCGACGTGTGATCGTTGGGAAGCGCCATGATCTCCAGCGCCGGCAGATTGCCGTCGCGCACGAACCCCTGAAAATCCCTCAGCCAGACATCGACACGCGCCTGATCGGGAATATCGAGATTCCATCCGGAGTACGACGTATTGGTGTGGTCGACCAGCGCCCGCTTGGTTGCCTCCGCATGCACCACCATGCCGGTGGCGGGCGGATCATCCTGCTCCGCGACGAACTCGCCGTAATCCCGATAGGTGATCCCCGCGCGCTGCGCCAGATTCCACAGGTACCCGTTCGACGGTTCCTGCACGTCGTCGTCCGGAATCGAGTCGCGGTTCATGCCCTGATAGTCGTAGGTGCGGCCGCGACTGGAATAGTGGGACGGTATCGTCTTCTCCCCGTAATCCGCGACGTACGCGCCCGTCGACCAGTTGTGACCGTCCGGACTCACTTCGGCGTTGACGAAGAATCGATCGAAGATGCCGAACCGCTCGGCTAGGGCATGGTGATTGGGAGAAACCGATCGCGGAAAGAAAAGCAGCGACGAATCGCCATCGGCTTGCCTGAGATCGCCGAATACCTGATCGTAGGTTCGGTTCTCCTTGATGATGTAGATGACGTGCTCGAAGGGCGGGTAGTTCTTCCGCGCCGGCGCGATGTCCCAGCCGTTGGCGCTGGCGACTCTACTCGAGAACGCAACGAGCTCGGTGGCAGTGGCGTTCACCGCCGGGATGATGGTCAGCGTCCCGTTGATCTGGCCCAGTGTGTAATCCGGCGTGTGCGGCGGCTGCTGTTGACCCGGCTGCCAGTGTCCGGGATTCGGAGCGGTCCCCCGTCCTTTCCCGTTCAGAACCAGCAGATCTCCCGCATCGGCCACGAGTGCGGATGGATACCAACCAACAGGTATTCTGCCTGTCAGGGTATCATTGGCGGCCGACGAGGACGATCCCGATGTAGCGGCCGAAAGATCGAATACCGCCACGGCGTTGTTGTCTGCCTCGGCGACGAACAGTCGGCGGCCATCGGGTGAAAGCGCCAGCGCGTTCGGCGTGCTCCCTTCCCCTGTTGCCGCCGGCGAAGGATCCGTCAGGGTGGCCACCACCTGCTTACTGCGGGCGTCCAGCACTGTGATCCGATCCGTGCTCCCCGACGCGACGAACAATCTCGAGCCGTCGGCGCTGGTGAGCATGGCAGATGGATGCCGCCCCGCCTTGATGCGTGTTCCCTGCTCGAGCATTCCGTTGGCCGAGGCGGGCAACGCCGACACCGTCCATCCTCCCCACGCCGAAACGAATACCGTCCCGTCAGCGCCGACGGCTACTCCGTAGGGATACCTCTCCGTCGGGAAACGCTGCACTACGCGGCGCGTCGCCAGGTCGACTACCGCCACGCGGTCGGCGAGATTCTCCGCGGCGTAGAGGGTTCGACCATCGCGTGAAATCGCGATTCCGGCCGGATAGCTCGTGCCGCTCTTGCGTGGCTCCTTCACCGCCAGCACGATCGAGTCGGCCAGCGTCGCGCGGTCGTCACGCCAGTCGAATCGGTAAATGACGTCCTGGTTCCCGCCAGACACGTACAGCGATCGGCCGTCGGGGCTGAAGATGAGGCCGAGGAAGACCGCCGTGAGCGGGATTTTCTGGAGAACCCGTCCCGACGCTCTGTCGACCACCTGAATTCCCTGCTCGCGCCAGCCGTTGAGCAGCACGACCACGCGGCTCCTGTCGGGCGAGAGTGCCATCGCCAGGGGCATCGAGCCCAGATCATAAGAGCTTCCCGCTGGATCGAGGCGCGCGCCGGTTGGCAGACGCCGATCGCCCGAAATGCTCTGGGCGGCGATGCGCGCGGCAACCTGCGAGGATGGCGAGCCGCATGCGCCGACGACCGCGAGGGCCGGAATCAAAAAGAAAAGTCTCGAGTTCATCGCAAAAAGATGGCATTGACACCCAATTGTGCCAGTCTGATACTCCGCCGATGACTGCTGCTCCCGGTGAAATCCGGATAATCCCGGCGACGAAGCGGGACGTTCCGCTGATCCACCAGCTCATCCTCGAGCTGGCTGAGTACGAGCGCGCCCTCCCCGGCGAAGCCCCCGTCACCGAAGAGGATCTTGCTACCACACTCTTTGGCGACCGACCGGCTGCCGAAGTCCTCGTCGCCTACCTCGCCGGTGAGCCGGTGGGCTTCGCTCTCTTCTTCCACAACTACTCGACCTGGCTGGGGAAACGCGGGATCTACCTGGAGGATCTGTTCGTGAGGCCTCCGGCCAGAAAGCTGGGCGTCGGCTTTGCACTGCTGGGCGAGATCGCGCGAATCGCAATCCGGCGCGACTGCGGTCGCGTAGATTGGTCGGTGCTGACCTGGAACGAGATGGCGATCTCCTTTTACAAGCGGATTGGAGGGAAGCACATGGACGATTGGACGACGTTTCGTCTCACCGGCGAGGCTCTGGCCCGCGTCGCCGGCGCCGATGTCAGCGGTGCGCGGTAACCCCGACCTGGCGACAGTAGTCGAGCACCGGACAGACCGAGCATTTGGGCAATCGGCCGGTGCACACGTGCTTGCCGAACGGCACCAGCAGCCGATTGATCTCGACCCAGTATTTTCGCGGAAGCTTTTCTTCCAGCTGAAGACGCGTCGCATCGGGCGAGGCGGCGCGCACGAACCCCCACCTGTTGGTGACGCGATGGACGTGGATATCGACGCTGATGGCGCTGGCGCTGCAGGCGATGCCAAGCGTGAGATTGGCGCACTTGGGTCCGACACCGCGAAACGAGGTCATGACCTCGAAGTCGCACGGCATCTCGCCGCCGTATTCGGCGACGACCCGTTTTGCCATGTCCCGAATGTTTTGTGCCTTGGTCTCGTAGAAGCTCGCCGGCCGGATCAGGCTGGCGATTTTTCTGACAGTCAGCTTGCTGATCGCCGCGGGAGTTGGAGCGATCTCGTAAAGGCGGAGCGCGGCCGGCAGCGACACTTCGTCCATCGTTCGGACGGATATGATGCAGGCGGCGAGCTGATGGAACGGCGTGGCAAACCCCCGTTCGGCGAGCTCGAACATCGCGGCGTCGGCAAACTGCTTAACTTCCTGCCTTATGCGACGCAGTACCAGGTGAATATCGAAAGCGCGTTTTGCCGACCCGGCGTTCGCCATGATTGGCAATGAGCCGGTGCAAGGACTCGTCCAGCCGATGCATGGCTTCTGACGCCACGCTCCGCGAGACCACCAGCACATGATGTACGGACGCAGACCTCGGCAGCTGCTGGTCGTCTGGGGCGTCGCCCTGCTGCTGACGGGCCTCATCTACTGGCTCGAGGTGGTCGGGCCCGCGTTTCACCACCTGGTGTTGCCTTTCTACTGGATCATCGGTGCGGTCACGGTCTTTCTGACCTGGCGATGGTTCCGTGCCCGCTCTCGCAAGGATCGGAGGGGAGGGGATCGCCGCCGCGCCGATCGCCGCGACGGCAACCCTACTTCGTCCGGATGACGGTCAGTGAAAAAGTGGCCGGAAGTGTAGGGCCTCGCGTGGTCATTCGCCCACCGCCGATGGCGCCCGCTCTGACGCCGAACCGCAGGTAAGCAGCCGAGCCGTCGCCGATCGCGACCGAAGTGATGCCGGCCGTATCTATCGGCTGGGTCGCCATCGGCCAGCTCCCACCGTTGATCACGTTCATGATCGATCGGAGGTTCCAGCTCGGGTCCGAATCGAAAGACGATACGCCGCTGATGAAATCGTCGGTGTAGTTGGCGATGCTCCAGTCCCGGATCCACGTGCCGAGGTCGGATGTGATGGCCCGATTCAGATTCGACACTCCGACGACGCCCGCCGGCGGGTTGGCGAGCTGGAACCATAGCGACTGCTCCGCGCCGCCTCGCCGGTCCGCGGCGTAGCGAAGGAAGGACCAGATTGCGCCACGCGTCGGGAGATTCGCGTCGCTCGCGTAGGGTGAGTTGATCTCCGGGTTGGCCAGAAATTCCCGCAGGCGCCGAAAATTTGGAGCCTCGAATGCATTGAACGCGTCGAGGGTTTTCTGCGACGACTGAATCGATTCGTAGCTCAGATTTTGTCCGGGAGCGAGGCCGCTGGCCCGGAAGAAAACCAGCTCCTCTGCCTCGTGAGCGAGACCCTCGTCGAGAAAGACATCCTCGAAATCGCCCGACGCGTTCGTGTAGAGATGCCGAGACGAGTTGATGAGATGCTGGAATTCGTGCGCCAGCGTTCCGAGCGTAACACCCCTCACGAAATCGACGGTTCTCACATTCTGATTCACCACACCCGTCGGATCGGGCACCAGCATGTAGAACATCTCGGCGAAGTTGCTCGCCGCGCACCCCTGGATCGTTCCCACGGTCGTCGCCGGGAAAAGGTCACGGCTGTAGAAGAATCCCCCGACGTAGAAATTCTGTCCCGGGGGCGTCAGCTCGTTCACCGCGCGCGTGAAGAACAGAATTATGTGCTGGTTCTTGTCCTCGTCGGTGGGCGCGCCGAAGTTCAGCGTGTCCACCGGGTAGACGAGAGTGTCGAAGCCGGCGCCGATGGATTCGTAGTCCTGCGTCGTGAACCCGTTCGCCGGATTCGCGGTGTCGGCGACGACGATGGCGTTGCTGGTGATCGCGACCACGCGACCCGTTCTGAGAGTCGGATTGGCGCAAGCAGACGACGAGTTGGTGTTGAGGTTCAGCAGGTCGCCGACCCGTGGAGTCGGGGCCGACAGATTGAAGCGGCCAGACCGCTGGGTTTCCGCGGCCCTCGCCATCGGCATCAGTGGCTTCAGCTCACGCTCGGATCGCTCACGCAGGTCGAGGTCGAACTGCCCGTCCCGCTCGAGCCTCGGCGCGCGTACGACGGTGCGCTGAAACGTCGGCATCAACCGGCTCAGAGCGGCCGCCTCCGTCGTCGTGCCCGCGGTCGAAATGAAGAGTCTCAGCAACGACCCGCTGAAGTCCGAGAAAAAGGGGATGGCCGTAAACTCGGCCCCCGACGCAGTGCCATCCAGGCAGAACTCCGACGCATTGAACCCGGTGAAGGTTGCCGATTGTCCAACCGCCAACGACGTCGCCGTCGCGCCCGACTGACAAGGTGCCGGCAGGATGATCACCGTACCGGTCTTGCTGACTGAGCCGGCTGTCGCCTGAATCGAGAGGGTCTTGTCCGATGTGTGGGCGGTCAGCAGCGCTCCGTTGCCGAGATTCTGGACGCTGACGATCGTCGTGTCAGGAGATTCCACGGTCGTTGCCACTGACACCGGATTCCCGAACCTGTCCGTCGCGCGCGCTGACAGTCGAAATACATCGCCTGCCCCAAGAAGCCGCACGGTATCGCGACCCAGGACTATCTGGCTCAACGGTCCGGCGATCGCCGTTGCGCGGAACAACACCGACTTCGAGAGCACGACGGCGGTGGCAGTTTGATTTCCCGCGATCTCGCCGAGCGTCCATTCGATTGCGGCGACGCCTCTGGCGTCCGTCATCGACGTCGGCGCGTTGAAGGAGCCCGACGACGTGCTCCAGCCGACAGTGGCTCCCGCTATCGTCGCCCCCTGCCCGTCGGTTACTCTAACGGTCAGCGGCAGCGACAGCCTGGTCGCGACCTCCGTCGGCGTCTGCGCATCCCCAGAGACGATGTCGATCGCCGCGGGCGTCTGCACCTTGGGACCGGCTGCGTCGCCGCAGGCAGTAGTCTGCAGGGCGACGATGGTTGCGCCAAATGCCAGCGACAGCGGAGCGAATCGCATTGCGCTAAAGTACCGACCGATCCACGACGCTGCTTGCCCGCGGGGGGCCAGGTCTAGCCGGGGCGCAACTCTCCGCCATCCCGCGCCTTCCCGGGGCCCGATGATCGGTCAGCGGACGGCGCCGGTCCGGCCTTCGCCGCATCACTCACGTCGGCGAGATCGGGCACCTGCTCCACGAAAACCTGGGTGAGCTCGTCCACCCTGTCGCGCACCAGCGTATCGCCTGCACGCGAGATCGTAGCGGCGCGACGAGTGACGTCGTCGATCGCAGCGCGCACCACCAGAGCGTTTTCAGCCGACAGCATTCTCGAAATGGCTGACGACGGGGCGACCTCTCCTGCCAGACATTGCACAAGAATTGCCCGAATCCCACGCGGCTGAACGCCGTCGGTGAGACGAGAGATGGCTTCGGCTTCCAGACCGGTACGACTGGTCATGTCGATGCGAGTGAAGGGACGAAGGCAATCGGTTGTCACCCCTTCCTAGGCACATCATGCGCCACCCGGTTTGGAAACGGACCCAATTATCAGCACGGAGGGGTGGAATGGCTGCGAGAAAATCATCCGGGCGCCGCAAATACGGCAAGGCCGCTTCCAAGCGGGTTGGAAGCGCAATGCGCCGGCGCAAGAAAGGAACGCTTAAATCGGGGAGAAGCGGCAAGACGGTCAAGAGCCGCAAGCAGGCGATCGCGATCGGACTTTCTGAAGCCCGCAAGAAGGGCGCGAAAGTCCCCCGCAAGCGCGGCGGTCGCAAGAGCTCCGGCGGAAGAAAACGGTCGAGTCGCAAGCGGTCGAGTCGCTGACGACCCGACCGTCCGCGGCAGCTTAAGCGGCTGCTTCCGGCGTGGTGCGCAGCCGCTCGACGACATCGCCGAGCGCTCGCACCACGCGCTCATTGCCCTCTCTGATTAGCGCGGCGAGAATGTGCTTGCATATGCGCTCGCGCCAGAGATGATCCCCGCAATCGCAGCGCGGGTAGCCGGCGGTGTACAGATCCACCCAGTGATTCTGTGCCCCGCCCGTAAAGTGATATCGGCCTTCGCCGATCCGATTGCCCCTGAGCGCCAGGCTGCGCTCGAGTCGGGCGACGTCGACGCCGCCCGCCAATTCAAAATCGATTGCCGGCTCCATTTGCTGCTCCCATCCCTTCTTACAAGTTCGCAAATTCGAAAAAATTGCTCCGTCAGATTCTACCCCGCCGCGGCGCGCGGGTTCGAGCGCGACGAGTGTTCTTTTCTTATTCGCCGGGCGTGTATTACCGTCGGCACATCGTGCGCGCGCACCGGCAGCACCACCGATATCAGCAGCCCCTCGACCTGCGCAACAAGGCCGAGCGCGACCGTGATGGTGACGAAAGGCTGAACGATTCCGAAGCCCATCAGTAGGATCAGCGCCAGCGCCAACGATACACCCCAGGCCTTCGAGCTCCACGCGTGGTACGCCGCGTCCTTTCCAAACTTGAGGAAATCGAAGACGTGGCGAATCACATCCAGCCCGATGACGATCAACCCCGGAATCGCGAACGACCTGACGACATCCGGATGGAGGCGCCACACCGTCCACGCGGCCGTCGCGTAGAAGACCAGATCGGTGCGGCTGTCGAATTGCCTGAGCTCCGCGCTGGCAACCCCGAGTCGCCGCGCGATGACCCCGTCGAAGTAATCCGACACGAAGGCCACCAGTATCACCCCGGCGAAGGCGGTCCCGGACGCCCCCGAGTAGACCAGCCACACCAGGACGGGCGCCAGTAAGAGTCTGAGCGTCGTGAGACCCAGCGGCACGAGCCCCACCGGCATCCCCAAGCGCTCGAGGTCAGTACTTGGCGAGATAATTTTCCAGCTCCCAGGGCGAGACCTGGGTAATGTACTCCTCCCACTCGAGCCGCTTCGCCGCCAGGAACTGGGTGGTGATGTGCTGGCCGAGGGCTTCGGCGATGACATCGTCCTTCTCCAGCTCGTTGCACGCTTCCTCGAGGTTGTGGGGCAGGTCGTCGATTCTGAGACGTCGCTTCTCGCGATGCGACATCTCCCAGATGTTGGTGTTGACCGGCTCGCGGGCGTCGGCTTTGGTCGCGATGCCATCGAGTCCGGCCGCCAGCTGCGCCGCCAGCGCCAGGTATGGATTCGCCGCCGGATCCGGAGTGCGAAGCTCCACCCTCGTGCCCGACCCGCGGCGGTCGGGTATCCGGATCATTGGCGAGCGGTTGCGCATCGACCACGCAACGTTCACCGGTGCCTCGAAGCCCGGCACCAGACGCTTGTACGAGTTGACCAGCGGATTGGTGATCGCGGTAATCCCCCGCGCGTGGCGCAGCAATCCGCCTATGTAATGCAGTGCCGTGCTCGACAGCTCCCATTCGGCCTTTTCGTCCCAGAACGCGTTCTCCTTCCCGCGGAAAAGCGACTGGTGGGTATGCATTCCGCTGCCGTTCTGACCGAAGATGGGTTTCGGCATGAACGACGCGGTGAGACCGAAGGTTCGCGCCACGTACTTCACCACGAACCGGAAGGTGGTGATGTTGTCGGCCGTCTTCAGCGCCTCGGCATACCTGAAATCGATCTCGTGCTGACCGTGGGCGACTTCGTGATGGGATGCCTCTACCTCGAATCCCATCTGCTCGAGGATGTCGACGATCGCGCGGCGCGCGTCCTCGCCCAGATCGGCCGGCGCAAGATCGAAGTAGGAGCCGACGTCGTGGGTCGCGGTCGAAGGCGCTTCGTCCGGACTCGGCTTGAACATGAAGAATTCGGCTTCCATCCCCGCATTCATGGTGTAGCCAAGGCCGGCGGCCCGGGCCAGCATTTTCCTGAGCACCCCGCGCGGGTCACCGGCGAAGGGCTGGCCGTCGGGGGTGGTTATGTCGCAGATCACCCTGGCGACGCGGCTTTTTTCGTCCCCCCACGGGAAGATCTGGAACGTGCTGAGGTCGGGCATGAGGAGCATGTCGGACTCCTCGATGCGGACGAAGCCCTCGATCGAGGATCCGTCGAACATTATGTCGCCGGCAAGCGCCTTCTCGAACTGGGAGGCGGGGATCTCGACATTCTTGTTAATGCCAAGGATGTCCGTGAATTGCAGTCTGAGGAACCTGACGTTGTTGGCGCTCGCCAGCTCGAGGATGTCCCGGGCTGATGCGCCAGCGGTGTCGGGTAGGGTGGAGCGATGTCTTGCCATCGGCCCAACCTAGTTCTGAACGGCAATTTTTGCAAATTGTGCAGGAATTTGAGGGGTTTTCCTTGCATTAATCTTCTAATGCGGCAAAATTGATCACTCAAGTGTGCATTTCTTGCACTTTTCGTCGCCCGCCAACTCATCAGCCCAGTCGAGACCCATGACCGCCGCAATCACTCCACGCAAAGCTCTTCTGAGCGAGATCGCCGGGCGGGAGCCCCGGATCGCGCCCGGATTCAACGAGGACGGGATTCCCGGCCCGACCTCCCAGTACTTTGGCGTCAACATCCTCGGCGTCCGACAGCTCCGCGACAAGCTGCCGCGCGAAGTATTCGCCAGCCTCGCCGCATCGATCCGACACGGCAAGAAACTCGACCGCGCCATTGCGCCGGTGGTCGCCCAGGTGATCAAGGAATGGGCGATCTCCCGCGGCGTCACCCACTTCACCCACTGGTTCCAGCCGCAAACCGGGCTGACCGCCGAGAAGCACGACGCGTTTTTCGCCTTCGACGACGATCGGCAGCCGATGGAGTCCTTCACCGGCGACCAGCTGATTCAAAGTGAGCCCGATGCATCGAGCTTCCCATCGGGCGGATTGCGCGCGACGTGGGAAGCGCGCGGCTACACCGCCTGGAACCCCGCCAGCCCCGTGTTCATCGTCGAGTCGACCGGCGCGCGAACGCTCTGTATCCCATCGGTATTCATCGGCTATAACGGTGAGGCGCTCGACGAGATGACCCCGCTGCTCCGCAGCTCCGACGTTCTGTCGCAGAAAGCCACCGAGCTCCTCGCCCTCCTCGGCGACAAGGGCGTGCAACGCGTATTCACCACGCTTGGACCCGAGCAGGAATATTTCCTCATCGACCGCGCCCATTTCGCTATGCGGCCCGACCTGGTGATGGGCGGACGCACCCTCATCGGAGCGCCGCCGCCGCGCGGACAACAGCTCGAAGATCACTACTTCGGCGGCATACCCGAGCGTATCCAGGGCTGCATATCCGAGGCGGAGTTCGAGCTGTACAAGCTCGGCGTCCCCATCACCACCCGTCACAACGAGGTCGCGCCTTGCCAGTTCGAGATGGCCCCGTACTTCGAGGAAACCGATCTCGCCGTTGATCACAACCAGCTCGTCATGGCGACGCTTCGCCGCGTGGCACTTCGCCATGGACTGCAGGCCGTTCTCCACGAGAAGCCATTCGCCGGGATCAACGGATCCGGGAAGCACTGCAACTGGTCGATGTCCGTGATCGCCGATTCGTCCGAGCTCGATGGCCTCAATCTTCTCAAGCCGGGCAAGACACCTCACCACAACATTCGCTTCCTCGTGTTTCTCGCCGCCGTCCTTCGCGGCGTGCACAAGCATTCGGGACTGCTTCGCGCCGGCATCGCCACCTCGGGCAACGAGCACCGGCTTGGCGCCAACGAGGCGCCCCCGGCCATCATCTCGGTTTTCATGGGCGACATGCTGACGCGCGTCATCGAGGAGATCGCGGCCGGCAAGAGCACCGCGCCCGCGCAGGAGCAGATGATCAAGCTCGGCGTCGCCAAGCTCCCCGAAGTCCAGCGCGACAACACCGACCGCAACCGCACTTCGCCGTTCGCCTTTACCGGCCAGAAATTCGAGTTCCGCGCCGTGGGCTCGTCGGCATCGATCGCGTTCCCCGTGGCGCTGCTCAACACCGCCGTGGCCGATGCGATCGGCGAGATCACGGATTCGCTACGCGAGGCTCTCAGGAAGACCAAGTCGGTCGACGACGCAGTCCTCAAGGTCGTGCGTGAAGTCTTCAAGGAGACCGCGCCCATCCGCTTCGAGGGAAATAACTACTCCGAGGACTGGGTGAAGGAAGCCAAGAAGCGCGGCCTGCCCAACCTCAGACGCACGCCCGAAGCGTTGAAGGAGCTGGTGTCCAAGCAGTCGCGTGCGCTGCTCACGAAGCTCGGGGTCCTGACCAAGGAGGAGCTCGAGTCGCGGTATCACGTGCGGGTCGAGCGCTACGTAAAGGACATGCTCATCGAGCTGCACACCCTGCGCGAGATGGTGGACACGCTGGTGGTTCCGGCGGCGTACAGCTATCTCGGTCAGCTGTCAGAAGCCGCTTCACAATCGAAGGCGGCTGGAATCGCCGTCGTTCCACAGGTGGCGACAGCGAACAAGGTCGGCGAGCTCGTGCAGGAGCTTCAGGAGTCCCGCGAGGATCTGAGCGATGTCATCGCCCGCGTCGAGGCGAAGCACGACGATCCGGCCGGCCAGGCCGAGTCGCTCACCACCGAGGGCGCCGACACGATGGCGGAGGTGCGCAAAGTGTGCGACGCGCTGGAGCTGCTGGTCGCTGACGATTGCTGGCCGCTGCCCAAATATCGGGAGATGCTCTTTCCGGTTTGATTCGCAGCTGCGCGGGTGTGCGCCCCGCTGATCGCCAGAGTATTTTGAGCGCATGACGTCGTCGCCCCACGATCCAACCGCCGCATGCCCATCATGCGGCGCTGCGGCATCCGGCCGCTACTGCGCGAATTGCGGCTCCCCTCTGGCTGGAGCCACCTGCTCGTCGTGCGCGGCCCCGCTTGGCCCCGGCGCCAAATTCTGTCATCGCTGCGGAACGGCAGTCGGTGCCACCGCCACGACGCGAGAAACAAAAACGAACGCTCTGCCCTGGATCGTCGCCGCCCTCGCGTTTCTGGCGCTCTTCGCCATGGCTGCCGGTCGCGGATTCAACTCGCGACCGTCCAGCACCGTCGACGGCTCGGCGAACGCTCTGCCCCAGGCCGGCCTCGACGATCGCGGCGCGCCCGCCGACGATCAATCCGGTGGGATTCGGGCACCCGACATCTCGAACCTGTCGCCGCAGGAGCGCGCCGATCGTCTCTACAACCGGGTCATGCTCCTCGCCAGCGAAGGAAAGATCGACAGCGTACAGTTCTTCGCGCCGATGGCCGTCGAGTCGTACCTGCAGCTCCGGCCGTTGAACAGCGACCAGCGCTATGATCTGGGCCGGATCGGTGAGGTGACCGGCGCGCTTCCACTCGCCAAAGCGCAGGCGGACAGCATCCTGATCGAGAACCCGAGCCACCTCCTGGGGCTCATCCTCGAGGCTCGGCTCGCCGTCATCGCCGGGGATACGACGCAGCTTCATTCGTACGAGCGTAGACTGGTTGCGGCGCAGAAAATCGAGCTGGCGAAAAATCGCGACGAGTATCAGCGACATCAAGACGACATCACCACCGCTCTTCAACAGGCAAGAAAAAGCCTCGGCATAAAATCATGATGACATCGAGCACGATCCATCTCGCCCACAGCCCCGATTCCGACGACGCCTTCATGTTCTACGCGCTCGCCGACGGACAGATCGATACCGACGGCATCAGCTACGTCCACGAGCTCCAGGACATCGAGACCCTGAACGGGCGCGCGCTCCGTGGCGAGCTCGACGTCACCGCCGTATCCATCCACGCCTATGCGTATCTGTCTGATCGGTATGCGCTGCTTCCCCACGGCGCGTCGATGGGTGACGGATACGGCCCAATGCTGGTGGCGAAAAAGCCGATGACCCGCGACGATATTGCCGGCAAGCAAATCGCCATTCCGGGGATGATGACCAGCGCATACCTGGCGCTCAGACTCTATCAGCCGGATTTCGTTCCAGTCGTCGTGCCGTTCGACCAGATCGAGGAGGCGGTGAAGCGCGGCGACGCCGAAGCCGGCCTGCTGATCCACGAGGGCCAGCTCACCTATAAGGATGAAGGTCTCCACCTCATCGCCGACATGGGTGCCTGGTGGCTCCAGAAAACCGGACTCCCGCTGCCGCTGGGTGGAAACGTCATTCGCAAGGACATGGCGCGCGAAACGCAGAAGAAAGTGTCGCGCCACCTCCGCCAGAGCATTGCCTATGGACTCGACCATCGCAAGAACGCTCTCGACCACGCCATGCGCTTCGCGCGCGGTCTCGACCGCGGCAAAGCCGACACCTTCGTCGGCATGTACGTCAACGACTGGACGCTCGACTACGGCGAGCGCGGTCGCGCCGCCATCAGGCTCTTCCTCGAAGAAGGCGTCAGGTCGGGCGTCATCACCCGGCCGGTGACGGTGGAGTTCGTTGACGACTGAGCTCGTCGCCGAGCTCGAGCGTCGCGCCGCGCGATTTGCCGCGGTGGCGACGGTGCAGCAGGCCATTTCCGCTACCATTTCCCTCACCGAAGCTTACCGCGAGATCTACAAGGCGGTCGCTTCGGTGGTCGACGCGCCGTGCTTCGCGCTCATGATCGCCGATCCCGTGTGCGAGAAGTTCAACGCCGCGTGCATCGTCGTCGATGCCGCGGAGCGCGAGGGTGAGGGGGTGCTCGATTTTCCGCACGGGACGGAAACGATCACCAGGGTCTTCCAGACCGGCGTACCCGTGATCTCGTCGAAACCCGAGCGATGGTGGAAAGGAACGATTTTCCAGGTCGCATCGAAGCGGGAGGTGCAGAGCGAGATCACCGCTCCTCTCGTGTACCACGACCGTACCGTCGGCGTAATGCAGGTTCTCTCCTACAAGACCAACGCCTACGACGGCCACGACCTCGATCTCATCATGCTGATCGCGCGGCAGGCGGCGGTCGCCATTGAGAACGCGCGACTGTTCGACGCCCAGCGCTCGGAGCAGCGGCAGACCGAGGCTGCCGCCGAGATAGCGCGAGTTGCGCTGAGAAAGGTGACCGTCGCCGAGGCGAGTCACGGCATTCTGGACATCCTCAACGAGGTGGTTCCATCGAGCGGGAAGGCGATCGGCATCGTCAGCCCCGACGGCAAGACTCTCGTCTGCGTCGCCGGTAGCGGCACGTGCCAGCTCATGGAAGGCATCACCGCTCCGGTGGAGCGCAGCTCGGTCCGCAGCGCGTGGGACAGCGAAGAGCCGACGTTCATCGAGAACCTTGGCGAGCGCGCCCTCCACCCGGACCGCGTTCCCGAAGAGCCGGCCATTATCATCCCGCTCATCGCCAGCAGCCGGCGGCTTGGGGTTCTGGTCGTCACGTCCGAGACTTCCCGGTCGGAGACCGGCCCGAATCTCGACGCGCTGCTGCGACTGGCTCCGGCGGTCTCCCTGGCGATCGATGTACTGTTGCTCAGCGAAGAGGAGCACCGAATCCACGCGCGGGAGCGCACACTCGCCGCCGCGCTGGCGACCATGGATCAGCCCGTGCTCATACTCGGCGTCGACGCCAGAGTCCAATACGCGAACCGCGCCGCCGTTCGTGAGTACGGGTATGAGACGACCGAAATCGCCGGCCTGTCGGTGGACGATTTCGTGGTCGCGTCGGCCCAGCTCTCACGACCCAGAACCATTCCTCCCATCTCGGAAGACGACCCTCTCTGGATCGGCGAGCACGTCCATCGCAGAAAGGACGGTAGCGAGTTTCCCGCTGCTGTCACTCTGAGCCACATCCGGGACGGCAGCGACGGCATCGTCGGGCTCGTCATCGGCGTCAGAAACCTCACCGAGGAGCGAAAGGTCGCCGACCATCTGGGGCGGACGGAGAAGCTGGCCGCGATCGGCGAGCTCGTCGCCGGCGTCGCCCACGAGCTCAACAATCCGCTGACGGGAATATCGACGTTCGCTCAGCTCCTCCTCGAGGACAAGCTCCAGGGCGAGCAGTTCGAGTCAGTGAGCCTCATCAAGCGCGAGGCCGACCGCGCCATAAGCGTGATTCGCGACCTGCTGCTCTTCGCGCGCAAGACCGACGCACGCGATGTCATCGTGGACCTCAACACCATCGTCAAACACACCGTCCGCCTCCGCTCGCTCGCCTCACGCTCGAACGGCATCGAAGTGCACATGCGTCTCGACGATTCCAATCCGGCGGTTCGCGGCGATGAGCAGAAGCTGCAGCAGGTCCTGTTGAATCTCCTCGTCAACGCGGAATCGGCGATGGCCGACTCCCAGGTCCGCCACCTGTCACTGGTAACCCAGCGCAAGCAGGGGATGGTGCAGCTCATCGTCTCGGATACGGGGCACGGCATGCAGCCATCGGTCAGCCAGCGGGTGTTCGAGCCGTTTTTCACCACCAAGCCGCCGGGCGAGGGAACCGGACTCGGCCTCAGCGTCAGCTACGGAATCATCCAGGCCCACGGCGGCAACATCTCGGTCGAGAGCGCCCCGGATGTCGGGTCGACTTTCACGATCCTGCTCCCTCTTTTCACCGGGCAGGGATCATGACCCGCATTCTGATCGTCGACGACGAGGAGACAATCCGCCTCGCCCTTCGCAAGTTCCTGAGGTCGCGCGGTTACGAAGTGGAGATCGCCGGATCGGGGGACCAGGCCCTCGAGGTTCTCGATCGGCAGTCGTTCTCGCTAATGCTCTGCGACGTCCGCATGCCCGGGCTCACCGGTGTCCAGGTGGTTCCGTTGGCGCGAGCGCTCGACGAAGATCTCGCCATCATCATGCTCACGGCCGTAAACGATGCCGCAACCGCGACGGAAGTGCTGGCGGCGGGCGCATTCGACTACCTGATGAAGCCGGTAGAGCTCGCCGATTTGCAGCAATCGGTCGATCGCGCTCTCCAGAAGAGGAGCGAGCTCATCGAGAAGCGACGCCTCGACACGCTCATCCGCGAAGAGGTGGCGCTGCGCACCGCCGAGCTCGAGCGCGAGAAGGAATCGCTTCGATTGATGTCCATCAGCATCGCGGAGACGCTGATCAACGCGATGGAGGCGAAGGACGTCTACCTGCGCGGTCACTCGCAGCGCGTCGCCGAGCTCGCAGGGCAACTGGCCGAGGAGCTCGGACTCGATGAAGCCATCTGCGAGGATCTGCGGGTCGCGGGAAGACTCCACGACGTCGGCAAGATCGGAATCCGCGAAGCAATCCTGAACAAGCCCGGCCGCCTGACTTCCGAGGAATTCGAGCACGTCAAACAGCACGTTCGCATCGGTTTGGACATCCTCGAGCCTCTGTTCCACATCACCCAGCCGCTCAAGTACATCGAGCACCACCACGAGCACTGGAACGGTGCCGGCTATCCCCTCGGCCTCAACGGTGACGAGATTCCGCTTGGCGCCAGGATTCTCTGCGCTGCCGACACCTTCGACGCACTGACCTCCAAGCGCGCCTACCGCGAGCCGCTCGAGCCATTGGCCGCTCTGGAACATTTGCGCGTGGACGTTGGCAGACAGTTCGACCCGCGTGTTTACGAGGCGCTCGTCAGCGTGATAACGAGACGGATGGCCGGCCAATCCACTGTCTCGGCGAGCAGAAGGTGAAACGGGACTTGACCTTCCAGGAAGGCTGGCGTATTGGGTGTCGGAACCCACAGCTCGCACGTCCGCGCACAAGGCACGCGACGTGCAGCGGGCGAAATCAGAAAATTGCGCGCTACTCAGTGCGAAGTGCTGACACTCTATGGGAGGACTAATGCCGAGCGGTGAATCAGTGGAGCCATTGCGTTTTGCGGACGATGACGAGCCGGACGATCTCGGTGGCTTCAGTCGCGGCAAGCGTTCCTACGACGATGATGATGACGAAGACGGCGGCTGGGCGATCAACGAAGATCACAGCGACCGTCTCTGGGATAGCGCTGAAGACTCGGACGACGATGAAGAGACTGAGGGCGAAGCGACCGTCGTAGCCGAAGGCGACGACGAGGAAGAGGAAGAGGAAGAAGACCTTTTCGGCGGGGGCGCTCCGAGGGGTAGAAGGGGTCGCCCAAAAGGCTCGGGGAAGAAGCAGGAATCGTCGCTCAGCGGTGGCGCTGGGGGCGCTGGTGGTAACGCTTTCGGAAGCGCCGGCGGCACTGGTAGCGCGGGCAGTACGTCGAGCGGCTCGGCATTCGGCGGCAGCACGTCGTCGGGTGGGAGCACTTCGGGCTTCGGCTCGAGCGCCGGGAGCAGTGGAGGAGCTGCCCGCGCCGGCGGTGCGTTCGGGGGCGGGTCGTCGTCCTCTGGTTCCTCGTCGTCGGGTGCATCGCGCTCGGCCGGAACATCTGGTGGCGCCCGGTCGGGCGCGTCCAGCGGAGGGTCTGGCTCGAGCAGCAGGTCGAGTGGCTCGGGCTCGGGCGGCTCCAGCGGCCGCAAATCGAGCGGTACCGGCCGGAAAAAGGCATCCCGCAGCGCCGCCAAGTCATCCGGGAGCAGGAAATCGGGCCGCAAAGGATCGTCTGGAACCCGCAAATCGGCGAGCAAGTCGTCCAGCCGTTCGGGTGGTCGCAAGTCGGCCGGCCGTAAGTCGGCGGGCCGCAAGTCGGCCGGTCGCAAGTCGGGGGGTCGGAGCGGCTCCGCGTCGCGGTCAAAGGGGTCCCGCTCACGCGGCGGGGCCCGGAAATCGGGATCGAAGGGACGGTCGCGGCGGTAGTTTTCCCCTCCCCCGTGCAAAGCGCCCAAAGCGCGGTTACTCTCAAGTAGCCGCGCTTTTTTCTGACCGACCGCAAAATGAGGGGCGATGCAGGACAACGACGATCGAGAGGCACCCTGGAGAAAAATTCTGCTGTCGGGCGGCGCCATCCTTGGAGCGGCGGCGGCCTACAACGCCTTCGCGCGCAAGGGAGTCGACCAGCTCACCAATCTCATCGGCGGTGAGGACGGCGGCTTCGACTGGCGCGACCGGCGGGTAGCGTTCACCAAGCGCGGCAGTGGACCACCGATTCTTCTCATCCACGGCATCCACGCGGCGGCGTGGTCCTACGAGTGGCGCAAGAATGTGGACGCCCTCGCCCGCAACAACACTGTCTATACGATCGATCTGCTCGGCTTCGGGATGTCGGAGCGTCCGGCCATCCGTTATTCCGCGCGGCTTTACATCTCGCTCATCTCTGACTTCGTCAGCAGAGTGATCGACGAGCCGACTGTTCTCGTGGCCTCGTCTCTCTCGGCCGCTTACGCCATCGTCCTCGCCGCGCGTGACCCGCACCGCTTCCCGGCGGTGGCGCTCATCGCGCCATCCGGTCTCGTCCGGCTCAACGAGCCGGTGGGAATCGGTGGGGAGGCGGGCAGGCTCGCCGTCGATACTCCGATCGCCGGGACCGCGATGTTCAACGCGCTGGTATCGAAGCAGCAGCTGCGCCGCTACCTCCGCAACGCATACTCGGACGACTCACTCGTCACGCGCGAGCTGATCGAGATCTACTACATGACTTCCCATCAGCGCGGTGCCCGGCACGCGCCGGCCGCGTTTCTCTCCGGACACCTCAACATCGATGTCCGCCACGCGTTGCGTCGTCTCAGTCAGCCGGCGCTGCTCGTATGGGGCGAGCAGGGATCGATGTCCCCGGTCGAGGAGTTCCGCGGCTTCCGCGAGATAAAACGCGATTTCGAAATCTCGGTTTTGTCTCCCGCCGGCGATCTTCCGCACGACGAGCGCGCCGAAGACTTTAACGTTATTCTATCAACATGGCTGAATCGCCTGTCGCTCTCCTCCGCGCCCACGCTAGACACGCTCCCTGGAACGCCCGCGGACTTGCAGCACACGCAACAGCTCTAGTCGACGCAGCCGGAGTCAGACCCACCAACGCATCAGCGCGAGCCGCGCCGAGTGCTCGCGCTGTCCGTTTTTACGTGGCCAGCGGACTGCTCGATCGCCCCGAGGGAACCGGCACCGGCGCGACCTACGGGTACCGGCATCTTCTCCAGCTCCTCTCGATCAAGATCCGCCAGCGCGAGGGTCAGAGCCTTGACACCATCCGCGGTGAGATGCGTGACGTCACGGGCGACGCTCTGGAGCGGAAAATCGCGCTGTCGCTCGCACCGGCGCTCAACTCCGGCGCCGACGAAGCCGTCGCCCACGACGACGATCTCTCACTTCGCTGGCACCGTCTTCCAGTCGCCGACGGAATAGAGCTGCACGTCCGCGAAGATTCGCCCGCCGCGCGCGAAGAAGCGGTGATCGCGATGCGTGAAGCCGTCCGCGCCGCCCTCGGCCGCGCCGACATCCGCTAGGCGCTCACATCAGATAGCGCGCGGTTTTTTCACCGCGCAGGTGCTCCAGCAGTGCCCGCTTGGCGTCGGCGAGTTCTTCGGGCCTCAGCCAATCGGCGACCGAATATCGGCGGCCCCGACCTTCGACCGCGATGGCAACGCGTCCGCCGCGCGTCACCAGCAGCGCGCCGGAGCCACGAGGCCTCGACAGCGGATCCTTCTCGACCATCTCCAGCGGCAGATTGTAGACATTCGCCGGATCGCTCGCCGCCATGACCACGAAACCAGCCGACGACTGATCCTCGCTCGCGACGGCGCGCAGCCATTCGACCGCGTCGGGAAGCGCGAACTGCGCGCCGCCCAGGCCTTTCACGAAGTATCCGCGTCTCACTTCGCCACGAAATTCCAGGCGCTTCAGCTCCCGATAGATCGACCGCCAAGAGACCGGCGGCCGCTCGCGCCGCCACCAATCGCGCGAGACGATGCCGTATCGCGCCAGCCACTGGCGCGCGATACGCTCGGCGTGCTCCTCCTCGGCGAGATCGGGTCCCATGGTCCCGCGTCGGCGCACGAGCGACCAGCGGCCCGTCCATCCGCTGGGTGCGGCACCAGGTCGATCCGGCCTCCGCCATTTGGGGAGCCGCCTGATATTTGGACGGGTGCGGGTAAAGCGTCGGTTCGGTGAGGGCGTATAGTCGGAAGGAAGCCAGCTGGTGGGGTCGGCGCCGGTCCGCGGCATCATCGGCTTCCAGCGGGCTATCTCGCGGAGCGCTTCGACGGTGTCGTTCGTCACGAGTCCCCAGGCCACCAGCTCCCGAATCGCTTCCCGCACCGCCAGCACGGTGAGACCGGTTATCGCCTGAAGATCGCCGATGAACGAGGCGCCTTCTTCGGCAATGGTCGATCGGATTCTTTGCGCGTTCTCACTCAGTACGGGCGCTTCCTCCCGCGCGAGCCAGACAGATCCCGATCCCCGCTCGAAGAAACGAACCCGCGCCAGCGGAATCGCACCCGTCTCCGGGTCGTATTTCCCCTCACCGACCCACACCGGTTCACCGCTGGAAGTGAATTGCGACAGAGCCGCCGGATCGTATCCCCTCACGCGCGTTTTGAGATAGTCACGATCCCAGGCGAGCGGCGGGCGTGCAATACCATATAGTTGTCGTACCGCTGTCTGGGTCCCCGCCAGTCCCTCGAGCCGATCGCGCTCGTCGAGGTGCTGCCACCTCTGCATGAAAGCGGCGAATTGGGTGAGATCGACTGCTTCGATCTGCTTTCTCAGCGCGGCCAGCGCGCGTCGACGGCCGATTTCCACCACCCGCCTCGAGCACCATTCCAGATCCTGTATTTCGCGCCGGAATTTTCCGCGTATCAGCTTGCCCGTTCGCTCCCATTCGACCAATCGCGATTCGATCCACTCGCGCGACCAGCCATAGCGGTCCTGAACCTCCACCACCGTCACCGGACCGGACTGCGTGAGGAATCGCGCCAGAATCTCGCGGCGCGCTACAGAAGGATTGACCGCGCCACGGAGAAGAACCTCGGGAACGAGCGCCGCGGCGGCCTGCTCAGCCAGATCCGATCCACCTCGCACTCGCGCGAGCTCCTGGACGCCGAAAGCCGCGACGTAGCGAGGATACGTCTCGGTGAGAATGAACCGCCACTCCTTCGCATCATCCGATCCCAGCTGAATACCGACCACCCGCCCGCTGGTCAGCAGATCAGCCAGAGGCTGGCCCCGCACACCTTCTTCCGGCGACGCGATTCGCGCGCGCACTTCAGCCGCGTTCAGATCTCCGGCCCTGTCGAGCAGGTGCGCCAGCTCGTCATCCGTGCGCGCGCGCCGGCCGGGCGCGGTTCCGCGCCGCTCCGCCAGCGTCTGCTCGATCGCCTCGCGGGTCAGGTCATCGCTGCCTTCGCCACCCATCACCTCGTCGAGGAGCGACCGGTCGATGGAAAGCAGCGCCGCTCTCTGCTCCGCGCGCGGTGTGTCGTCACCGTAAAGCCAGTCCATGACGAATCCGAACTGCAGGCTGGCGGCGAACGGGGACGGCACATCGGTATGCACGGTGTGGATGCGAATCGCGCCGCCTCCAATCTCGGCCAGGATCTCCTTCAGTCCCTGCATGTCGAACGCGTCCTGGAGCACCTCGCGATACGTCTCGACCAGGATCGGAAAGCTCGGGAACTGCCGCACCACCTGCAGCAGGTCGAGCGACTTGAGCCGTTGCAGCCATAGCGGCATCCGCCGCCGCGGATTGCCCCGCGGCAGCAGCAGCGCCCGCGCGGCATTCATTCTGAACCGCGCTCCGAACAGCGACGTCGATCCGACTTCCTCCATCACCAGCTGCTCGGCTTCCGTTCCGCCGAGACCGAGCAGCGAAGAGATCGGCGCACTGCTTCCGAGATCCGGCAGACGCAGCATGATCCCATCGTCGGTCGTCTGCACCTGGAGGTCGGTGTCGTTGATCGCCTCGCGGACGCGCTGCGCCAGCGCCATTCCCCACGGGGCGTTGATTCTCCCGCCGAACGCGGCGTGAATGACGATTCGAACGGCGCCGGTTTCGTCCCTGAATTGCTCGATGACGATGTTGCGATCGTCCGGCACCACGCCGGTCGCCGCCCTTTGCGCTCCGATGTACCTGACCAGCGAGCTCGCCGTCGCCGCGTCGCATCCGTACTCGGTCGCCAGCCTCTCCTCGTTCGGCGCTTCCGCCAGCTCGCGGCGCAGCGCGCCGACACGATGACTGAGCATCAGCGACCTCGCCATGTACTCGCCGTGCCAGAACGGCATCCTCGCCGGGGTGCCCGGCGCGGGCGTCACCACAACCCGGTCGTGCTCGATGGCGGCGATCCTCCACGTCGAAGATCCGAGCTGGAAGACGTCCCCCATCCGCGACTCGTGCACGAACTCCTCGTCGAGCTCGCCGAGCCGCGTACGATCGGGGAGGTTCACCGTGTACAGGCCGCGGTCGGGAATCGTCCCGCCCGAAATGACCGCCGTCATTCTCGCCGCCCGCGTTCCGATCAGCCGATCGTTGACGCGATCCCAGGTGATCCGGGCTTCGAGCTCGGCCGCGATGTCCGATGGATATTTGCCGGACAACATCGACAGCACTTCGTCGAACGCCGATCTCGTCAGTTGATGATATGGATACGCGCGACGAACGAGATGAAACAGATCCTGACTCTTCCAGTCGTCCACCGAGACCGCGGCGACGATCACTTGCGCCAGCACATCGAGTGCGTTCTGCACGACGTGCGTCGGCTCGACGTCGCCGGCTCGCATCGCCGCAACTATCGCGGCGATCTCCATCGCATCGTCGCGAAAAGTAGGAACGAGTATTCCGCGACTCGGCACGCCAATGGTATGTCCGGCCCGCCCGATTCGCTGCAGCGCCGAGGCGACTCGCTTCGGCGATTGGAGCTGGATGACCAGGTCGACCGATCCGATGTCGATCCCGAGCTCCAGCGAGCTGGTGGTGACCAGCGCCCGGAGCGACCCCGACTTGAGCCGCTCCTCGAGAAGAAATCTTCGCTCTCGTGCCAGCGAGCCGTGATACGGCTGGGCGATCTCTTCTTCGGCGAGCTTGTTGACGCGCGCGGCGATCTTCTCGGCTTGCGCGCGGTTGTTGACGAATACCAGAGTCGTCCGGGATGCCCTGACGTGATTGAGGACGAGCGGCGCCACTGCCGGCCAGATGCTGCCGCCGACGTTTCCGAGGTCCGCGACCGGAGATTCGACCTGGATCTGGAGCTCCTTGGTCATGCCGCAGTCGACGATCGTCACCGGCCTGAACCGAGCGGCTTCGCCCGATCGGTCTTCGCAGCCACCGAGAAACCGCGCCACTTCCTCGAGTGGTCTTTGCGTTGCAGACAGCCCGATCCGCTGCGGCGGCTTTTCGACGAGCGCCTCCAGCCTCTCGAGCGTCAGGGCCAAATGCGCGCCCCGCTTGGTGCCGGCGATGGCGTGAATCTCATCGACGATCACGGCGCGAGCTCCACTGAACATCCCCCGGCCCTTGAGACTGGTCAGCATGATGTTGAGCGACTCGGGAGTCGTAATCAGTATGTGCGGCGACTTGCGCAGCATTCTCGCGCGCGCGGATGCCGGCGTGTCGCCTGTCCTCACCGCGACGCGTATCTCCGGAAAGTGCTTTCCTTCCCGGGTGAAGCGCTCACGCAGCTCGGCAAGCGGTCGGTCGAGATTGCGCTGGATGTCGTTGTTCAGCGCCTTGAGCGGCGATATGTAGAGCAGCTGAACCGCGTTGGCCAGCGGCTCCTCGGCGCCGCGCACGATCAGCTCGTTCAATTCCCAGAGAAACGCCGCCAGCGTCTTCCCTGTCCCCGTCGGCGCCAGAATCAGAGTGTGCGCTCCGCTGGCGATCGCCGGCCAGCCGTCGCGCTGGGGCGCGCTCGGCGAGCCGAACGATTCCCTGAACCACTGCCGAACGAGAGGATGAAAACGCACGAGCATGGGAGCTTCTCTCGTCACATCACGGGCCATCGATCGAGCCGGGACGGACTAGAGCACTCGACGCAGCTTCTGCGCTCCCCATTCGAGGATCTTCCCCGAGAGTGGACGCTTGCGGAACTCGTCGAGCTTCATCTCCTTGGACCATTTCAGGTCGTCCATGAAGATCGAATCCATCTGCGCCCCCACGCGACGGTCGAGCGCGAGTATCAACGATTCGTTGTTGAACGACAACGAGCGGTTGTCGAAGTTCATCGATCCTATCGAGGACCATACACCGTCGACCACCATCGTCTTGGCATGCATCATGGTCGGCTGGTATTCGTAGATCCTGACGCCACCCTCGAGAAGCTTCTCGTAGTAGGTGCGGCCCGCGTACCACGTCGTTTTCACATCCGTTTTGGCGCTGACCGTCAGCACGCGAACATCCACGCCGCGTTTTGCCGCGGCCAGAATGAGCTGCATGAAGTTCTCGCCCGGCACGAAATAGGAGTTCGTTATGTAGAGCGTCCTTCTCGCGCCGGCAATGGACAGCGCCAGAAATCGCTCGGCTGGTGTGCTGCCCGTGCTCGGGATGCTGTACATCAGACCTGCCTGGACATCTCCGACATCGGCAAACGAGGTCCGGGGGAAAAAGACATCGCCCGTCAGGAGCTCGCCCGTCGCTTCCGCCCACCCGGCCGCGAAGGCCGCCTGCAAGGCTCCGACAGTGGGACCCTCGAAGCGCACGTTGCTCTCGCGCCACTGATCCTCGTGATGTCCGTCACCCAGCCAGTAGTCCGCCAGACCAAAGCCGCCCGTGTACCCGATGGTGCCATCCACCACCACGACGCGCACGTGGGACCGCTGCGCCGCTTTCTGCAGAGTGTACCACCGAAGGGGTCGCAGCCACACCACCTCTACACCGGCGTGCCTGAGGCGATGGATCCAGTCCGGTTTCAGCGGCTGCGATCCGAAGGCATCGAGCAGCAGCAACACCCTCACTTTGTGCTGCGCTCGATCGATCAGGTATTTGGCCAGCGTGTCGGCAACCGCGCCGGGTTGCGAGTAGTACATCTGGACCGTAATCGTGTGCTGCGCCGACGCCAGATCCTTCCACAGCTGCGGATAGGTGCCGTCTCCATTCAGCATGATCTGCAAGTTGTTGCCGGGCTCGATGTGCGTGCCCGTGAACAGCTCGATGCTCCGCGCAAATAGAGGGTCCTCGACGCTCGGTGGACCGTTCTTGTCACCCTCCGCGATGACGCTCCTCACCGGCGTGTCGTGGGTGACCGACAGGATGCCGATGAGCGCCAGAACCACTCCGAACAGAATCAGGGCGGCGATTGCGATGTACTTGATCAGTGACATATTCTCTCTGCATGACCTTCGTGGCCCGTCGGCGCATCGCGACGCGTGCTATCGTCCTCGACCGCTCCCTCGAATCGCTGCCCGTTTTCCGATTGAGCGATTCCGCTGAGGACACCGCGATATCCTTCTCCCCCGAGAGCGGCGGCCGCTGGCGCGTGCTGCCAAGCCCGGGCGACAGGCTGCCCGGCACCTTCGATCAGGACGTTTATATCGAGCTCCTGCATCGCTACCACGAAGCGGGCGCCCCGGAAGACGGAGTGATCAGCTTTACGCTCCACGCATTTCTGCGCTCGATCGGAAGGCGTGTCGATGGCAGAACGTACGAGCAGCTGCGGTCCGCCCTTACCCGGCTCGAGCGCACCACTCTCGAATCGAGCGGGGTGTACGTTGCCGCAAATGAAGGACAGCCGCTAGAAGGACGCTTCACCATTCTTTCCTCGGTTTCCATCGCGCGGCGGCGCTTGGCCGAGCGCGAACAATTCACACTGTTCCCCGTGCTGACCGCGTCAGAGCCCGGCGATGCGCGCGTCACGATCGGTCCGCTGATCCGCGCCAACATCGCCGCCGGCCATATCGTCACGCTATCGGCCATGCACTACCTCTCGCTGACCAACCCCGTCGCCCGACGCCTCTACCGACTGCTGGAGGTCGCGCGCGAGGAGGGCATGGTCACATGGCGAGTACCTCTGGCTTCGCTGGCCGAACAGCTCCCGCTGACCCAGAGATATCCATCGCATTTGCAACGAGTGCTCCAGCCGGCTCATGAGATGCTCCTCGCGGCTGGGTTGCTTAGGGATGCGACCTTCCGGCAGGTCAGCCGGGACTGGCTCGTCGACTACGTCCTCGCGTCCCGGGCACCTTAGCGGCGGGGTTTCGGTGGTGCCCTTTGTGCGTCAGGGAGGAACACTGACACCACCAGGGCGTATCTATTACGTTACCGCCCTCCTCTTCCCTTCCAGACTGTATGTCCAGATCAAGAAAAAGCCTGCTCCTCGGCCTGCTGTTTATTCCGCTCATGGCTGGAGGCTTCGCATTTCAGCAACGCGACAGCCAGCAGGGCGCCCGGCTCCTCGACCAGGTGCTCAATATCGTCGCCAACCGCTTCGTCGACACCGTCGACCAGGCGACCCTTTACGAGAAAGCTGCTCGCGGCCTCGTCCACGAGCTGAATGATCCTTACAGCGTTCTCCTTTCCCCGAAAGAGCTGTCGTCGTTCAACGCCCAGACCAATGGACGCTACGCCGGCATCGGTATGGAGATCGCCGAGACTCAGGGCTTCATCACCGTGCAGCGCGTGTTCCCGCACACGCCGGCCGAAGCGGCAGGAGTGGAGGAAGGGGATCGAATCAACTTCATCGATACCACGGACATTCGCGGTTGGACCGTCTCGCAGACCTCCGACGCCCTGAAGGGGAATCCGGGCAGCAAGGTGCTGGTCAAGTTCTCGCGCCCTGGAGTGACCGAGCTCATCCCGATAGCGTTCACCCGCGCCGTCGTCAACATTCCGGCGGTACCCTATGCCATCATGCTCGACGGCAAGGCCGGATATATCCCTCTGCTCCAGTTCAACGAGAGCGCGCGGGACGAGCTCGAGAGCTCGATCACCCGCCTGTCGCGTGAGGGCGCCAAGGGCATCATCATCGATCTGCGCGGAAATCCGGGCGGAATTCTCGACCAGTCCCTGAGCGTCAGCAACCTCTTCCTCAAGAAGGGGCAGCAGATCTCCAGCATTCGGGCCCGCAACGGCGACAACCAGACTTTCGTCGCGACCGACGATCCTGTCGCGCCGACCATTCCGCTCATTCTGCTGACCGATGGGCGAAGCGCTTCGGCGTCGGAGATCGTCGCCGGCGCGCTCCAGGATCACGACCGCGCCCTCATCGTCGGGACGACATCGTTCGGCAAGGGACTCGTCCAGTCCGTGTTCCCGCTCGAGGGCGGCTACGCCCTCAAGATGACCACCGCCAAGTGGTACACGCCGAGCGGCCGGTCTATTCAGAAGGAGCGCAAGCTTCTTCCGAGCGGCGAGTTCGTCGAAGTGATGCCCGATTCGCTGGAGACCGACTCGGCCCGCCGCTCGCGCCCGGCCTTCAAATCCGACGCGGGCAGAATCGTTTACGGCGGCGGAGCGGTAACTCCTGATCTGATCGTTCGCCCGGATACTCTCACGTCGGCCGAGCAGAAGGTCTTCAACGCCTTCGCGCCGAAGACCACGGACGTTCGCGCCACTCTCATGGATTATTCGCTGGAGCTCAAGAAGAACGTCAAGCCGGACTTCACCGTGCAGCCCGCGTGGCGCGAGGAATTCTACCGCCGGCTTCAGGCGAAAGGCGTCACGCTCGATCACGCCGAGTACGAGCAGGCCGGCTCGGAGATCGATCGTCTACTCGGCAACACTGTAGCGAGACTCGCATTCGGAGATTCCACGGCCAAGCGTCGCAGCGTCGCTGACGACAACCAGCTGGTCCATGCGCTGTCAGTGCTCAAGCAAAGCGCGTCGCAGAAGGATTTGTTCATCGTCGCCCAGCGCGAACAGGCCGCGACTGCGGTATCGGCGCGATAGACTCTTCGAATCAGAAAAAAAGCGGCCGGTGAGAAATCACCGGCCGCTTTTTTATGGCCACTGATGCTTGTCGGAGTATTTGCTGCCGAAGACTTCGTGCAGGATCGGCCGCGGATCATCCGTCCGGGCGACGGCGTCGAGCTTGTCGGAGAGCGTGAGTGGTCGCGTAAACTGGCGGTATCGGTCGTAGCCGTGACAGAAGCACAGCGGTCCCTTTCGGCTGATGTCGCCAAGCAGGATGTCGGGCTCGCCGAACATAGTCATCGCGTAGAAGAAATTCAGCGTTCGAGGCCGGGGCAGATCACTCTGGACGACGTTTCTCGGCAGGCTGCCGTGCTTGCCCCACTGCACATCGATCTTGACCTGCGAGTGCGGCCACGGCGTGTGGAGGATACGGCCGTGCCAGTACGTCCACAGGTCGGTGGGGGCGGAAGTCGAGTCGTAGCCGACCCATAGGACCTCCTCGTCGGTCGCGACGGTAAATGGTATCCAGGACCCGTGGACGTCGTCCCGCCAGAGCAAATGGTAGGCGATTATGGGCCTGGTGGGGTGCAGAACTGCCACCACCCGCTCCAGGGGGAACGTTTCATCCTTTTGCAGGTATAAGACCGGTGCTAGGCGCCGTGCCAGAAGGGTCCCGCTGTCGGAAGGGCCAAGGGCGTCGGGCGGATTTGCCGGTCGTAGAGGGATGTGCGCATGCGGGCCGCACGCAATGAGCAGGATCAGCGTCGGGCCGGCATGGATCCACTCGCGAATCTCGGTGGCTCTTCTTTTCAACGGAACGGCCATCAAAGTCACCTATGCGGCGCCGACCGCGCAGCGCCGTGTTCGCAGCAACTGGAGAGCTCATGCGCAAGCCACGTCCGAACGCGTACAATCCCGCTCAAGCCCTGTTCCTGATCAGCAACGATCGCACTGGATCTCCGCTTAGCTGTCCGTCGTGCTCCGGGTCCATTGAGCGCGATCCGCGCCAGGTCCCGCCCCCGCCTTACACCCACGTCACGCTCCGCTGCAAGAGCTGCGGCCGATCCGCCCATTACGTCGCGGGAGCGGCATAGACACGCGGATTGTTGCACAAAACTTGCCCTCCTCTGCCGCAGCCGGATGGATGTGCGTCACGCGGACGAATATCTGGCGAAGCGAAGTGTGAGTTTCACGATCGCTAGCCTATGGTGGATGCTTTACAGATTGCCCTGCGGGGGAAGAGGATAGTTCAATGGCACGTATCACTGGAACGGTAAAGTGGTTCAACGACGCCAAGGGGTTTGGCTTCATTTCGAGAGAGGGTGGCCCGGACGTCTTTGTCCATTTCAGCGCGATCAGTGGATCCGGATTCAAGTCTCTCGCCGAGGGCGACAAAGTCGAGTTCGAGGTCGTCCAGGGACAGAAAGGTCCCCAAGCCGCGGATGTGACTAAAGTCAGCTGACCGTGATCTCATTCAAAAAAAGCCCCGCTTGCCGGGGCTTTTTTGCATTCATGGGCATCACAAAACTGGTTTTCCACAGGCGGCATTTGATTTGCTTTCATGCACATCGCCCACGCGCACCGAACCGGGAACGGAGGATGACCGATGGCCGCAATCTGGAAAGGCTCGCTGACTTTCGGACTTGTCAATATTCCCGTGGAGCTCAAGACCGCTGTACGCGCGGATCACATCAGCTTTCGCCTCCTCCACCAGGCGGATCTTTCGCCGGTCAAGTACGAGCGAATCTGCCAGGCCGAAGGTGAGCCCGTTCCCTGGAACGAGGTGGTAAAAGGCTACGAGTACGAAAAGGGAAAGTTCGTAGTGCTGACCGATGAAGATTTCAAGGCCGCCGCGCTCGAGCAGTCCAAGACGATCGATATTCTCGATTTCGTGAAAGAGGAAGAGATCGATCCCCGTTACTTCGAGACGCCGTACTACCTGGTCCCGGGCAAGGGTGGGGACAAGCCGTACGCGCTGCTGCGTGAAGCGATTCGCCAGACCGGCTCCGTAGGCATCGGCAAGATCATCATTCGCCAGACCCAGCATCTCGCGGCGGTGAAGGTCGTGGGTGAAGCTCTCGTGCTCGAGATCATGCGGTTCGCCAATGAGCTCGTCGACGCCAGCGAATTCAACTTTCCGAGCCGTGAACAGGTTCGCCCGCAGGAGCTGCAGATGGCCGAGCAGCTGGTGGGAAATCTCGCCGAGCCATTCGACCCGAGCCGCTACACCGACGAGTACCGGGCAAACCTGATGCGCGTCATCAAGGCGAAGATGAAGGGCAAGAAGCCCAAGCTCGAGGAGCCCGAGGAGGAGACTCCCGACAGCGGTGTGCTCGACCTCATGTCACGACTTCGCGCCAGTCTCGAGGAAGGCACGGGTAAGAAAGGCGCGGTTCGGGCAAAGAGGAAATCCGTCGCCGCTGGCCGCAAACCCGCGAAGAAGAAGGCGAAGACCGCATAGGACGCCGGCATGGCCGTGAAAACTGGCAGCAGCACGAAGGCGAGCGCCCGCGCCCAGCTCGCCGAATATCGGCGCAAGAGGGATTTCAAACGCACCCGCGAGCCGTCGGGCGATCGAACCTCGGCGCCGGCTCGCCCGGGTCGGCTCCGCTTCGTGATTCAGAAGCACGCGGCCAGTCACCTGCACTTCGACCTGCGGCTCGAGCTCGATGGGGTCATGAAAAGCTGGGCGGTCCCCAAGGGGCCCAGCATGGATCCATCGGTCAAACGTCTCGCCATGCAGGTCGAGGATCACCCCATCGACTACAACACCTTCGAGGGGACGATCCCCCAGGGCGAGTACGGCGGTGGCACCGTCATGCTCTGGGATCGTGGCACCTACACTCCTGACGCATCGTCGTCGCCCGACGATGACGAAACCGCGGTCCGGGAAGGGCTCCGTCGTGGCGATCTCAAGATCACCTTCCACGGCGACAGAATGCACGGATCGTTCGCTCTGGTGCGGATGAAATTCGCGCGTGATGGCTCATCGTCAAAACCGCAGTGGCTGTTGATCAAGCATCGGGACGATTTCGCCACCGAGGACGACGTCGTGGCCGAAAACATGACGTCTGTCGATACCGGCCGAACCATGGAGGAGATCGCGGGCGGGAAGAGTCGCGTCTGGAGAAGCAATCGAGAGCCGAAACAGAGCAGGCGGCGGCCGGCGCCGGTGAAAGCAACGAGCCGCGCTCCGGCTTCGAAAAAGGCGGTCGCTTCGCTGGAGCCCATGTACGCCAGCATCGGCACCGATATCCCCGGCGATGGCTGGACGTTCGAGCCCAAGTATGACGGCATTCGCGTGCTCGCGTACGCGACCTCGACCGAAGTCAGGCTCGTCACGCGCAACGGAAAGGACAAAGCCAAGCAATTTCCCGAAATCGTCGCCGCGCTCAAGAAGCTTTCGAGCCAGACGCGGCGATCACTGGTCCTGGATGGAGAGATAGTCGCCCTCATCGACGGAGAGCCGGCGCGCTTCCAGGAGCTTCAGAGCAGAATGCACGTCAAGGACGTGCAAGTGATCGAGCGCCATTCCTCATCGACGCCGACCGCTCTGATCCTGTTCGACATCCTGATGGACGGCGACGAAGTTCTCCTGAACGAGCCGTGGACGGAGCGCCGCTCCCGCCTGGAGAAACGCGTCGCCAACCGTGTGACGAAGCAGCTGCGAGTAACCGAGTCCGTCGAAGGCGACGGCAAGAAAATGCTGGAGAAGGCCAGACGCGAGGGTTGGGAGGGCGTCATCGCCAAACGAATGGACGCGCGCTACGAGCCGGGCACTCGGTCGCGGAACTGGCTCAAGCTCAAGATCGAGTTCCGGCAGGAATTTGTCGTCGGCGGTTATA
The DNA here is from genome assembly GCA_036488915.1 of Gemmatimonadaceae bacterium. GTDB lineage: Bacteria > Gemmatimonadota > Gemmatimonadetes > Gemmatimonadales > Gemmatimonadaceae > UBA4720. The sequence goes on along the minus strand of DASXGU010000010.1, from coordinate 5,979 downwards.
CCGAGCCACGCAACAGCCGCGAGCACATCGGTGCAATCCTGCTCGGCTATTTCGACAAGGACCGCTTGATCTACGTCGGACATACCGGCGGCGGATTCAGCCGCCAGTCGCTCGGGGAGATGTACCACAAGCTGAAGCCGCTGGAGCGGAAAACTTCTCCCTTCGCCGAAACGCCGAAAACGAACGAGCAGGCCCATTGGACCGAGCCGAAAATCGTGGTGGAGGTCAAGTTCAGCGAGTGGACCGCCGACCGTCGGCTGCGTCAGCCGATTTACCTCGGCATGCGCGACGATAAGGACGCGCGGGAGGTGGGCGTAGAGTCCGCGAGCGTGCAGAGGAAATCCAGCGGTCGTGGCTCGATCAGAAAATCGTCGAGGTCCTCGACCATCGCTGCGCGCGCCAGGCCGGCAACGACGGCCAGGGCCAAAGCGGCGACCAAGAAAGACTCATCGAGGCCGAAGACCAAACGGGGCGGCAACCCGATCGTGAACCAGCTCACGGAAATCGAAAAAATGGGGGGCGAGGGCACGCTCGACCTGGGTCGTGAAGGAAGTCTCACGGTCTCCAATCTCGACAAGGTCTTCTTTCCGAAAGACGGCTACACCAAAGGCGACGTGATGCGGTATTACGCCCGCATCGCCGATTTCATCCTTCCCACCATCAAGGATCGGCCGCTCGTCCTGAAGCGTTTTCCGAACGGTATCGAGGGCGAGAGCTTTTACCAGCAGAAAGCGTCGGACACCACGCCTTCAGGCATCCGGGTCGAGACGATCGAAACGGAGGCGGGTGAGAAGCAGCCGCGGTACGTTGGTGGCGATCTGATCACGCTGCTTTACACGATCCAGCTGGGAGCGATATCGGTCGACCCATGGCATTCCCGCATTCAGGCGCTCGACTACTCGGATTACACGATCATCGACCTGGATCCGGGACCCCGCGCCAACTTCGCGCGCGTCGTACAGGTCGCCCACTGGGCGAAGGAAGCAATCGACGCGTTCGGGCTCAACGCCGCGATCAAGACATCGGGCTCGACGGGCTTGCACATCTATCTCCCCCTCCCGCCGCGAACGCCCAACGATGCCGCCACGATCGTGGCGCAGATGATCGCGACCAGGGTTTCTGAAAGGCATCCGAAGGAAACGACCATCGAGCGCTTCGTCAAAGCGCGCGGAGCAGCAATGGTTTACGTCGACTATCTGCAGAACATCCAGGGGAAGACTGTCGCCGGACCTTATTGCGTGCGCGCGAAAGCGGGAGCGACGGTGTCGACGCCCCTGCGCTGGAGCGAGCTGGACGATGGGCTCGACCCGCGCGACTTCAATCTCGGGAATGCGGCCGAGCGTTTCGAGAAGCTGGGTGATTTCTGGAGCGAAGCGATGAAGAAGAAAAATTCGCTTCGCGCGCTCGTTTAGGTCGAGCTAGCGGCCGCCGTTTCCGACCTTGCGGAGCGGCAGCTCCATCTGGCCGCCTTCGGTCTCCGCCTGCTTGGCGGCGTCGCCGAAGATGGGATCGCTCGACTCGTCAACCATGTGAGTGAGCTTGTAGTAGAAGTGGAGCGAGTGAATGGGGGCCATGAAGCTGCGATTGCCGGCGCGCGAGATGGCGACCGCTTCCTCGCGCACTCGGCGCGGCAGATCACGCGCAGCAGGTAACGCGAGAAGTCGCTGAATCTCAGTGCTGTCTCGGGCTAGCAGTGCGGCGCACAAACTATCGAGATAGGCCAGCATGGGTACGGGACCCCCGTTCAGGGTGTTTACCTTAGGTACACATTGCAACTAATACACCGTTGCCGCAAGAGGTTCCCCGGGTTAGTTACCTGTCCGCTACCGCACCGTTTCCGAGCTACGGATAGAGAAAGTCGAACCTCAGACCGCGGTGGGCTCTACGCCTTTTCTTCGGTAGGTAGCGGTAAAGTTGGGCCGGTCTACCCCTTCCTTCACTGCGCCATTCGTCCGTAGGTTCGACGAGCCAGGCACCCTGAAGGGCACGACGGAAGCTCGCTTTGTGCAAGCGTTTACCGAGCAGGAGCTCATACATTTGTTGCAGCTCGCTCAAGGTGAATGTCGCTGGCAGCAGGCGGAACGCGATCGGCGCCTGATCGAGTCGGCCCTGGATGGTCTTCGTTGCCCCATCCACCATCGCGCGCTGGCGGGGAGATAGCTGTGGGAGCTCCGCCAGCTGGAACCAGGTAAATCCGGCGCGGGGCGAGGCGGTCTCGTGTGGCACCAATCCTACATATGCGACGGAGACATCCGCATCGCTCGGATGGCGCTTTCCGTCGCCGAATGCACCAGCCTGCTCCATCCAGCTCGGCGCCTCGCCCAGCGCTTCCTGCGAGATGCGTGCGGCAGCCGTATCGAGCGCCTCACCCGCTTGCGGGACACGCCATGGAAGGGACCATCTCTCCCGATCGCCCGTGGTCCGCGTCAACAGGACCGCCAGCGCATTTCCCACCGCTGTGACCAGAACGAGATCGACGCTGAAGGAAGGAGTTCTGGAGGGGCGGTCGCGCATCGTGGATGCGAATTAGTCACTTTCTGCGACTAAAGTCAAGACCGCGCTCATTTTTCCGGGGATTGCGCCGCACTCGGATAAACCAGGCGTCGCTGTGGAGGGCTCACTGATATAACGCGATTCGCTTCGCGTCGTCAACAGAAAAATCCGGGATTTTTTTTGTTGGCGGGTCAAGCAAATCGAGCCGGGCGCCCGAGCTCGCTCTAACGCGTTCGCGCCGCTCTTTCCTCACCCACGCCACGGGGCGCGTATGGCGGTATGGTGATCGGTAGATGACCCGTTATCGCGGCCGTTCCGTTGAGAGCATGCGCGGCGGCGGCCTGTGAAACCGGAAAGCCGCCCCAGGCGACGAGATAGGTGCCAATCCACGGAAGCTGCTGCATCAAATACGGATTCCCGAAGGAGACGACGATTGGCTTCCGTCCACGCTCAACCAGAGTGTGGACGAAATCGGTGAATGCCTGCGGCGCGCTGGCCGTGAGAGCGTCCCAGCTCTGTCCGACGTACGAGCTGACGATCGTGACGTCGGCCGAATCGGCGGCAGCGAGCAGCCGCGGATAGTTCAGAGTTGCATCCTCGGTCGCCACGAACTCGGTGCGCAGTTTTGGCAGACCGCCGCCTCGAAGCTCGCTATTGAAGGTGTTGCCGGCGGACAGGTCGGCGCGGCGCGCAACCGTTATCGAGAGCACGCGCAGCGTGCTGTCGGCGGCCAGCGGAACCAGACGCGCCGAGTCACGCACCAGCGTTATGGATTTCTCCGCCACCAGGCGCGCCGCCTGCGCGTTGGTGCTGTCCCCGACAAGAAACCGTAGCCTGTTCAGATCGACGAGCTTGTTCTGCATCAAGCCGAGCTTGCGCTTCGTCTCCAGCACGCGCCGCACCGACGAATCGAGCCGCGCCTCGGTGTAGCGGCCCTCGGCGATTCCCGCTACGACTGCATCGATGGCCTGAGGAATGTCGAGAGGCTGGATCAGGACATCGACGCCGGCGGCAATCGCCCGCTTCACCGCTTCGTCGGCGCCGAATTGATCGAGCACCCCTCGCATGTCCATCGCGTCCGAGATGATTATTCCGCGGAATCCCATTTCGCCGCGCAGAAGTCCGGTCAACACCTTCGGCGACAGCGTTCCGGGCACGTTCGAGGAGTCGAGCGCCGGCATCGCCCCATGAAAAGACATGATCGCGCCAACGCCCCCGTTTACCGCCGCGCGAAACGGAACGAGCTCCACGGTATCCAGCCGGCTCCTGCTCACCGTCACCACCGGCAGCGCCAGGTGCGAGTTCACGCCCGTGTCGCCGTGCCCCGGGAAATGCTTCCCGGTGGCGATCATTCCGTGGTCCTGCAGGCCGTGGATGAAGGCGACACCCATGCGCGCGTCGAGCTGGGGATCTTCGCCGTACGACCGGGTGTTGATGACCGGATTGTCGGGGTTGTTGTTGACGTCGAGCACGGGCGCGTAGGCGATGTGAATTCCCAGCGCTCGCCCTTCGAGCGCGGTCAGACGCCCCTCTTCGTACGCGAGGGCGGTGTCGCGCGTCGCCCCGACCGCCATCTCCGGCGGAAAGACTATCGCCCCACCCAGATCGATCGCGTTCGGGACGAAGTAGCCGCCGCGGGCTCGAAATCCGGCGCCGGCCTCCAGATCCGCTCCAACGAGCAGCGGGATCCTGCTCATCGACTGCAGCGCATTGAGCTTGGCCGCCATTTCGATCGGCGATCCGACTGATATAGTGAAGCCGCCGACTTTATCCTGCTCGACGTACTGTGTCAGTCGGCGCCACTGGGGCGAATCGCCCGACACGTAGTCGCCGAAGACGCTGGGCCAGACTATCTGCGCCGCCTTCTCGCGCAGAGTCATCGTAGAGAGAACCGAATCCGTCCATCTCGACGAGCCGCCGCTGGTGGCAGGAGAAACGCTCGTGCCGCCAGCAGTGGCGCAGCCGATCGCCGCCGTGACGAGCGTCGACAGGCCCAGCGCGCGGATTTTCGTCATCAATGGCTGATCGTGCCCTTTTTGCTGGTGTCGATGTCGGATGATGAGCCGGTCTTGAACAGAAACGCGCTCATGTTCTTCGTCAGGAACGCCCGCGCCTGGGGATCCATGACGTTCAATCCGTAGTGGTTGATCAGCATCGTCTGCTGCTTGAGCCAGTCCGCCCAGCACTGAGTGCAGATCTCGTCCACGACGCGGGCGCCGATGGCGCCGGGAAACGGTGGCTTCACGAACCCTGCGCGCGTCTGGCCGCAGCGCGCGCAGGTTACTGTCTCAGGCACGCAGCAGCCTACCGGCGCGCGTAGGAGATTTCAGCCAGACCGAAAATGGAAAGAAGACGGAGGTAAGCCCACCCGATGTCGAACTCATACCATTTTGCCTTGAACTTCGCCGAGTGTGGATCGGCGTGATGATTGTTGTGCAGCTCTTCACCGCCGAGCCAGATGGCAATTGGTGAGATGTTCCGGCTCTCGTCCTTTACATCGAAGTTGCGGTAGCCGACGGCGTGCCCGACTCCATTGACGATCCCAGCCGCCCAGAACGGAATCCAGATCATCTGCACGCCCCAAACCAGCGGGCCGACGAAGAATCCGAACAGATAGACGTCGACGACCAGCATTACCACGATCCCCAGCCAGTTGAGGGGCGACAGCAGGTGGCGCTCGAGCCAGTCGTTGGGCGTGCCCTTTCCGTACTTGTCCAGCACCCCGGGCTGCCGCACCGTCTTTCTATAGTAGAACGCGCCCTTGAGGACGACGTTGCGTAGGCCTTCGATCAACGGACTATGCGGATCGCCGTCGCGATCGGCGAACGCGTGATGCTTGCGATGGCAGGCAACCCATTCCTTGGTCACTATGGCGGTCGACAGCCACAGCCAAAGGCGCATCGGCAGCGCGGCGAGATAGTGCAGCTTCACTCCGCGGTGCGTCTGGGCGCGATGCAGGAAAAGCGTCACCGACACGTTGGTCAGGTGTCCGGCAACGATGACGAACAAAATCGGCTTCCACCAGGCGCTCGCCCAGCTTCCAAAATCCGGCATTCCTTGCTCCGTTAACTAGGTCAGGCTACGCTGCAATTTATCCGAACGATCCCCGTAAACCAAACGACCACATCATTTTCTCGTAACCGGCCCGGCGGCGTCACCCGCTGGTGGAGTCCCCCAGACATTATTGGCGGCATTCCAGTCCGGCACCGACGGGTCCGGCCAAAGCCGGACACCCGTGACTGTCCCACGTACGGGAACTACCGCCACGAAGCGACTGCCGCGAGCCCAGATGTTCACTGGTAACGAGAAGTCCTGAGTAGTGCCATCGGCGTAAGCCACCCGGAAGCGCACCGGGAACGGAATCGAGGTAAAACGGTGCAGGACGATGCTCGCGAGCTGCTGCCCCTCGGACGTGCGGGTAGAAACGCTGTCGATTCCGATATCCAGGACGTCGTTGGTGTAGAAGAACCCTCGCCAGAACCATGA
>DASXGU010000287.1:0-2358 GCA_036488915.1 Gemmatimonadaceae bacterium | reverse complement strand
CGCCCCACGCCGCGCCGACGCCGGCGGCGCGCCAGTCCGTGCGATAGTGGGGACCGCCCGAGCGGTGTGGATCGTTGAGCAGCGCCATGGTCACGGCGCCGGCGATCGCGGCGCCGACGGCGCGCTCCGCCATGCTCGCCGGTCTAGACACTCCGTGACTGACGTCGAGTCTTCGCACGGCCGACCGGGGAATTGCCAGCGAGCCGGCGGTGCCTGGGACAGTGAGGTTCAGAATGCTCATATCGACCGACTCCACGGTGCCGCGCAGGAGCTGTCTGCGCTCAGGACCGTCTTCCTGACGCGGCTGCTCGTGCAGCCAGACCCGCACCCGCTCGCCGGCGTGGACTTCAGCGGGGAATTGCGCGGCGGCGATGGCAGGTACGGCGCAAAGAAATCCTAAGACAAGAGGGAAGCGCATCACTGCTCCTTTTTTTGTGGAGGGGTCTCGGGGTTCTCAGCCTGCAACTTGTCCTTGAAGCGCTGGGCCTCGCCTATGCGCTCGACCTCGAGTGCAAGGGCGTCAACCGACTGTTGCAGGTACTGGAGCCGCTGGTCGGAGATCTGGGGCTCTGCCTGGGCCGGCAATGGCCGCACCGCCCGCCAGGTGATGTACGCGCCGAGCCCCAGCGTCATTAGCACGGCGTGGGTGAAGGCGTGCATCGGCTCGCCCATCGCGATCGCGTAAAAGGCACCCGCGATGTTGATGACGACGAACACGGCAGCGCCAACGCGCCAAAGCCCTGAACGTCCAGCCATAGTGAGCTCCTCCTGGTTGCAGTCCCTACGAGACCGGGCCCGCCCAAGTTACTAAAAACGAAGTACCAGTTTTTGGCACCGCTCAACGGCCTGAGGAGAAGATAGTCGCCAGCTCGTGGGGGGCGACCACTTCCAGCTGCTCGAAGGTGCAGTCCCGCGGACTCTTGTCGGTGCGCCAGCGCCGGAACTGCGCGGTATGCCTGAAGCGGCCGCTCTGCATGTGGTCGTAGGCGACCTCGATCACCAGCTCAGGGCGGAGGGGCTCCCACGACAGGTCCTTGCCAGCGCTCCACCGACTCTGCGCTCCCGGGCGGCGGTGGATCGCCGACTCCGCATCGTCGCCCTCGGACTCGGCCCAGTCGCGCCATGGATGTCCCTCGAGCGCGTTTTTCCGGTACGGAGCGAGGAACGATACCAGCTCTTTTCGCTTGGCATCAGTGAAGCTGGCGCAGACCCCGACGTGTTCCAGATTTCCGGCGTCGTCGAAAAGACCGAGGAGCAGTGATCCGACTTTGGTCTTCCCCCCGATCTTGTGCCAGCGGAATCCGGCCACGACACAATCACACTCGCGCTCGTGCTTGATCTTGAGCATCACCCGCTTGTTGGGCTGGTAGGTGTCGTTTATCGCCTTGGCGACGACACCATCCAGTCCCGCCCCCTCGAAGCGGCGAAACCAGTCGGCCGCCGTCGCAATGTCGGGTGTGGCGGGTGTCAGGTGGAGCGGAGCCTCCACCTCCGAGCAGACCGACTCCAGTCGGGCGCGCCGCTTGGCAAACGGCGCGTCGCAGAGGCTGCGATCCTTTTCACACAATAGATCGAAGAACACGACCGAGGCCGGCGTCTCGACCGAGAGCTTCCTTACCCGTGACTCCGCGGGATGCAGTCGCATCTGCAGCAGATCGAAATCGAGCCCCTCGTCCGTGGCGATGACGATCTCGCCATCGAGCACGCAGCGCTTCGGCAGCTGCGCTTTCAGCGGGTCGATGAGCTCGGGGAAGTAGCGATTGAGGGGCTTCTCGTCGCGGCTCTGGATGAAGATCTCATCGCCATCGCGAAAGATCAGCGTACGGAAACCATCCCATTTCGGTTCGAAGATCCACCCATCGCCGACCGGAAGCTCGCTGACGCGCTTGGCGAGCATCGGCAGGACGGGCGGACTGACGGCGAGGTTCATACATGAATGATATCCTCATTTCGTTGGTTCCCGCTTTCCGCGAATCGCATCGCACCGCCTGCGAGCGTCGCTTCAGGAGCGGCGAACTCTCGCCGCGCATGCGGCATGGGGAATGGATTCTGCCGCTCAGCGGGCCTCATTGCCCGCGCGGTCAATCACCTGCCGCCCCGACCAGTTCCCGCGCGGGCGGGCGGCGACTCAACAGTTGGAGACTTCAGTATGCATCGCACCATTGGCTCCATGGCAATTGCTCTGGCAACGCTGTCGTTCGCTGCTTGCAGCGATTCGACGGCTACAACGAGCACCCACGTCAGCATACAGGACGATTGCGATCCCGGCACCTTCAACGCCGCGCTCGGCGCCGGCGCCTGCAATCGGCAGGGCGGGACCACGCTCGCGCAATTCAACAGCGAGCTGTCGGCGACTGG
>DASXGU010000229.1:0-6991 GCA_036488915.1 Gemmatimonadaceae bacterium | reverse complement strand
CGAAATCGACATCGACTACGATGTGGAGGAACGCGACGGCCAGCGGACGGGAGTTGCTCGACTGCGCCTTCCAGAAAAAATCGCCCGCACTCTCACGGAGCTGGAGATTCCCGCGCTCGATCGTCCGATCCGCTTCGTGGTCCTCCGCGGGCAGCGCGGCGCCGTACGCGCCGACAGTCTGGACGAGCTTCAGGATCGTCTGGCGCAGCCGTGGTCCCCCGACGAAGTCGAGGAGTCCGCGGACGACCGGGCGCTCCTCTCAAAGGCCGAGCGCGACGTGCGGCAGATTGCCTCGGAGTTCAGACGTCACCGCCGTGGCGGAGGTCAGCGTCACGGGGCGCGTCACGGCGCGCGCGGTGATTCGCGTGGCCGGCGTCGCCGTCGCGGGCGCTAGCGGTCCACTAGCGGGCGACGCTCTCACTCTTATAATCCGCGCATGCCCGCACCGCACTTCGCCAAACACTTCAGGGAGCACCAGAAGGTCATCGAGGCCTGCATCTCGTCGCTTCAGCCGGCGTCGGATGCCGCCGCCGACGCGATCATCGCCTGTCTCGGACGCGGCGGAAAGGTACTGGCGTTCGGCAATGGCGGCAGCGCCACCCAGGCCAGCCATTTCGTCGAGGAGCTGATCGGCCGCTTCAAGGAGACGCGCCGGCCACTGCCCGCCATATCGCTGGTCGGTGACGCCGCCGTCGTCAGCTGCATCGCCAACGATTTCGGTTATGGGGCGCTCTTCGAGCGGCAGGTCGAAGCCCTGACGGCAAAGGGCGATGTAGCCATCGGCATTACCACCAGTGGGAAATCCGAGAACGTCCTGAGAGGGCTGGCGGCGGCGCGGGAGAAGGGTGCCGTGACCATCGCGCTATGCGGTGCGGCGGGACTGGAGAAAGCCGCGGCAGACCACGTCGTCGCCGTCCCCAGCGGCGAAGGCGCCTACGTCCAGGAGGTGCATCTGATGCTGATCCACCTGTGGTGCATCGCGGTCGATGCGACCATCAAGGCCGGCGGTCTCTAGACCAGACTGAGCCTCGGCCGATCCTCGACGAAAGCGAGCGCGTCTTCGCGGTAGGAAATAGAGGCGCTCTTCTCGTCGGCGACGAGCTCAACTTCGGTCCCGAGCGGAAGGGTCAGGTTGGGGACCTCATGGCCGGCCGGGAAATCCATGATGATCGGAACTTCCAGATCGGAAACCAGATCGAGAAGGAAATCCTCGAACTCGTCTTCCTCGGATCGATCCAGGGACAGCTGGCCGAACACGATTCCCCGGACGTGGCGGAGCAAACCGGCTGAGCGCAGATGGAGCAGCCGTTCGTCGACGACCGACATCGGATCGCGAGTCTCCTCGAGGAACAGAATTGCGTCCCGCGTGTCGATCTCGTACGGAGTTCCGATGGTTTGCTGAACGAGGGACAGATTGCCGCCGGTCAGCCGACCGATTGCCGCACCGGGTCGAACGGCGCGGGCGGTCCCGAGGCCCAGCGGGATGTCCGGCTGCGGCGTGGTGAGCGCAGAGAGAAGCGAGAGGGCGGTGGCGTCGGTACCGCCGGGCGAAACGTCGTCCAGCGTGGGCCCGTGAAAAACGCGGAGCTGCGCGCGTCGCATCAGCCAGAGATGGAGCGCGGTGATGTCCGAGTAGCCGACGAACACTTTCGGGCTGCGGCGAAAAATGTCGGGATCGAGGTAGGGAAGCAGCCGCACCGCGCCGTACCCGCCCGTAGCGGTGATTACTCCCTTCACTTCCGGATTTTGCCACATCGCCATCAGGCTGTTGGCGCGGCGCTCGTCTTCGTGGCGCTGGAAGCGGCGGAACCGGTCGATCTCGGGATCGAGGATGATCCTGAAGCCGGCCTCTTCCATCGCTTTGACCCCGCGCACAAGCCAGCCTTGTTGTGGCGCATAGGACGGAGCGACGACCCCTATGCTGTCGCCCTTCATCAGTGGAGTGGGTCTGAGCAGCCCCGGCGACCGCGTGATGGTCGATGCGAAAGGGTGCGATGGCGCGGTCTCCATTGACGCCATCGTCTGCTCTGCGGGGTACGCTCCGAGTGACTCGCTCATCGTCGTTTGTCGAAGCGCATTATCAGTTGGTCACTGCTAGATTCAAGGTATGGCTGATACGTCGGTGAAGGCGCCGGGTCCGGACGGGACCGCCACCCCCTCTCCTCGGAATATGCAGGCCACCAGCCCAAACGGTACTGGGGCAGCCACCTACTTTCGGAAAGGTTTCGGGTTGAAATCCGAGATACAGTCCGAACTGGATTCCGACTACACAGGTCATCTGGTGGACCTGCTCAAGGACCGGGAATATACCCTTTCGGCGGGCGATGTAACCATCCGTTTAGCGAAGGAATTCGGGTTCTGCTATGGGGTGGAGCGGGCGGTGGAGTATGCCTATCAGGCCAGAAAGAAGTTCCCCGATCGTACCATTTTCCTGGCCGGGGAGATCATCCATAACCCGCACGTGAATTCGAAACTCCAGGCGATGGGGATCTCGTTCCTGTTGCCGGAGAAGGCGGGAAGCGCTGGAGCGGCTGGAGGGCAAATCGACTTTACCGGCGTCAGAGCAGAGGACGTGGTGATTCTGCCGGCGTTTGGGGTGACGATCACCGACTTCGAGATTCTGCGCGGGATCGGCTGCGTGATGGTGGACACTACCTGCGGTTCCGTGCTCAACGTCTGGAAGAGAGTCGAGAGCTACGCGCGCGACGGGTTCACATCTCTCATCCATGGCAAGTACTACCATGAGGAGACCCGCGCGACGGCGTCGCAGGCCGAGAAATATCCGGGCGGCCACTACTTCATTGTTCGCAATCTCGACGAAGCGCAGCTCGTCTGCGAGTTCATCGAAGGACGCTCGAGCGCGGATGCGCTGATGGAGCGCTTCGCCCATGCTGCGTCGCCGAACTTCGATCCCGCGCGCGATCTCCGTCGAATCGGCGTCGCGAACCAGACGACGATGCTGGCGCGCGAGTCCCTCGCCATCGGTGAGCTGATAGGACAGTCGATGGCGCGCGCCCGGGGGGTCGATTACGCGAAAGAGAATTTTCGGACCTTCGACACCATTTGCAGCGCCACCCAGGAGAGGCAGGACGCGGTCGTGGAGCTGTTGCGTGAACCCCTCGACGTGATGGTCGTGATCGGCGGCTACAACTCCAGCAACACGATGTCACTGGCGGCTCTCTGCTCTGAGACTGTCCGCACCTTCCACGTCGAAGACGCCGACGACATCGACCCCGATTCGGGCACCATCCGGCACCGCCCGCTCGGAGCAAAGGAGGAGATCCAGTCATCCGGCTGGCTTCCGGCGTCCGGCGCGGTCAGGGTCGGGGTGACTGCTGGCGCCAGCACGCCCAATAACAAGATCGGCGAGGCAGTTGGCCGGATTTTCGCTACTAGGGGCATAGACCCGAAGAGCATCCGGTAGAAATCCCCAGAAAACTTTACCGCGATGTCACGAGTTTGATGCGAACCGGCGTCAAACTATTGGACGGTCGCGGTACCCGCTTATAGCTTTTGGCTGCGGCTCGAAACTCCTGTTTTGGGGTACCGTATGGATGGCAAGGGACACTGAACCCGTGGAGGTCGAATGGACGTGTATGGTCTGGATACCGCCCCTGACGAGGAGGCGAGTGGAGCAAGCGGGACAGAGACGACGCCCGAAGTGGGCAGCTGGTTTCAGCGCGGGTCGAGCAACGAGTCGGCGCTGAACGACCGGGGAATCGCGGTTCCGGTCAGCGCCATGCTGGATCGCGTGCGCGAGGCGGATGCCCTCACCTTCGAGAACGACGAGGGCGACCTCTAAGCCTCTCTTCGTCAGATGAAAAAAGGCCACCGTACGGTGGCCTTTTTTTTTGGCGGCCTATTCTCCTGCTGCGCGGCGGCGTTTGGTCCGGCGCGGGGAAGAAGATTTCTTGCGGCCGATCGGAACCACGTCGAGCTCCGCGGCTGGCTCGACTTCGCTCGGCGCCGCTGGAACCGCGCGGGGCTGCTTGTAGACGAAGCGCTTGCCCTCGTAGTTGCGGAAGATCACTTCCTCGTCCGTGATCTGCTCGAGGTACTCCGGAAGGAGTGGGACCTTGCCGCCGCCGCCCGGGGAGTCGATTACGAACTGCGGCACGGCCAGGCCCGAGGTCCAGCCGCGCAGAGCCTGCATGATCTCCAGACCCTTCTGTACAGTGGTGCGGAAATGCTCGCCGCCCGCGACCTGGTCCGCCATATATAGGTAGTAGGGCCGGACGCGGGCCTTCAGCAGCTCGTGCATCAGCTTCATCATCACCTTGGGGTCGTCGTTGACGCCCTTGAGCAGAACCGTCTGGCAGCCCAGTGAGACTCCGGCGCGCGACAGCCGGTCGAGAGCCGCCACCGCGGCAGGCGTCAGCTCGCTCGGGTGATTGAAGTGGGTGTTCATGTAGATCGGATGGTACTTCTGCACCATCTCGCAGAACTCGGGCGTGATCCGCTCGGGCAGGTGCGAGGTGATGCGGCTGCCAAGCCGGATGATCTCGATGTGCGGGATCGCCCGCAGCTGCTGGAAGAAATACTCCAGCCTGCGGTCGCTCAGCATCATCGGGTCGCCGCCGCTCATGATGACGTCGCGAATCTCCGTGTGCTCGCGGAGATACTGGAACGCCGAATCGAACTGGTTGAGCGGAATCTTCTCCGGATCGCCGACCTTGCGGCGCCGGGTGCAGAACCGGCAGTACGAGGCGCACACCGGACTGACAAGGAAGAGCGCCCTGTCGGGATAGCGATGCGTGATGTTCGGCACCGGGGAATCTCCGTCCTCGTCGAGCGAGTCGATGACGCCATCGACGACGTCGAGCTCTTCGACCGTGGGGACGTACTGATTCCACATCGGATCTCCCACTTCCTTGATCTGCTCGAGAGCAGCGGGAGTGATTCGCATCTGGAAATTGTCGAATGCCGGCTTCAGCGCTTCGACGTCGATGACGTCGTGGCCGAACTTGTCCGCCAGCTTCTCCAGATTCGCGATGCTCTGATCCTTGATGATTTGCTGCCAATCGCTCATGCGTTCACCACTCCGGCCCCGCTAGGGGCGTTGTAAATGATCGGTGCTTCCGTTCAACCCAGGCCGGACAGCCTGAGCGTCTTCACCCACCGCTCCGCGTAGTTCTCGCCGCGCTTGGCCAGCGCCTGATCGCAGATGCGCCGGATCAGATCCGAGTAGCCAAGGGTCGCGGCTCCGGCCATGCGGGCGAGGCCGGCGTTCGGGGATATGTCGGGATTCGCATTCACCTCGAGCAGCCACGGGCGCCCCGACTGGTCGATGCGAAAATCGCAGCGGCCGTAGCCTTCGCCGCCGACCACCGCCCACGCCGCGCGCGCGATCACGCCGAGCTCGTTGGCGAGATCCTCCGAGAGATCGGCAGGACAGTTCGGCTTGGCGCCGAGGTCTTCGTCGCTGCCCGTCTCCCACTTCGAGCGATAGGAGACGATGTGCCACATGCCCTGCGGCATCTGGGCGAAGTCGATCTCGGCGATGGGCAGGACTTCGTCGCCGACGATTCCGACGTTCACTTCGCGACCATCGATGAAGCGCTGGATCAGCACCTCGTCCCATCCCTCGAACATCGCCTCGACCCGCGCCGACAGCGCTCTCATGCTGCGCACCACCGACCGCTGCTCGATTCCCACCGACGCATCCTCGGCGACCGGCTTGCAGATGGCGGGGAAGCCGACGCCAGTGACTTCGTCGCCTCGACGGACGTGAGTCCAGCGCGGAACCGGCAGTCCGGCGCGATCGAGCACGCCGTTGACGACATTCTTGCGCAGCGTCAGAGCGGTGGTCCAGCTGGAGCTTCCGGTATATGGAACGCCGATAAGCTCCAGCACCGAAATCACCATCGCCTCATAGACCGCCTCGCCGTCGATCCCTTCGCAGAGGTTGAAGACGAGATCGAACTTTCCCTTGCGGACGCGCTCGACCCAGCGGCCGTCGTTGCTGACCGGAACACGCACGACCTCGTCGGCCCAGTCCAGCAGCGCGCTCTCCACCGCTTCGATGGATTCGAGCAGCTGAAGCTCCGGGGCTTTTCCGAGTGCCGAGAGTCCATCGAACAACAAGGCAATTTTCATGATGCGCGTCTCCTGTTCGCGTTTCTGCCTGCGCGAATCATTACGTTCCGCTCGTCGCGAGCGCTGACTCGTTTCGAGCGGCGGCGCTTCGCGAGCCGGACCCATCGAGTCCGACTCCCTGCCGCGTCGCGGCAAACCTCAAACAGCTCTGAATGAGCTCGTCGTAGCCGATGCCGGCGGCGCGCGCTGCCTTGGGCAGACACGAGTTCTCCGCCGGATCGGGAAGAATTCCCGGCAGCGGATTCACCTCCAGAATGTTCGGACGACCCAATCCGTCGAGGCGTACATCGATCCTCGCCCAGTCGCGGCAACCGAGGACGCGGAACGCATCGAGCGTAACACGTTCAATGGACGCCTGGAGCTCGGCCGTGATACGGGCCGGACACTCGAAGATCTCGAGTGGCTTCTCGGGGCGATCCCAAACGAACTTTGCGTCGTAGCTGTAGATCGGCAGCGCGCCCTTGGGCAGAGTCTCGAAATTCATTCCGACGATCGGCAGGACCGTCGCATCGGCCCCATTCCCGAGGACGGCACAGGTGAACTCCTTGCCGGGAAGAAATTCCTCGACCAATACCGCCTGGCGGTAGCTCTCGAGGAGAAACTCCGTCTGGCGGAAAAGCTGGTCGCGGTCGCGGCAAAGGCTGCTGTCGGTGATTCCTTTCGAGGATCCCTCGTGGACCGGCTTCACGAAAAGCGGCAGTGTCAGCCTGTCTGCCAGATGATAGAGGTCGGCGAGCTTCTCGACGAGGACGAACTTCGGAGTAGGAATGCCGTGGAAGCTGAGCGTCTCCTTCGTCCTCGCTTTGTCGAGGCAGAGCGTGAGGGTGAAGGGATCGCTTCCGGTGTAGGGAATTCCGTAGAACTCGCAGATGGCGGGGACGTGGGCTTCGCGATT
>DASXGU010000213.1:0-11483 GCA_036488915.1 Gemmatimonadaceae bacterium | reverse complement strand
ACTGGCGGGCGCCGGTACGGTCCTGCTTCCGGGCGTCGAGCTTCGTGACATGGGCGAGCATCCGATCCTCATCGGCGTAGATCCGCTCCATACGCGCATCACGTCGCCCGACTGGAAGGACGCCGCGGTAACGGCCGACGGCGGCGCCGCGCCGCCGCTCATCTTCCTCGCGCTGCCGGGTAACCTGCTGCAAATCCCGCCTACCATCACCAGTGGCAAGGTTCGTCTGGCGGGAGTCGAGATTTCCGACGGGTCTCCGCGCGGGCTGGCGCAGTCCGCGCGCGACCGGGAGGCGATCCTCGCTCTCGCATCGAGACTCGACATCGCGACCGTGGCCGCCTCCGACAATCACGGCTGGGGTCGCACCGCTCCGGCGTGGAGCGTGATGCGGATCCCCGGTTGGCGGTCGATGACGCCTGCCGCTCTGGATGTGGCCATCAGACGGACGATTGCCGAGCGCCGCCACACCGCGGTTCAGGTTATCGCACGACGAATGGCGTTCGAGCCCGCCAGCACCATAGGATTTGCGGGCGGCGGCATTGGTGTTGCCCTCATCATGCTTCGCACTATGAGCTTACCGGATCGGATTTCCTGGGTCTTCTGGAGCTGGGCGCTCTGCCTGATCCATCTGCGTTTCGCCCGGACAAACCGGCGTGGCCTGCGGATCAGAGCGCAGAGGAGTCTCCTCGCGCGTAGACGACCCGTGAAAGCCGCCGCGTAGAATCAATGGCCACGCAGGCGAACATTGCGCCGTCGGAGCGAGCCGGCGTCCGATCGTGGTTCAAGAAGCTCCTGACGTTCTGGACCCTGATCGTGCTGGTCTCCGCGTTTGCGATCGGAATTTTCGCTGACGTCGGCGAGGATGTCGCCGAGCACTCGACCACCGCGTTCGACAACACTGCCAGAAGCTGGTTCATCTCGCACCAGAACCCGATCGTCTACAAGATCGCGTACGTCCTGACGTGGGCGGGATCGCCGACCGTGATGGTGGCGATCGCCCTCCTGGCGGGCCTGTGGTTCTACAAGCGACGGGGGCGAAGCAAAGCGGGAGTCCTCGTGGCCGCGCCGGCGATCGGAGGACTCGTGTCGGGCGTGGTAAAGCTGCTCTACGGCCGGGCACGGCCGCCGGGTGCCGCGCTGTTCAACGAAAAAACTTTCTCCTTCCCGAGCGGACACGCCGCCACTTCCGCCGCGGTCGTAGTAACCCTCTGCTACGTGCTGGCACGTGAGCGCATGATTTCGTGGCCGGTGGCGATCGTCGTCGGCGCGCTGGTACCGCTGGTGGTCGGACTGACGCGCCTCTATCTCGACGTGCACTGGACCACCGACGTCGTCGGCGGCTGGGGTGTGGGATTGTTCGTCGCCGCCCTCAGCGCGGCGCTCTACGAATACATGGTGCGCTCCGCGCCCCCGTCGGTCGATAACGTCCAGGAAGCTCCGCCGCTCAGTTGACTGCGATCAGCGCTTGAGCGCCGTCGCAACGTTGTCGAGAAGCGCCGCGCGGGCGGTCGAGTCGTACAGCCGACCGTTCGCGATCACTGCCGAGATCCGGCGGGTGTTGCGAATGTCGTCGAGCGGATTCGCGTCGAGGAGCACGAGATCGGCCAGCTTCCCCTTCGCCACCGTGCCCAGTGAGTCGAGCGCTCCGAGATACTCGGCGGGATTGTAGGTCGCCGTCCGCAGCGCTTCGAGCGGAGTGAGGCCGGAGCGAACGAGCAGCTCGAGCTCGTCGTGCAGGCTGAAGCCCGGATAGATGAACGCCTGAGGGGCGTCGGTGCCGGCGAGAAGCTTGACACCGGCGCGCTGTAGCTCGCCAGTGCGCTCGAAGCTGAAGAAGCTGCGTGGCGCCATCGTATCCGGCTTGAACGCCGACGCCCGAGTGTGCCAGCCCGCCTGCAGGAGTCCGGGGGCGTAGCGCGACAACTCTGCGTGGGTGCTGGCGCTGTCGTAGCCGTGAGTGCCGGGCTGGTAAGTCACGAGCGTCGGCGTCAGCCAGGTGTGGTTACGGGCCAGCGTTGAGATCACGGTGCCGCAGCGTTTGGCGTCGAAGGAGCCGCGGAGCGTCTGCGCCTGATCGCTCATCAGCTCCAGCGGGTCGAGTCGGAAGCTGGCGGTGTCGGCGAGGGTAGCGCGTATCGCGCTGTCCTTCGAGCTGCAGGCGCGCATCAGATCGTCCTCCTGCTCGACGCTGCGCTGTCCCGCATTCGACGCTTCTACCACTGTGACGGAGTAGGGGACCTGCCCGGCGAACGGAACACCGAGTCGCTTCGACTCCGCTGCAATGCCGAAGTATGCGGCCCTCGGCACCCACCAGTAGGGCATGATGAAATCGGCTCTCCTCGTCCCGTCTTTTCGGCGCGAGAGAGTGTCGACGGCCCGCACACCATCCTGCTCGGTGACGACGTGGCTGACGAATCCTGCCTTGTTGACTGGTCCATCAACGCGGACACCGAGGACGAAACGCGGCCCGACCTCACGCCCGGCGGCGATGTCGGCCCTCCAGCGCAGGGTGGTGTCGATGTGGTAGCCCATGTCGCGCGCGCCGGTGATCCCGTTTGCGATCATGAGCGGACCGGCGAAATCCGAGAACACGTACACGAATGCGTGCACGTGCATGTCCCAGAGGCCGGGGATGAGAAACTTGCCGCGGCCATCGATGACGCGTGCATCGGCCGGTACGACGGCGCCCGCGGACGGGCCCGCGTAGGCAATTCGGGTACCCTCGACGAGCACCGTATTGTCGGTCCGGGTGTCGCCGGTGGTTACGTCCACGAGGGCGACGTGCGTGATCGCGATCGCCGTCGAGCGCGATCGGCCGGTGCAAGCGGCCGACGCCAGAACGCCAATCGCGATCGCCCGGCGCGTTAGTCGGCGCGCTTTACCCGCCAGGTTCCGGTCTGCGGGCCCGCGCTCGGTCGGCCGCGGGTCGAGAAGGTTCCTTCGATCGTGTCCGAGTTGAGACGACCGGTAAAAGTCGTCTCTACCGCGCAGTCGCACTCTGGATCACGGTACGGATCCATCACCCCGCTCACGGTATCACCGGCGACGCGAACGAGCTTGATGGTGAGGACCTGCGAGGGCGCGGCTCCTGGCGCGCCGGCAACGGCGCCCGCAATGCCGGGGGCGGCATTGTACGGCTGCAAGGCTTTGTCGTAGCCGCGGGGAATCATGACTACGTCGCCGTTTGCGGCGTCGCCCGAAGGCGAAAGGTTGAACACGATGCTCCCGGTTCTGCCGGTCGCCGGGCTGGAATATTCGCCCACCCATTTTCCTGCCAGTGAAGCGCGGTCACCGGTAGTGCCCGTGACGTTTACCGGACTCGGCTTGGACGCACAAGCGATTGCCGCGCCCGCGGCGGCGACGATCGAGAGTCGAGCAATCTTCACAATCCCTCCTCGGAAAAGCGTGAATGAGAGGGTGGGTGCAGTAGTGTGGCGCCCCGAGGCGGCTGCCGCCAGTGCGATCGGAAAACGGCAAGAAAAAAGCGCGTTGTCATGACGCTGACAACGCGCTGAGCAGAGAGCGGGCGACCGGACTCGAACCGGCGACGTCCAGCTTGGGAAGCTGGCATTCTACCAACTGAATTACGCCCGCGGCAACGACAGAACCTACTGTTGGCGCGCGGCGCTGAGAAGTCCTCGCTGGCTAGCGCGAGGCGAGTTCCCGCTTTGGCAGTACCCAGCCCGGACGCACGAAGTGACAGGTGTAGCCCTCCGGGTAGCGCTCCAGATAGTCCTGGTGCTCCGGCTCCGCCTGCCAGAACGGCCCAGCGGGTGACACTTCGGTGACCACCTTGCCGGGCCAGAGTCCAGACGCTTCGACATCGGCAATCGTGTCGAGGGCGGTGCGCTTCTGCTCCTCGCTGGTGTAGAAGATCGCCGAGCGGTAGCTGGTCCCGATGTCGTTGCCCTGACGATTGCGCGTCGTGGGATCATGAATCTGAAAGAAGAACTCGAGCAGCTGGCGAAAGCTGATCTTCTTCGGATCGAAGATGATCTCGATCGCTTCGGCGTGGCTGCCGTGATTTCTGTAGGTGGCGTTGGGGACGTCACCGCCCGAATACCCGACGCGGGTGGAGATCACGCCGGGGTAGCGGCGCACGAGATCCTGCACTCCCCAAAAACAACCACCGGCCAGGACCGCTCGTTCCGTTGTTTCCGTCACTGGGACTCCCGTCTTGAATTTCTCAGTGAAATATATGGCCGGGTCGGTCGCGGACTGCGACGATGTCACCGCGCATGAAAACGGCGCCCCTGGGCGCCGCATCGAAAAATCGATCGTCTTCCAGAGCCACAGGTGAGAATTGAACTCACGACCGCCCGATTACGAATCGGGTGCTCTACCCCTGAGCTACTGTGGCAAGTTTTCTCAATGCCCTGGAGCGGACTCGAACCGCTATGCCTTTCGGCACCACCCCCTCAAGATGGCGTGTCTACCAATTTCACCACCAGGGCAGATCCTGAGACCGTATTCCGCTTGGTGCGCGGAGCGACCTCTCTTCCAACAAACAAAAAACGGGGCCGACGGGGCTCGAACCCGCGACCTCTCGAGTGACAGTCGAGTGCTCTAACCAAACTGAGCTACGGCCCCAACTACAGAGTCAGGGTCGAAAACCCCTCCTCACCGCACTTGCCTGAACCCGGACTGGTTGTCAGCCAATCCGCCGTGTTCCCTCTTCCCGCTTCCCTCTTCCCTCTTCCCTTCCATAGCCCCAAGGGGAATCGAACCCCTCTCTGCACCGTGAAAGGGTGCCGTCCTAACCGATAGACGATGGGGCCGATCGGATGCCGCGGCATACTCCATCCATCAATAGCGCTAACGGGATTCGAACCCGTGTTTGGGCCTTGAGAGGGCCCCGTCCTAGTCCCCTAGACGATAGCGCCAACACTTTACAGGCCCGGAGGGAATCGAACCCCCAACCGCCGGTTTTGGAGACCGGTGCTCTACCAATTGAGCTACGGACCTTCGAACTGCGAACCATTGCTGACTGCTGATAACGGCAATTCCGTTTGCAATTCTCAGTTCGTTCACTGAGGGGTGGCTGACGGGAATTGAACCCGCAACCCCCGGAGCCACAGTCCGGTGCTCTAACCAATTGAGCTACAGCCACCATCGAACCGCTTGCATCTTAACCGCGTTTTACAGTCGAATCAACTTACTTGGCGCGGTCCATGTACTCGCCCGTATTCGGGTTCACACGGACCTTTTCTCCCGTGCTGACGAACTCGGGAACGTTGACGGTGACGCCGTTCTCCAGCTTGGCCGGCTTGGTCGACGCGGTCTTCGTCGCCGTCTTCATCACCGGCGCCGTGTCGACCACTTCCAGGATCAGCGAGTTCGGCAGCGCGATGCCGATGACCCGGCCGTTATAGTACTCGGCCTGGATCTTCATGCCCGCTTGCATCCACTGCGCGTTGTCCCCGAGGACCTCTTCGTCGATCTCCAGCTGATCGTAGTTCTCGGTGTTCATGAAGTGATACGTGTTGCCGCCCTGATACATGAACTCGAGATCGTGGGTCTCCATCGACGCCTTCTCGATGGTGTCGGCGGCGCGGAATCGATGCTCGAAGTTGTTGCCGGTGCGGAGGTTCTTGAGCTTGGCCTGGACCATCGCCCGCAGGTTGCCGGGGGTGTGGTGGCGAAACTCTACTACACGGCACGGATCGCCCTCGAACACGAGGACCATTCCACGCCTGATCTGAGTGGCAGGCATTGCCATATCGTTATTCCGAAACTGAGGTCTGAAACTGAAGATCGACGCCGAATGTGGTGCCGCCGGCGTCGACCGAAATAGGACGTAAACGCAAACAGCCTCGAAACTTAGCCGCCCTTTGCACCTCGGTCAAGCTGCTCTACGAGAGGCTTCAGCGCTTTCCAGACGTTGTCCGCCACGATGCGCTCACCAACCACGTTGGGATGAACTCCGTCGGCCTGATTCAACCGCGAAATTCCGGCGACCCCGTCGAGCAGAAATGGAACCAGAGGAATGTTCTCCTTTTTCGCCACATCCTGATAAATGGTGCGGAAACTTCGCGTATAGGCGACCCCGTAGTTGGGCGGTGCTTCCATCTGTACCAGCGCGATCTTCGCGCGCGGCTGTTTCGCCCTCACCGAAGCGATGAGCTGCTCGAGGTTGGCTCGCGCCGCATCCGGCGACAGCCCCCGCAGCGCGTCATTGGCGCCAGCCTCGATCACCACCAGATCTGCCGGCGTCCGCAGAACCCAGCCGATTCTGCGCACCGCCCCGGCGGTGGTCTCGCCCGAAAGCCCACCGTTCACGGCCTTGATGGGGACACCCTCGTCCCGTGCTTTCTTCTCGATCAAAGCAGGAAATGCCTGCTCCGGCTCCAGTCCAAGACCCGCGGTGAGACTCGTTCCAAAGAAGAGCACCACCGGAACCCCGGCCGCCGCGGACGTGCTCGACGCCACGCTCGCCACCGGCGAGCCCGCCTCCCTTCCAACGCTCATGTTATTCTTCGTCTCTCGTGAATCCCGCGCACTGTTCATGTTGTCGGCCGAGCTGCACGCGACAATGCACGCCAGCACGGCAATGGCCGCCATTCGTTCTTTCTGACACGCAAACCGAAACCCGTCTTCGTTCATGTTGATTGCAAGTGACGTAACCAAGGAATACATGAGCGGCGAGCAGAAGCTCGCCGTGCTTCGCGACGTGTCGTTCACCATTCCGCAGGGAGCCTTCGTCGCAATCGTCGGACCCTCGGGCAGCGGCAAGACGACCTTGCTCGGCCTGCTGGCTGGCCTTGATACACCGACCCGCGGCACGGTGGTCCTCGATGGCGCGGATCTCGGCGCACTTTCCGAGAACGATCGCGCCCGACTGCGGGGTGAGAAAGTGGGGTTCGTGTTTCAGACATTCCAGCTGATCCCGACCCTCACTGCCCTCGAGAACGTCCAGGTTCCGCTGGAGCTGCGCGGGTCGGACGGCGCCGTGGAACGAGCTCGCGAGCTCATCGAGCGGGTTGGGCTCCGCGATCGCGGCCACCATTTTCCGATGCAGTTGTCGGGTGGCGAGCAGCAGCGCGTCGCCGTCGCCCGGGCCTTCGCCAACTCGCCGAGAATTCTTTTCGCCGACGAGCCGACCGGCAATCTCGACCACGCCACCGGCCAGCGGATCTTCGAGCTGCTCCAGTCCCTGAACAGCGAGAGCGGCTCGACGATCGTCCTCGTGACCCATGACTCGACGCTCGCCTCGCGCGCGTCGCGCATCATCCGGCTGCTCGACGGCGCCATCGTCGAGGACACCGGCGCTCCCCCGTCGGTGCCGGCGTGACGGGCAGCATCTGGAATCTCGCCTGGCGCGAGAGCCGGACCGCCCGACGGCGCCTCCTGCTCTACATGTCGTCGATCTCACTCGGCGTCGCCGCGCTCGTGGCGATCGATTCATTCTCGGCGAACATCATTCAGTCGGTGAAGGACCAGTCGCGTGCCCTCATGGGCGGCGACATCTCCTTCAACTCGTCAAAGCCGATCCCGCCGGCGGTCGATTCCCTCTTCGACTCGCTCAGCCGCCACGGCGTCGCCTTCGCGCGAGTCACGACTTTCCCTTCGATGGCGGTGGTGCCGAGGACGAGCGGGACCCGCTTCTCCCAGGTCCGTGGCGTCACCGACAACTACCCGTTCTACGGCAAGATCACGACGGAGCCCGCCGGCCGCTGGAAGCTGCTGCAGCAGGGACCATACGCGATCGTGGATCCTTCGCTGCTCACCACGCTCGACGCCAAAGTGGGCGACACTCTCAAGCTCGGATTCGGAACTTTCACCATCATCGCGTCCGTTGCCGACGTGCCAGGCGCGGCGGGAATCGCCGAGATGCTGGGCCCACGGATCTTCATCCCTGCCCGGTACATCGCGGAAACCCAGCTGCTGGTGTTCGGCAGCACCGCCGATCGAACCGTGCTGGCGAGAATCCCCGCCGGCACCGACCCGGACAAGTTCGTCAAGCCAATCAAGACCCGGCTCGAGTCGCAGCAGGTGCGCGTGCGTACGGTGACCCAGAGCGAGATGCAAACGGCCGACGCCATCGAGAACCTCTCCGACTTCATCGCCATCGTCGGGCTCGTCGCGCTGCTGCTGGGCGGAATCGGCGTCGCCAGCGGAGTCCGCGCTTTCGTGGCCCGCAAGATCGACACGGTGGCGGTTCTGCGCTGTCTCGGCGCGTCCAGCGGACAGGTGCTGACAATTTACGTGGTACAGGCCGCGGCGATGGGACTCGTGGGCGCGGCGGCAGGCGTATTGCTCGGGGTGCTGATTCAGTTCGCGCTCCCGCACGTGCTAACCGGTTTTCTGCCCATCGACGTGAGCGTGTCGCTGGTCCCGTCGGCAATCGTTGAGGGACTGGCGGTCGGCGGCTGGATCGCGCTCGTCTTCGCGCTGCGCCCGCTGCTGGCGCTCCGTAACGTGTCACCGCTCCAGACGCTTCGACGCGATACGGACGCCGACGTGTTGCGGATGCGCTGGACCGATGCGCCGCGCATCGCCGTCAACGTCGGCCTGGTCGCGAGCGTCATCGGGATCGCGCTGGCGCGGGCGCGGACGACAAAACAGGCCTTCGCGATGAGCGCCGCGACGGGCATGGCGATACTCGCGCTCGTCGCGAGTGCGGCGCTGCTGTCGTGGGCCGCGCGGAAGGGGCTCCGGAAGCGCTGGCCGTATGTGATGAGACAGGGAGTCGCGAATCTATACCGCCCGGGAAACCAGACGCGCGCGGTGATCCTGGCGCTCGGCTTCGGGGCATTCCTGGTCAGCACGCTTTATCTGGTACAGCACAACATCCTCCATCGCTTCACGGTCGCCGCCCAAGAGTCGCGCGGCAACGTGGTGTTCTTCGACGTACAGCAGGACCAGGGCGCGGGACTCGACTCTCTGATCCGCGCCGGCGGTCATCAGATCGTGCAAACCGCCCCGGTCGTCACCATGCGCATTGCCGCCATCAACGGCAAGCGCGTGAGCGACATGCTGCCCGTCCAGCGCGACCAGCGGGGCCGCGCCGGCTGGGCGCTTCGGCGCGAGTTCCGCTCGACATACCGCGATCGGCCGGCCGCCAGCGAAACCATCGTCGCCGGCAAATGGTTCAGCGACAGCTCGCTCCGAGCTCCCAAGGACACGGGGGAGATCTCGATGGAGGAAGGCGTCGCCAAAGAGCTCAACGTAAAGCTCGGGGACGTGATCGTGTGGAACGTCCAGGGTGTCGAAATTCCAACGCGCATCACCAGTCTGCGAAAAGTGGTGTGGACGCGCTTCGAGCCCAACTTCTTCGTCGTCTTTGCTCCGCCGATCCTGAAGGGCGCCCCAAACCAGCTGGTGCTGCTGGCACAGGTAAGGGACGAGCGTCAGGTTGCGCTGCTGCAGCGAGCGGTGGTCAACAGGTTTCCGAATGTCTCGAGCATCGACCTCAGCGCGATCAAGCGGACCGTGGATCGAATCGTCGAGCGGGTCTCGCTCGCCATCCGATTCATGGCGCTGTTCAGCCTGGCGGTGGCAATCCCGGTGTTGTTCAGTGCGGTATCGGCAACGCGTCGCGCGCGCGTCCGTGAGGGAGTGCTGCTCAAGACCCTCGGCGCCACGCGCGGACAGATCGCCAGGATCCTGCTGGCCGAGTACTCGTTGCTCGGACTGCTTGGCGGGCTGACCGGCATGGTGCTGTCCGTCGCCGGGGGTTGGGCAGTGGTCCGCTACATCTTCAACATGCCGTTCGCGCCGCCGCTCTTGCCAATCGCCGGGATTGCGCTGGTAATCGTCGCGCTGACTCTTCTGATCGGCCTGCTCGCCGGACGCGACGTCTTCCGGGAAACTCCGATCGCGGCGCTGCGGGACGCGTGACGTCCCGCAGCACTCGCTGACTCAGTCTACGCGCAGGACGTAAACGCGCTCGCCGGCGAAGCTCGCCGGATTGCCGGAGGCGTCGACGATCTTGACGTTTTTGGCTCCCGCCGACCCGGTTACGCTGAGCCGGTAGTAGGTTCCGCTCCCAACCCTGCTGCTCGTCGAAATGTTGTCGCTGCCGCTGCCGATTGACTGCACCACCAGCGGATAGGACGCCGTCGTCTGGTTGAGAACCGATCTGGCCACCGGTGGCATCACGCTGCGGAAGTTGTACGACTTGTACTGGTACTCGGCGTTGAGATTGGGAATGCCGAGGTGGTCTGCGTACATCGACACGAGGAACCCCCTGACGAGGGTATCGATCGGGACTTTGGCGGCGGAGGCGAAGTTCTTGACGCCGGTGTCGGGGCCGGCCGCCAGCGCCCGCGTGAGCGAGCGGGGGTTGGCGGCGGAGAAGTTGTCGGCCGCGTAGCGAACGATCGCCCACGCCGCGCCGCGCGTCGCGAGGCTGGTGTCGGCCATCTTGGCGAAGGGACCGTACTTGTCGGGCGCCACCATCCAGTCGGTGAGGCGCGCCAGATTCTGGAAGAAAAATGCGTTGAAGTCGTTGGCCTGCGAGCACGGAGAGTTGCAGGGCAGCACATCGCTGAAGGCGAGGGTCTGCAGGTCCCCGAATCCGCGCTGGACGCGGCCGACCGCGTCCTCGGCGAAGTGAGCCAGCGCCTCGTCGAGCCAAGTCGCCTCGAAGGAGCTCACGGCCGGGTTCTGGAAGCGGTTGCCGGCGTTGATCATGTGCTGAAACTCGTGCGCGATCGTGCCACGCGTCCCCTGACGGACCGAGCTCGCTGACCGGTCGTTGCCGAACTTCACACCGCCGGGATCGGGCGACAACAGATAGAAGATCTCGGCGTTGTTGCTCTCCTGGCAGAAGCTGCCGGGACCGCCACCCTGGTCGGCATTGGGAAAGAAGTCGCCGGCAAAAAAGAACCCGCCGACAAAGCCACCAGTCGTGTGCGGCGGCGTCAGCTTGTTGATCTCGCCGGTGAAGAGGAGGATTATGTGCCCGTTGGCATCGACGTCAGTGGGCTTGCCGTAATACGAGCTGTCCGTCGGATAAGTGAGGTTGTCGAACTCGTTGGTGATCGAGTCGAGCACCGCCTGGGGGAACAGCGTCGCCGGCGGTCCATCGAGAGTATCGACGGCGAGGATGGCCCGGCGGCTGACCGAAGCGACCGTTGCCTCGGTGCGGAAGAAATTGGCGCACAGGTTCTGTGAGTTTCCGTCGGGGACGTTGATGTTGATGATGTCGCCGACGGCTGGCACGGCCGCGGTCGCCACCTCACTGCTGCGGCGCGCCGAAAAGCGCGAATAAGTGCCGAGGGGGCCGGTGGAGCGGAGCGTCAGCCCGGACCGCTCGAAAGCACGAACCTTGTTGTCCATCGCCTGCTGGGGGCTCATCGCCAGCGACAGCGGGCCGAGCTGCCGGGTGTACTGCGGGGCGACTTCTACGGCGGAGCTGATCCCGAAAGACGCGCCCGTATTCTGGTCGGCTTTGACCGAGTATTTGGCGATGGAGTCGTTTGGATCGGCGTTGGCGACCACGACGATGTAGTCGCGGGTCCCCTGGCCGGCCGGGAGGT